>JAJYKR010000011.1 GCA_021788415.1 archaeon
TCATGGCGTTCGGGAAGAGGTCGAAGTTCCCCTGGGTCAGCTCCCCGTTCAGGAGGGTCTGGTTGATGGAGGGGATGTTGTAGATGACCTGGCCTCCGCCGATCATCCCGACCTCGTTGGCGGTAAGGGAGAGGTTCCCATAGGTGCTGAAGTCGAGGACTGCAGGCATGGCATAGGAGGGGATGGGAGGATAGGGGGGCGCCGAGGGTGTGACCGAGAGGGAGAAGGTCGCCGAGCTGGCCGCGTTGTTAGAGTCCCCGCCGTAGGCTCCCGTTATCGTGACCGGCGAAGTCGAAGCCGTCGGCGTGTATGTGACGGAGCACCCCCCGGAGGAGAGGGTGCACGAAGCCGACGGGGAGAAGGTTCCGAACCCGGCGGTGGACCATGACACGGCCCCGCTGGGCGAAGTGCCTGCCACCGTGGCGGTGCAGGTGGTGGAGTAGCCGGCCTGGACTGGAGTGGGGGAGCAGGATACGGTGGTGGAGGAGCCGACGGCGTTCACAGTGAGGCTAGCCGTCCCTGAGGAGGCGCCGTCGTTGCTGTCTCCCGAATAGGTCCCCGTCACCGTGTCGGAGCCCCCCGGCGCGTTGGTGGCGGTGCAGGTCCCGGCGCCTCCAGTAAGCGTCGCCGTGCACAGGGCAGTGGACCCTACGGTGAAGGCCACGGTCCCGGTTGCGGTGCTGGGGGTGACCGTGGCGGAGTAGGTGACGGACGACCCGTAGCTGACGGAGGTCGGGGACGCGGAGATGGAGGTCGTGGTCGCGACGACGTAGTCGGCGAGGAAGGTCGCAGAGAACGACAACGTGGTCGTCCTGGAGCACCCCAAGGAGCAGTCGTAGGTGACACCAGAGGCGGTCACCGGCGTGTCGAGGGAGAAGTTGAGGGACCCCTGGGCGGTGTTAGCGTCTACGGCGATGCTGGCCCCGGACCCGGTGCTGTGATAGGGCAGCACGAAGGGGCCCCAGGACGTGGTGACCCCCCAGGTGACCCCTGAGGGGAGGCCGCTCGGGGAGAAGGTGGCCGTGTAGCAGGAGATGGCGTTGACGGTGCTGCCGCTGGGAAAAGGCGACGGGGAGGCGCCGCAGTAATCGTTGATGGCGCCGGGGTTGCTGAGACTGGAAGAACCAAAAAAGGAGCTGCTGCTCATCGTCCCATCGTTGTTAGACAGACCATTGTTGTAGATGCCGTAGTAGCCCTCGCTGGCGCTGCCGGTCATAGTCCCCAGGTTGTTGATGGTGCCGCCGTTGTTGTTGATGCCGATGGCTAAGCAGTAGCAGCCGCCGCTGTAGCTGCCGCTCAGAGTCCCGTCGTTGTTGATGGTGCCGGAGTTGTCGATGCCGTCGCCGACGCTGCTGGTCGCCGAGACTGTCACCCCTGCGCCTATGTCCAGGGTGGTCAAGGACGAGATTGTAAGCGCCGTTCCAGAAGCTGAAGAGAACGAACAGGTGTCCGTGGCGCCGTCCCAGGTCCCGCCGAGAGGGGAGGCGGGGCAGACCGTCGAGCCGTTGGAGGTGGTGATCGAGACCGTGGTCCCGAACGAGGCATGGACGGCCGGGGCGAGCAGCGCCAGGGGGGCTGCGGCTCCGCCGACGAGGAGGAGGAGAATCGCCAAGGAAGGTAGGACGGAGTGCCTGTTCGTGAGCACGAGCAAGCGCGCCTTCCTAGAGGGATAAGCCTCATCCCGAACCTGTTAGGAGCGGGGCCGCGCGCCGTCGAATCTTGGCGCGGTGAAGGAAAGCGTCCTGCCGAGCTCCTCCGCGGGGAGTCCCAGGCCCCGGCCGCCCTGAGCCGGAAGGGCGAATGTCGCCGACGCGAGGACGACGGCGGTCCCCCGCCAGAGCCTGACTGCTTAGGATCTCTGCCTGTGCCGGTCATCCCTCATCAGGGGACGGCAGGTCGCCTGGGCTGAAGGGGAGGTCGCAAGGCGAGGAACATGCTGACCATGAGTATGTCGCCCAGGACTGGGGGGCGGGGTGGGTCACCCGTCGGCGGGACAGAACCAGGCCTTCAGCTCTAATGGTTTTAAGCGGACGGCGGCGGCCAGCCAATCGTGGACTCCGAGCGGGAGCCGGAAGACAGGGAGCCGGTCCTGGCCAGGCGCAGCCCCTTCGCGCCGGAAAGGAAGCTCTGCCCCCGTTGCCTCTCCCCCCTGGCCGCAGCCAACAAGGACCTGTGGGGCTTCGTCCCCGCGGAGTACCTCTGCCCGAAGTGCGGCTACTCGGGGTCTGTCTACCTGGAGAAGGGGCCGGACGACGAGGAGAAGCGCTGAGTTGCAGGACCGGCCGCCGAGGTCGCCCGGGTCCAACGCAGTCGTCGCCGTCTTCATCGGCCTGGCATTCTTCACCCTGGCGCTGATAGTCGGCTCCTTCCCTGCGGGGGTCTATGCCGTCTTCCACGGGGGGCTCTCCGACCATCTGAGCTACGGCTCCTACGTGCCGACCTTCCTGTTCGTGGGCCCGGTGGCGGCCGTGCTCCCTTTCACCGTCCCCATCGGGGGGACTTTCCTTCTGCTCCTGGCCGTCTACGCGGGGATGTTCGCCTACGGCGCCAGGCAGCAGAAGAGGCCCCTGCGGGCCGTCAGAGAGGCCTTCGCCTCGGGGTTGGGGACGCTCATGGAGAGCCCGCTCTTCGTGATCCTCGTGGCGATAGGATTCATCAGCTTCACCGGGACTTTCATCACCGCGGTCTCCATGTCGGTCCTCGGGTCGGTGGGGAACCCCTTCGCCAGCTACGACCCCCTCCTGGAGCTGGGCACCCTCACCCTGGCCCCCCTCAGGGAGGAGTTCGGGTTCAGGGTCGTCCTCATAGGCCTCTTCGCACTTGTCCTCTCCATCGGCAGGTCCCCCAGGCAGGCGCTGAAGGCGCTCTGGCGGCCGTCGGCCGTCTTCGAGGGAGCGGCCGTGGGCGGCGCGTCGGCGGCGATCATCTGGGCGGCCATGGTGGGGAGCGCCATCACCTTCGGGGTCTGCCACGTCAACTGCGGGGGCGCCGGGGGGTGGTCCTGGGCCAAGCTCCCGGACGCGGTCTGGGGGGGCCTCGTCCTGGGGTACCTCTACGTCAGGTACGGGTTCCACGTCGCCGTCCTCGCGCACTGGGGGGTCGACTACCTCGGGGTCGTGTACGTCTTCTTCGGCCAGTCTGCCTTCGGGCTCTCCGCCAGCGCCGCCAACGCCTACCTGGGCGAGGCGCTGGTCGACTACGACCTGACCCTCCTCTTCGGCGTCGCCTCCTTCGTCCTCGTGGTGTATCTGGCCCTGAGCAAGTACCTGGCGAGACATTCAGAAGCGGAGGGGTTTGTTGATAAGGGGCCCGGGGCGGGGCCATCTCCAACAACATGACAGTGATCGGAGCGCCCATCATGAGGGAGATGGTGGCCAAGTACGGCTGCATCTACCCGTCCGAGAGCTCGGCCTTCGACGGGGACGGGTACGTCCTGACGGTCCGCGAAGACAGGACCCTCAACTACCTCGAGCACAGGAACATGGTCTCGCGGGAGATAGTGTTCACCCCCCCGGACGTGGTCGCGCACCTCACCTCCAAGAGCAAGTTCGGGAGGCTGGGGCTGTCGTTCCTCAACTCCGTCAAGGTCCACAGCGGCTTCGTCGGGAGGCTCGCCCTGGAGCTGGTGAACCTGAGCAACGAGAGGACCCCGATAACGATCAAGCAGGGGGACCCGCTCATCCACATCGAGTTCCTGAGGCGGGAAGGCCCCCCCGAGCCTTACTCGGGGAGGTACATGTTCCAGTTCATGAACGATGCGGAGACGGCGAAGTACGTCGACATTCTCTCTTCTAGCTTCCCCTCGATCTACCCCAGAGGAGGGCTGGCCGAGCGCGGGAAAGAAAGGCTCGTAAGGGAAGACTGAGAAGGGCGGCAGCGGACCGCTGCCTGAGGAGCCGGGCTCCTGCTCCACGCGTCCCTACATGCCCTGGGATTCCAAGGGGTCGGTCAGAGCGGCGGCGGACAGCTTTTCGAGAAGCTCAGGTGCCCGGCCGCCGATTGCGGACCGGTTCTAGATCCCCAGCGCGGACCTGAGTCCCTTGTACCTGTTCCTGATGGTGACTTCGGTGACCCCGGCCGCCTCGGCCACGTCCTTCTGGGTCTTGTCCTCCCCTTCCAGGGTGCAGGCGACATAGAGCGCAGCCGCAGCCAGCCCCATGGGGTCCTTGCCGGCTGAAATCCTCGTCTCCTCGGCCCTCTTCAGTATCTCCAGCGCCCTCCTCTTCGTCTTCTCGGAGAGCCCCGCCTTCGACGCGATCCTCGAGATGCACTTCGTGGGGTCCACCACGGGCATCTTGATGTCCATCTCCTTGAGCAGAAGCCTGTAGCACCTGGCGATGTCCTTCTTCTTCACGTTCGAGACCGCCGCCAGGTCCTTCAGCGTCCTCGGGGTCTGGGTGTCCCTGCAGGCGGCATAGAGCGACGCCGCGATTATGGCAGAGATCGACCTGCCCCTCACCAGCCCCCTCTCCAGGGCCTTCCTGTAGACGTAGGCCGCCTTCTCGACCACGGCGTCGGAGACCGAGAGCTTGTCCGAGAGCCTGTCCAGCTCGCTGAAAGCCTGCCTCAGGTTCCTGTCGACCGGCTCGTGCACCTGGCTGCGCGAGTCCCAGGTCCTGAGCCTCTCCACGGTCGCCTTCATGGAGGCCGAGAGGGACTTGCCCGAAGCGTCCTTGTTGACCCCTCCTATGACGGTCGCGAGGCCCATGTCGTGCATTGCTATGGACGTAGGAATCCCTCCCCTGCTCCTGTCGTCCTTCTCCTCCTTGGAGAAAGCCCTCCACTCGGGCCCGACCTCCTCGATCTTCTCCTTCACTACGAAGCCGCAGGCGCCGCAGAACAGCTCGCCCCCGGCGGAGTCGACGATCATCGGCCCCTTGCCGCAGCGGGGGCACTTGTCCATCGCCTTCTGCAGGCGCATCAGTCTCGAGAAGTCTTTGTCTGCGAACAAATCTATCACTAACGAAATACTTACATGTCACACCCTCCCTGTCACATATATATGTCTTGTGCCTCTTTTAGAGGAATTTCAATGCACGACCGTGTTATCGGTTAGAATTGGATGGCGGACCGCGGGCGAAACTCTACTTGGCACGTTTTCATAGGACGTTTTCAGAGCTGCAAAGGACGATTATCAGATGAAGGGGAAGACCGGGCCCGTCGCGGACCACCTGAGGCCGATACTGGACGCCTACCTCGACTCTGCCGTGGCCGTCGTGGGGTGCGCTTCGAGGGGGATGCAGAGGTACAGCTGCGAGTTCGACGTCCTGGTGGTGACAGGCGATACTCGCCCTGCCACTTCGCTCAAGCTCGGGGACGTGTTCGTGGACGTGGCCTTCGCCACCGAGGACGAGGTCCTGAGGCCCAGGCCCGAGCGCGCCCTCTCTCTGGCCTCGGCGAAGCCCGTCCGAGACACTTCCCTTACGCTCTCCACCGCCATAGCCACCAGCTCAGCCACCCTCTCGGCGTCGGCTGAGGCTGCGAGCACCGCCCGCCTCGGCTCGGCGCTGAAGGGACTGGGGAGGGCCGAGGACGCCCTCGCGAAGGGGAGCCTGATCGACGCGGACTTTTGGCTCATGGCATCGAGCTACGAGTTCGCCGGCGCCTTCCTCCTGTCCAAGGAGGCGGTCCCGTCCCCGAGCCACCTGCTCTCCCAGCTCAGGTCGTTTTCCAGGGGCGCAGCCAAGAGCTTCGAAGCAGTCGCCGCGGGCGCCGGCCTGGAGGCGGCCAGCAGGGCCGGGTGCGGCGCCAGGCTGGAGGGGCTGACGGTCCTGCACGACATCCTCCGGGGAGGGGCGCCACAGGGGGAGTCGGAGTGGTCGGCCGCCAGGACAGAGATCCTCTCGGCCAAGGCCAGGGAGCTCGTGGTCCGCATGGAGCTGGCCGAGTGCTACTCTTTCCTCGGCGAGGAGCTCGCGGAAGGTGTCACCGCCCTCCTCCGCGCCCGGCCCAGGGAGACACTCTCGAGCCTCACCACCGGGGACGGGAAGCTCCTCGGCGAGCGGCTGACGAGGCAGCTGGGCCTGGCGAGAGAGGAGGCACCTGTCAGGCTGGGGGTCGCCGTGCTGAAGGAGCAGGTGGCCGCCCTTTCGAAGAAGCGATGGGGTCCGGAATAGTTCGCCAAAGACTTATCTGAGCTACGGCAACCGGCTAATTGCATGGAATCTTCTCCCGGCGACGCCCTCGCGAAGATAGCGGGGGACGTGGTAGCCAGCCCGGACGCTGGGCGGGCGATGAGGGCCTGGAGGGACAGGCTCGGGATCAAGCAGGTCGCCCTCGCGCACGCCCTGGGGCTTTCAGCCTCGGTCCTCAGCGACTACGAGTCGGGGCGCAGGCCCTCCCCGGGGGTCCAGTTCGTCAAGAAGTACGTGGAGGCGCTGGTGAGGCTGGACGAAGGGAAGGAGAGGGTCGTCTCCAAGCTCGTGGCCAGCGGCGAAGAGCAGGCGATACTCTCCATCGGCGAGTTCCCTGCCCCGGTCGAGGCGACGAAGATACTCCGCGCCCTGGACGCGACAGTCCTCTCTGGGGAGCCGGAACAGGTGAAGCTCTACGGATACACGGTGGTGGACAGCATAAAGACGATCTACGCCCTTTCGGGCTACGACTTCTACAGGATATTCGGCGCGACCACCGAGCGGGCGCTGGTCTTCACGAAGGTGGGGATGGGGAGGAGCCCCCTGGTCGCGATACGGGTGTCGCAGCTCAAGCCCAGGATGGTCGTCATCCACGGCCCCAAGGAGGTGGACCCTCTCGCCGTAGAGCTGGCCAGGAAGGAGCGGCTGGTCCTGGCCCTCTCCGGTATCCCGACCGACGAGGCCCTGATCGCCTCCCTCAAGGATGTCCAGGAGAAGGAAGCCCCGGCCCGAAGGGCGCCCTGACCGAGGCTAGGCGAGGGACGTGATCAGCTCCGCCGCGCGGCTCCCGCCGTCGTAGGCCTTCGGCTCCCCCCTGGCGCCGATCTTCAGCCGGACGAGCTCCCGCAGCCTTTCCGAGTCCGACGCGGAGTACCCCAACGCCGCCGCGTTCCTCTCCTGCTCCGCATGGTTCCTGATTGGGACGGCTATGATTGGGGTCCCGGCGGCCGCGGCCTCGTCTATGGTGCTCTTCCCGGCCGTGGATATGACGAGGTCGGCGCAGGCGACCAGGTCCTGGTTGTCTTTCACCAGGCCGAGGTCGTAGACCCCCTCCCCTTCCAGCTTCGCCCCCCTGTTCCCCACCACCACCAGCGAGGGACGCCCCCCGGGGACGGAGCCCAGGGCGTCCATGGCCTTCCAGGCGAGCTCCCTCCCGGCTCCGCTCCCGCTGAGGCTGACCAGGACCGTCCTCCCCTCAGGGAGGCCGTGCCTCGCGCGGACCTCGGCGCAGATGGCGGTCGGAGCCCGCACGATGGGCCCCACGAACCTCTTGTTCCCCGCGTCCTCCCCCTCTTCTGGGATTATCAGGAGGTCGACCGCCCCGAGGAGGCCCCTGTACCACCCCTCCACCCTCCCCTCTATGGCGCGCGCCACCATCCCCCTGGCGAAGCCGAGCTCCAGCTCGTCGGCCATGAACGCCCTGGGGACCCCCATCTCCCCCGCGGCCGTCACCCCTGAGAACTCCTCGTCGCACACGACCACGTCCGGGGCGAACGACGCCGCCAGCCTCAGCGCCTTGGGGACGTTTCTCCTCTGGGCCAGCCAGGACCTGAGGTACCAGGCAGACGCGTTCTTCATCTCGCCGCCCGCGATTTTCGGGCCGGCGTCCTCCACGATGTCCTCGACCTCGACCCCGCACCCCCTCAGGAACTCCGCCGCCTTCCCCCCGGAGAACATCTTGACCTCCGCCCCCTTCTTCTCCAGCTCCCTGGCCACCACCAGGGACCTCGTGGCGTGCCCCAGCCCTATGGGGCTGACGCCGTAAAGTATCCGCGGCATGGCTGGCCCAGGGCCGGGGTGGTGTATTTATTGAAGGCACCCATGACTGACTCGTCGGAAAAGTCCCATCGGCCGACCCCAGTCAAGTCTCTAGCTCGTCTCATGGACCGAAACAGCCGCCTGCAGGTCCTTGGCCAAGGGCCAAAAAGCGGGCTCGGTCACCTTTGGCGTGAGGTCGCCGTGCCATTCACACCGTCGCCTTCATCGCCTTGTACGCCTCGAACATGGAAACGGCGAGAGCCGCCCCAATCACCACGACGGCGAAGACATAGGTCGAAGAGACCGGGGCCGGCCGGAACACCGTGACTAGCAGTGCGAAAGCCGACAGCAGGAACACGGCATAGGCGGTCTGGAGAGGAATGGCCGCCCTCCTGACACGGATCATATTCTCGAAGACGACCTTGTCGACGACGTACCCACCCCCTTCTTCTTTCAGGAGACCGGCCTTCACGAGCTTTCCTATGTGGTAGTGCGCGACCGAAGGTGAGCTCAGGCCGAGGCCACGCTGCACATCATGGATTCCGACCGGGTTCTGCTGGCGGTACACGAACCTGAAGACCCGCCGCGTGGTCCCTTCGAGGATGTCATCTGGATTGTTCTGTTTCAAGCTAGACCAAGCGTTTCACACATGGTTCTTCGCGAATCTCTAATAGTTCTAACATTAGAACGGGGCCATCCTAAAGCGTAGAACTATCTCCCCCGCCAGGAAAGGACTTGGCATGCATTTGGGCTTGGGAAAGAAGACCGTGCTCACTTCGGCTTTCGCGGTCCTACTGGCGGTCGTCCTAGCCATATCGGTTGCCTACGCGCTCCCCCCGGGTCCAAGTCCGAACAACGTCATAGGGGGGGACATCGCGGCATCCAGCTGCCTGTCTTCGGTCCCACACGCCCTTGTCCTTCCGGACTACAACACGGGCAAGCCTAACATCACTACCACGGTAACGGGTGGCGGGCTCAACGGTACGGTCACCAAGCTAGGAAAGTTGCCTTACTCGAACGTCACCCTGGCCGCCAACGGTACCACCACAATCAACGGTACGACATACTGGTACGTCACCTTCGTCCCGGTGTTTACGTCCTACATGGACGAGGCCTACGTCAACTTCCATAACGTGACATTCTTCCTCTCTTCGGTAGTCCAATACGCGTACTCGGGAAGGATGCAAGGGTTCGCTGTTTCCAATGGCACCTTGCTACCCGTCGATTACAAGATAAGCCTGGGTGACGCGACTATGTTGGTAGCGAAGACCAGCTCAGGCTCTCCCTGCACCTACTTCCTCCCCCAGTTCACTGTGCAATGGAACTTCCCGGTATCACAACATGACTCGTGGCAAAGTTACAACCAAGCATCAATGGCCTTCAGTCAGATTGGCTCGAACAAGACGAACTTCATAGACTCTGAGGTGGTCTCGTTCCCTTACAGCCTGCCGAACCCGTGGTTCTCTCAAGGCGTCAACCCCCAGGCCGGTGTCAGCTACCAGGCTAACGGCGGGGAGATAACCCTCTACGTGAGCACATCATAGGTCCAGGGACAGAGGCAAAGCATTGCGCGCATTGGGGGGAAGACACAGGACAAGGGACGGGATTGTTGCCGACCTCCTGGCTGCTGCCATACATTCCGACGATGAGGGGGAAGGGGTTGGCATCGCAACCATCATCAGGGAGGGAAACGTTTCATATGCCAAGGCTATGGAGATCGTGCGCGGCCTGATCCAGGCCGGTCTGCTCGATGGGACGACCAGGGGGGAAAGGACAAGGTATTCGGTCACAAGAGACGGCTTCCGTTACCTGGCGACCTACAGGGACTTCGAGGGATTCGCGAAGTCGTTTGGGCTCAGGCTTTAGGGCGAGAAGCGAACCAGTCCATAATCTGTTGTTGGAGCGGCCCCTTCGATGCATTCGCAATCGGGCCGTTCGGCATATGTTATTCCGGGACATATACGGGCGGCTCCTGGACTGCGTACGACAGCAATGGATTCTACAAGACCGGAAGTATCTCATGGACCACCGAAGGGTCAGGGAGCACGACCTTCACCTACAATGGCTACAACGACATTTACGTTACGGCACAGGTCTCGTGGACTTACGGCCTCCTATTCTGAGCCAAGTCTCTCCTTTCCTTTTTTCTTCACTTTCCCAGTACCAGGAAGATGATGAGCCCAAGCAACGCGACCAGGGCGACGATTCTGTCTAACCATGTGGAACGGCGTCTGACAAGGACCTTGATTGTCCCGTACATGGCAAGCGCAAGAGCTAGTGCGAGTACCGCCCAACCGAGAAATGCGAAAAGCTCTTGACCGTTTATCACGGCCGCCCTGTCTGGCGCCCGGGCTTGGTTACAAATAAACGTGGCAGTCAGGGTGTGCAGTATCTCCGAATCACCATCACCGTTGAACCATTTTGAGCATTGGCAACCCCGCACTGAACGGGACTGGTCATATCATAGCCAAGGAAAGAAGCCGGAGTCCATGCTCGTTCGGAGATACTGCCCAGGGGTCCGAGCGGGCAGATTTAAGTAGCACCGCGGCATGGTACTACCTGGAGACTAGTATGACCGAAGAAGTGGTAGTAACGCGCAAGGGCCAAACGACCGTGCCGGTGAGGCTGCGAGAGAAGTACGGAATCTACGAAGGGACTAGATTGCAGGTCGAAGACACCGGGAAGGGGATACTGCTCCGGAAGGCGACGGGGACGCTTGAGTTGATTGGCTCCGGGTCCAAACGCGCCTCCGTCGAAGAGATGAAGAGGCTGCTTGACGAAATGAGAGCCGAGGAAGAGTGAAAGGCAGCTCCTTCGATACGAGATTCCTGATCGAGCTCTTCTACGCCGGCGGGACCGATACGAAGGAGAAGGTGAGGAGGGCGCTCCTGGAATCCAAACCCAACTACCTTTCAACTGCGGCCCTTTCTGAAATATACAAGCTGACCTTGGAGAAGGAGGGCAAGGATGTTGCCGAACTGAGGGCAAATTCCCTGGCAAAGGATTTCAGGCTCGTCAGCGTCGACAAGGAAGTCGCGATTCAGGCTGCGTTGATCAAGCACAAGCATGGGATCCCTTTCGCCGACAGCCTCATAGCCTCTACGGCGAGAATCCTCAAGATTCCCTGCTACACAGACGACCCGCATTTCCGGGGAATCGAAGGCGTGACTTTGAAGTGGATTAGCTAGCCCACCGACGCTCCACAGCGAAGATGCCAGGATTTCTTTTCGCTGTCTTTCAGTCACAACCGCTCATTTCAGGACAGCTTCTAGCTGCGAATTCGCGGCGTGTCCCGTCGGGCCGCAGACTTGAACCCGTTCCAGACTGTGTGAAAATTCATCCGAGTCGCAAGGTGGACGGAAAGTTATATTCTAACGACGTGATGCGGTCGTATGTCCGATGATTACGTGGCGGGAGAGAAGAGGAGTCAGTCAATCCTCTTCCCAGAGACTCTCGACGAGTACGTCACTGAGGAGAATCCGGTTCGGTTCGTCGACGCGTTTGTCGACAGGCTTGATTTAGAGAAGCTTGTGCTCGTCGTTCTCTCCTCGGCGATGGCATTCTTTTGGTGGGGTAATGTTTCCTCTTTCGTTGACCTGCTAAGGACATGCAATAATTGCAAGGTCAACCATTGACGA
>JAJYKR010000012.1 GCA_021788415.1 archaeon
CCTGATCCGCGACATGAGGATCCTGCTCTGCAAGGCGCGGGGGACGATATCCGGGGGGAAGCTGACCCCGCGGGCGAACTGGATGCCGTCGAGGACCAGCTCCACTGTCACGCGGCTCATGATAGAGGACCTGGCGGGGGCCGTCTCCCCGCTGGGAGTCAGGAACATCCGGCTCGGGACGGTCGACAGCGAGTCCTCCTTCGGGATCCCGGCGGAGGCCCTCGACGGGAGGATAACGGTGATCACAGGGAGGAAGGAGTCGGGCAAGTCCCACCTGGCGAAGATACTCCTCAGGGGGCTCCTGGCCAACGGAGCGTACGCCGTGGTCTTCGACCTGAACGACGAGTACGGCACGGTCGGGCAGCGGGGGGACGGGACCGACGCCGGGGATGCGAAGAAGGTGAAGGTGATGAGGCCGGGCCGGGACCTGAAGTTCTCGCTCGCCTCCGTCGGGCTGAGGCCGATCTCGAACCTCCTTTCGCACTCCCTCGACATGCCCGGGACGTCGCTCAGGGAGTTCGTGAAGATATGGGAGCAGCTGGACAGCAGGGACGAGCTGTCGCTCGCGTCCCTGGAGGCGGCCATCCAGCAGTGGAGGTGCAACGAGTTCGTCCGGGACGCGCTCTTCGCCAGATACCACACCATAGCCTCCTGCGGGCTCTTCACGGACGCCGCCCACCAGCAGTTCGACCTCCAGGACTTCTTCTCCCTCAACCGGTCCGGGGGGGCCCTCGTCGTCTCCCTGAGCGGGGTCTCCCCGCTCAACAGGAAGATGGTGGTCGAGCTGATGCTGTCGAAGATGGTGGAGCTGCTCGAGCGCCGCAAGATACCTCCGGTCTTCCTGTTCGCAGAGGAGGCCCACCTGTACCTCCGCGACACCTACTGGGAGGACCTGATAACGAGGATGAGGCACTTCGGGGTCTTCACCGTCTTCGTGACGAACCAGCCGGACGCCATAGACCAGAAGATATACAGGCAGGTGGACAACATCTTCCTCTACAACTTCAGCAACGACTCGGACCTCGCGCTCATCTCCCAGGCGTCCATGGCCGACGGGGACACGGTAAAGGCCATCGTGAGGACCCTCCCCCCTCGGATGTGCCTCCTGCTGGGCTACGCCGTAAGGAACCTCCCGGTAGTGGTGAGCGTGGACCCCATCGACTCCCCGGCGACAGGGCTGACGAGGCGTTTCTTCCAGGAACCGCTGGAGCTCAGGCCTCAGGCGAGATGATCGCGCTCAGCCCACGGGCAGGACGACCATGTACGATCCTGCCCTAATGGACACCCCCCCGCAGTTGCCTACGCACGCGAAGTCGATCTCCAGTGTCCCTCCGGCGCCTGCGGTCCTCACCATCCCGAACATCCCTGGGGTCTGGAAGACAGGCGGCAGCACGCCGAACGCGAGGGTCCCGGGGACGGCTACGGGGGTTCCGGCCGTGGTGACGCAGTTGGTGGGCTGGTTCCCTCCCCCCTCGGGGTAGGACATCGGGGAGCAGGCGATGATCAGCGAGGCCCCCGGCGGGAGGGGGTGGACCTCGAAGTCGTAGCTCTCGGTCCCGAAGGAAGGCTCGATGGCAGTGAACGCGTAGAACTCGTAGGTGGTGTTGGCCGCCAGGGTCACCGCCAGCGTGGTCGAAGTGTAGACGCCCCTGCCTGACGTGACTACCGGCGAAGCCACCCAGGAGGAAAGGTACGTCCCTCCCTGGGGCTGCGGGGAGGAATAGGTGTACCAGAACGCGTTCCCCAACGTCGTGACGACCCCCACCGAGCTCCCTGGCGGGCGCCCGGAGACGATCTGGTCGAACTTCGAAATGCATGTGGCAGTTCCTGGGGCGCACACGCCAGACGGGACGAGCTGGGCCACCGGAAAGGTCCCTCCGCTTGGAATCGCGCCTGAGGCTGGAAGGGGGTAGACAGTGCCATTGGGGAACCTGAGCACGACGAACGCCACCTCGACGGTCGCAGGGCCGTCGTTGGCTGCAGGCAGCCCCGGGCCGGGGCTGAACGCGAGCGACTCAGCCCCCCGCATGGCGACCGCAGACTGGGCCTGCTGTGCCGCCTGCGACGCCTGGGCCTGCATCCCGGAGGCGTAGGCGAGGGAGCCCATGGCGAGCATGAAGACCACCACGAAGAAGACAGTCCCTATGATCGAAGCGACCCCCCTCCGGCTCTCTGTCCGCAACGGCTCCCTCCTATCCGGGGGAGACCCCCACGTCTGTGCTCTGCTGCGCCCCGGCGTCCGTGGTGACCGCGACGCGGACGCTCGAGCCGACAGCGAAAGGGCTCCCCTCGACCGTCAGCACGACCAGGACTCCTCTCCCAGGTTCCGGCCCGGAGCCGAGGACCACCGAAGCCGGGTCGGTCGCCATCGCAGGGCACGTCGAGGCGAGCTCCGTGCCTCCCAAGGGGTCGTAGAGCGCGTAGCAGTAGGTCGACGAGGCAGGGACCCCTCCTGTGCTCAGGACCGTGCGTCCGAGCGCCTTGTCACCGGTGTTGTAGATCGCCACGCTTTCGACAGCGAAGTACCTCCCCTGGTGGACCGTCGCGTCCAGCAGGGACAGGGCGGGCCCGTCTGACGAGGACGCAGCGTTCAGGCCCGCCCCGAGCACCACCCCCGACCCGGCTACGGCCAGCCCGATCAGGACGAAGACCTCGAGGTAGGTCGAGACCCCTCTCCTGTTCCTAGGTGCCAACCTGGACCTCTTCCCCCCTCGTGTCGATCGCCGCGACTGTGAGCCCTGAAGCGTGCGCGCAGGTCCCTAGCACTACGGTGTAGTATGCCATGGCGCCCGGACTGGCGGTGGGGAATCCGCCCGAGTAGAGCGTGGAGTTGACCCAAATCTCGGCCGGGGCGAACCCTTCGGTCCCGTAGTCGAACAGCGCCACCGTCAGCGAAGTCCCTTCGTCGACCCCGCGATATGGAGGGCACGCCCCAGACGGAGCGACGACAGCGTAGACCAGGCTCAGCCGGACCCCGGACCCTTCCTCCTGGAGGGTCGACCCCAGGGACGCGGACGCGTTCGCCTGGGCCGCGCTCCCCAGGGCTGCTGCGACTACGATCCCGCCAAGGGTGAGGGTGACCCCGATCATCAGCATGGACGCATAGAGCTCGCTGACTCCCGCCCTCGTTGCCGGGCCGGAAAAGGGGGGAGGGGCCATTGGTGGCCCTCCTACTGCGAGACCACGGTGATCTGGGTCGAGGCCGAGCCGAACAGGACGTTCATAGTCACAGGAGTCCCGGCCGACCAGAAGGTCCCCGAGGTCTCTGCGATCGCGCCGTTGATGACCACAGAAGCCTCCGCGCCTGGCGCGAGGGTCCCCGTGAGCGTCAGCGTCAGCGGCGCCCCTGCTGGCCCCAGCGCCCAGACCATCCCGCTCCCGCCAGAGACGAGGCTGCAGGTAGCAGAGCTGCAAGAGGGGAGGGCGGTCCCCGAGTTCGTGCCTGCGAAGGCCACCTGGCAGGTGGATGCGGTGCAGGAGATGGTGCTCCCGCCGTTGTTCTTGATCGAGACAGTGACAGCCGCCGGAGCGGCGCTGGCGGAGGCGCCCGCCTTCAGGGAGGCGCCCACCACTGCGACGCTCGAGTTGGCGGTCGCGCTGTTGACCAGGCTGTACACCGAGGCGCTCACCACGCCGCCGACTCCTAGGACTGCCGCTATGATGATAAAGAGGTCCATGCTCTGAGAAATGGCTGTGCGACGTCTGCTGATTTTCATCGAGCGACCACGGGCTCCGGACTTTTAACCCCCAACCAAACCGGCGCCAACCTACAGTAGCTGGGCGAGCGAATGTGAGCTCAGCGCTGCCATCGCCACCACGGCCGACACCGCCAGGGCCACGTTCAGGGACGCCCTCAGCGTGTTCCTCACTGTCAGGTCAGTTATCTTCGCTCCGATCAGTCCCAGGGAAGCCGCGGACACGACGATGAGCAGGTCCGAGACCTGGGACATCCCGGGGGATATGGTGCCCAGCTGGACCCCGCTGACGCGGAGGGCGGAGAAGCCGGGCGCGACCCTGCTGCTGAACGAGGAAAGCACCCCCTCCACGAATGTGACTCCGAAGGCGAGGAGGACCGGGGAGATGTACGACAGGATGAGGTATGGCTTCATCTCGGCGTCCGCGTTCTTCCTCATCCCGGTCAGCTTCTCGGCGAAGCTCGAGACCTGATACAATGTGTCGACCGTCCCGCCCCCGGACCTGTTCATCTGACCAAGGAGCAGGAACGTGAGCCTCCCCATCCTGCTCCTGCACTCCACCTTCACCTCGTCCAGGGGGACGCCGGCCCTCAGCTGGGCAGCGACCCTCGAAAGGACCCTGGAGAAGGGACCGCTGTGGGTCCCGCTCGACTCGATGGCGGCCACGGCCTTTGCCAGGTCGTACTCCTGCCTCCTGTACTCGAGGAGGTCCTTCAGGAACCGCGTCAGGCCCTCGTCGATCGCCCTGGTCTCGGAGAGCTGCCCCCTCACAGAGAGGCCATACGCAACGAAGAATACGAACAGGGCGGCGGCGACCCCGACCCACGCCTGCGAAGTGGCGAGCCCCAGGGGCACCCCCAGCAGAGCGAGAGCGGCTGCGGTCAGTGCCTTCCCTTGTATCGGCTCTTCGCCCATCGGCTGCATCCTCCCGGCCATGTAGACCAGCCCCACTGTGAACGTTGGCACCCCGAGCCCTGTGAAGGCCAATAGGCCGACCATCGAAAAACCTGGAGAGAAGACCCCCACGACCATCAGGAGGAGGGGGACGACCCCGAAGACTGTGATCATCATGCTGCCCACGATTCCCACCCTCGCGACGTATCTCCCCCAGCTTTCCTCCAGCTCCCTCAGGAGGGAACCTGACTCTCCGACCAGGTAGACTGGGACGTCCCCGCCGCTCCTGGCCTTGCTCGTGTATCCAAGCAGGAATTCGCTGAAACGCCTCGACGGGTGTGTGGCCGCCATCCTCTCGAACGCGTCGTTGGCGTTCATCCCGAGCGTCTCGACATCCCTCTTCACCATCAGCGCCTCCCTCCCCAGGGCCTCGAAGACGTTGCTTCGGGCGAGGTCTCTGAATATGAAGTATAGTGGGACGCCGGCGCTCCCCAGCACGCCTACGAAGACCGAGAAGAAGGGGAGCTCCGCCTCGACCCCCTCCTTCCGTCGGGCCACCATGTCCCTGAGCTTCAGCTCCGGTGCAAGGACGAAAGCGAGCGGCAGCAGCGCAAGGAGCAGGGCCCACTTCGACAGCAGGAGGCCCGCTGCCCCGGCCGCGGGGAGAGACACAGCCGCACAGATCAGGGCGCCCCTGACAGTTGAGGACGCGATCGCCAGCGGGTTCCCCACCTTTCCGGAGCGCTTCAGGAGGTCCGCGATCCGGGGGGAGCGAGATCTCGCCAGCTTCGACACCGCCTTCCCGAGAAGCGGGCCCCGCCTCGCTACTCCTTCCCCCAACCCTTCTCCGCCCCCCTCCTCACCTCCTCGCAGGAGAACTCCCTGACCATCCTGGAGAGGGCGCGGGGGGAGAGGTCCCCTTCGGCGATCCTGTTGGATATCCGCGCCGCCCTGACCGCCAGGCTCCCCTGCACCGCGGCCGGGGACCACCCGAAGCTCTCCGCGATCTCGTTCAGTCTGAAAGACCTGTCGAGGACCTCGGCCGGAGTCGTGGGGCCGAACGAGTCGGAGGCTGGGTCGTAGCGGAAGACGTTGGCGATCTCGTGGCCGTCTGCGCCCTGCGGCCTGACCTCGTCGACGCTTACGACCCTCCGAACGACCCTCCCGTCCTGCAGGACGACCTTCCTCATCGTCGCGATCGCGGTGATGTCGCGGACGTGCCCACCCGAGAACCGCATCGGAGGGGTGGTCAGCCTCTGGACGCACCTCTCCGCGTTCTCTGCGTGGACTGTCGTCATCGTGGAGAACCCAAGGGTGATAGCTGCGGCGACAGTCTCAGACTCCTCCCCTCTCATCTCCCCTAAGCTGAGGACTGTCGGGGAGAACCTCAGAGACAGCTTCAGGAGCTCAGCGAGGCCGTATTCGTACCTGGCTGCGGAAGGCGAGAGCCCTGCCCTGTGCGACCTCGTCTTGAGCCTCTGCCAGTGGAGGTGGTCGGGGAGGTTGATCTCGAGGACGTCTTCGGCGGTGACTATCTTGCACCTAGGGTTCGCCATCGCCAGGATGGCGTTCATCAGGGTTGTCTTCCCCGAGTTCGTTTCTCCCGCGATGAGGACGTTGGCGGTCCTTTCGAGGAGGAGCCAGAAGTAGGCGGCCATCAGGACCGACAGGGTTTTGTGGGAGTGGACCTCCTCGTAGGGCGCAGCCGGCTCGGGGATGGGCTGGAGGCCGAGGGCTGGCCACCGGGCGTGCTCAGGGGATGCGAGCTGGGCCAGAGTGATCGGGGTCGCCTTCTGCTTCCTTATCGCGTAGGTCGAGCCTGGCCTGGAGATCTCGTCTCCGAGCGTGGCCGTCACCCTCCGGTCCGAGGGCCCGTGCAGGGTGACTTCGAGCGACGGCTGCGCGAGCGAGATGGTGGTCCCCCCGAGCTGCGCCAGCCTCCTGACGAACGCCTGCAGCCTTTCCTCTGAGCTGTAGACGACGTCCGTCTCCATAAACATGTAGTGGCTGAACTCCCTGTGGAGGACCCGCACGGGCCTGTCGAACCGGCACAGGGAGACCTCCTCCAGGTTGTCGTCGTTCATCAGGGGGTCGATCTCCCAGAATCCTGCGAACTCCCTCATCAGGTAGTAGAGCAGCTTCTCGTGGGAACCTTCCACCACCGAAGAGATGCCGAGCCCTTCGGCCGACTTCGTCACGTAGTCTGACACCACCTCCCTCGGCCCCCCGGCCTCGTCGACAGGGATCGAGTCGAGCAGGTTCGCCCGGAGGAGCTCGAGCGCATGCTCTTCTTCGGAGCTGAGCGCGGGAAGGCGGACGAGATACTTGCCCATGCCGTCCTCCTCGACGATGAAGACCTGGGCCGAGGAGTCAGGGCCTCCTCTTTCGGGGACCCTGTAGGTGTCGAGGACTCCAGCTATCACGTCCGGAGGAGGGACCGGAGGCGGAGGCACGAGCCCCTCCCTGGCCTGGGGCTCGGGCTTCCGGAAGAGGTACCAGGCCTTCGACATCGGGAGTAGACCTGTCCTCCCCTTTTAACTCGCCCTGGGCCTGCATGGCAGCGAAGCAAAAGGATTTGACTGCGCCCCGACGTCTCCGGGCCGATGAGGATCCTGGAGGAAGAGATCAGAGTCCCTGAAGGGGTCCAGATAATCATCGGGCAGGCGCACTTCATCAAGACGGTCGAGGACCTCTACGAGGCTCTGGTCGGGTCCATGCCGGGTCTGAAGTTCGGGCTGGCCTTCTGCGAGGCATCAGGCAAGGCCCTGGTCAGGTACGAAGGCACCGACGACGCACTCGCGGACCTCGCAAAGGAGTACGCGTCCCGGATCGCAGCCGGGCACTCCTTCGTCGTCCTCCTCAGGGACGCCTTCCCGATCAACGTGCTCAACCGGGTCAAGGCGGTCGAGGAGGTGGTCGGCGTGTACTGCGCCACGTCAAACCCTGTGTCTGTCGTGATCGCCGATTCGGGGAAGGGGAGGGGAGTGATGGGAGTCATCGACGGGGTCCCCCCAAAGGGGGCGGAGGGGGAACAGGACAAGGAGGAAAGGCGGTCGTTCCTGCGCAAGGTCGGCTACAAGCGCTGAGGGCACCGCCGCCGAATGGCGACCGACTCACCTGTCATACGGTGAAAAGTGAACGATTAGTTTTACACAACTCCCTCAATATTGTATGGAATTATAATCCATTGTCTTAATAGGAAGCCTACTAATCTCATACCTCAGAGGTTAGGGGAGTGTACACGAGCGCGGAGCAGACGGCTGCGCCCACCTGCGGGGTCTGCGGCCGAAAACTGGCGGTCGGCTTCCACTACACCTGCCATGTCTGTGGAAGTTCGTACTGTTACTCTCATGCTCCTGTAAAGTGTGCCCACAAGACTGGAACTACCGTAAAGAATACCCTTCAAGCAAGGATTCCGCGGTAGCTGACCAAGTCCTTGGGACAGAAAGATACAGAGAACCCAAGGTGCAACAAGTGTGGAATTCTCCTAAATCAGGAGAACTGGAACGAGTCTCATAGGAACCCAAAACCCCGCTATTTTCAGAACTCGGGCAAGTTCTATGCCACAAGACTCTTTGTTTGCAAGGAGTGTTGGAGGAAGAAGGTCAGGGAAGGAAACCGAGCTAGCTGTCAGAGGCAGAAAGAGATAGATCCAGACAACTACTTTACAAGATACCGCGGAATTAGACTGTTGTGGAGAGGAACGTTCATTCGGAAGATGACCTCTATGGAAGTTAGGACGGTATCCGAAAAAGCGGAAGAGATTGCGGCAAGAGAGATCTTGCCCGAAGAAGGGTTCGGGGACATCTGCTGGTTGCATAACCATCACGCACCTGTTGACATCTTGGCCAGCAAAGAAGGCCAATGTTGCGCAATTGATGTGACCACTGCTTCCTACAAGTCATTTAGGAACAATAGTGTGGGGAACAAGAGAGCAATACAGTGGCTGGCGCGGAACCTAAACCTGCGACTTCTTGTCGTCTTCGTTTCCCCCGACTTGTCCCGCTATATCATCAAACCAATCCCTGAAGGAAGAATCTATGCGAACATCCGAAAAGAGGACTTCAGACTTGTGAAAACGATCAGGCCACAAAGCCCATTCGATGGCCAGGGGACCGTCTATCCCGTACCACAATCGGCAAGCAATGGTGAGAATGCCGCAGTGTCCAAGGATCGCGAACTTTGAAGGTCTATCTTTCAGTCCCGATGATCGCCAACCGAGCCCTGCAGCGGGCCGAGCTGATGGCCAAGGCGATCCGCGACTCCGGCTGCGAAGTCTCCTCCCCATGGGTCCTCGGGCCTGTGGAGCGCTCCGGCGCCTCTGCCACGAACGTCTTCCGCAGGGACGTGGAGGGGGCCGAAAGGTCCGATGTCATCGTCGCCGACGTCACCGAGCCGAGCATCGGCGTGGGGATGGAGATCATGGCAGCGTACAAGGCAGGGAGGAGGATCATACTGGTCGAAAAGAAGGGGAAGGTGACCTCCCGCATGCTCTCCCATATGGACAGGAAGGAGACCCTCGTCTACGAGGAGGACGCCGACGTGTACCCTGCCCTCAAGCTACTCCTCGGCCGTCCCTGAAGCGGCAACAGGTTAAAGCCCTGGCCGCCCCTGGCCGTCAGGATGAAGTCAGAAGTCAGGACGAAGTCCGCCCCCTCGCCGATAGGCCCGTATTCCCAGGCCGTCGACGCGGGCGCCGTGTACTGTTCAGGCCAGATCGGGACCGACCCCTCGACGGGGGGCCTCGAGCAGGGGATAGTGGCCCAGACCGCACGCGCCATCTCCAACCTCGAAGGCGTGCTCGCGGCCGCGGGGCTGGGCATGAGGGACGTGGTCAAGACCACAGTGTTCATGGCCGACCTTTCGGAGTTCGCTCCGATGAACGAAGAGTACGCACGGCACTTCGCCCCGCCCTACCCGGCGAGGTCCACCGTCCAGGCCGCCGCCCTCCCAAAGGGGGCGAGGGTCGAGATCGACGCGATAGCGGTCAGATGACCTAGCGGGGGGACCAGGACTTCCGGTACGGCCCTCTCCTGCGCCTGCGGCCCTTCTTCTTCCTCTCGGCCCGGCGCAGCAGCCCGTCCTGTCCCTGGCTCATCCGTTCCGCTTCGCGAAGGCCACTATGCTGACCATCCCTGCAACCCTGAAGGCGAGCTCTTTGTACACGAGGGACTCCGGGGCGTCGGGCGAGGCGGCGACTATCGGGACCCCCTTGTCGGACTGCTCCCTGATCGCGACCCCGATGGGGATCTCTCCGAGGAAGTCGACCCCCCGTTCCGCTGCGATCTTCTTTCCGCCCCCTTTCGAGAAGATGTAGGTCTTCTCCCCGCAATTATGGACCGTCTGATATGGAGTACAGAAACTGTTGTCTTCTTCAACCTCAAGATCATGCACGACGCCCTTGTAGGAGAATGACTCGACTTTCTTTATGCGAAGGTATACGAATTCTCCGTCAGATTTAGTCCTTCTTGAAAACGTAAATCCGACCCTGAATATCCGCTTCGCGTCCACCTTCCTCCCCTGGAAGTTGGATTCTCCTTTTCTGACAGTAATCGACGGTAGATAGCCAATCTTCAGTGCGATGTCTCGGACCCCCTCGGCGAGTTGGACGGAGACTGTCTTGACTCTGGTCTCAATTTTCCCCCGATTTCCATCGCCATTCACATATGAGGAAAGCAGCCATTCTAGCTTCTCCGGAGGCAACAGCTTCACCCAAAGTGGGACCCGCTTCGTCGAGGCGCCCGTCCCGAACTCCTTTGCGATCCATCTGGCTAGGAGAACAGACCGGATTTCTACCCTCCAACCCGTCTTTCCCATGTAGAGAATCGGGTGATACTCATAGGCCGAGGCGGCTTTCACAACCTCCATCGCGAATGCAAGCTCCTTTCCGCTTGACCCAAACGTGTACCTAACAGCACAATGTCCACGCTTTGCTCGCTTGATGACATCGCCTTCGGCAAGGTAATATCCCAGCAAAATCATCAAGTTTGAGTCAACAGCAAATCTGTAATCCTTCAACTTGTTTCGATACTCGACAACGAATCGAAGCTCCTTCAGTTCCCTTTCTTCAGAGATGCGGGGAAAGGCAATGAGGTCGGTCTTCTTGTTTCCGATCGCAGGCGTCAGGCTGGCGGCTGGGGTCCAGTTGAAAAGAGTAAGAATCGAGCCGTCCTTGTTTCTAGAGAGATGACGGGTAAGAACCGGGTGGTCTGGTGTAAGAGAAACCTGGAATTCTGGGGATAACGCTGACTTGGACGTTATCCTGATCAGATTTCCCTCGTAGTCATGAGAATGCAACGCGGACACTTTCTTGAACCTGCCTTTGTGAGTCAAGACTAGGTCGCCAACCCGTACCTTCGAGATTGGCTTGAGCCCATCTTCGGTGATGACGGTCTGTTCTGGAGGAAGGCAGTGCGGGCAGACGAAGTGGCTCATGTTCTCCACGACCCCGAGGATCGGGACGTTGAGCCGCTTGAACATGGCAAGCGCCTTCGCTGCTATGTTGAGGGCGGCGTCCTGCGGGGTCGTGACGATCAGGACCCCTCCCAGCGGAACGGTCTGCGCCAGAGTGAGGCTGGAATCGCCAGTCCCCGGAGGAAGGTCGCAGACGAGGTAGTCCAGCTCCCCCCACTCCACCTGGGTCAGGAGCTGCCTGACAGCTCCAGCCACCAGCGGGCCCCTCCAGATCACCGGGGTCTCTTCGCTATAGAAGAAGCCGAGGGACGCGACCTTCACCCCGTGCGCCTCCGGTGGGATGATCCTCTCGCCTTCGACTTGCGGCTTGGTC
>JAJYKR010000013.1 GCA_021788415.1 archaeon
GTGGCTGGCCACGAAGAGAATGAACAGAAGGGTGAACGGGGTCGAGAAGACGAACGCCATGAACAGCGGATTCCTCACCATCGGGGTGAACCCGAGGTAGTACATTATGGCCCAGAGCGACCTCGCTGTCTTACCGGCCGTCGGCATCCTCCCCCTTCTCCGACTCCCCTACGATGTCCACGAACACGTCGTCAAGGGTGACCGGGCTTATCGAAATCGTCGCGTTGCGCGCGACCGCCTCGTCGCCTAGCTCCTTCGCCCCCGCTGGGTCGGTGAGTACCCTGAACCTCCCCGCTATCGCGACCACGTGGCCGAATCTCCCCAGCTCTCCTCTTTCGAACTTGTCGAACACGTCAACCCTCGTCGTCCTGTTGGTGACCGCAGACTTCACGCTCTGCGGCGTCCCGCTCGCCATGAGCTTCCCCTTGTTGATTATCACCAGTCTGTCGGAGAGAGCCTCGGCTTCGTCCATGTAGTGCGTGGTCAGCACTATGGTCTTTCCGCTCTCCTTGATGCGGGTCAGCTGCTCCCATACCCTGCGGCGGTTGAGCGGGTCGAGTCCGATCGTCGGCTCGTCGAGGAAAATGAGGTCCGCGTCGGTCCTCACCACCATCGCGACGATCACCCTCTGCTTCAGCCCGCCGGAGAGCCAGTCCGAATTTACGTCGGCGACCTCGGTGAGCTCGAGGTCCTCCAGGGCCTGCTTCGCCCTGACCTCTGCCTCCCCCTTCTCTATCCCGCGCATCCTGAGGCTCAGGAGGACGTGGTCCCGGGGGGTGAGGGGGTAGATGGTCTCCGCCTCCTGAGGGGCTATCGCAATCCTCTGCCTGAGCGCCTTCGCGTCCCGGACCGCGTCAAGGCCGAGGACGGTCACGCTCCCCGAGGTGGGGAGCAGCTGGGTGCTCGCGATCCTCAGGAAGGTCGTCTTCCCAGCGCCGTTCCTTCCAAGCATGGTGAAGATCTGGCCCGATTCGATCGTCAGGTCGAGGCTTTCGAGCGCCGGCTGCTTCGCCTTCCTGTACGTCTTCGAAAGCTGGCGCGCTTCGAGCGCCCTCATCGTCCGCATCCATCCATGCCCCGACGTGCGCTCCCCCAGTTATTACTACGTTCCTTTCGAGAAGAGGCGGGCCGGTCTACGCGAACCCGTGCTGCTCGCATATCTCGACGAGGCAGGCGACCATCTCTGGAGAGTCGTTGGGAGACTCGCACCTCACCAGCTGAGCGCCGCGCTTCTCCGCCCACCCCCTGGCCTCCATGTCGATGTCGTAGAGGACTTCCAGATGGTCAGACACGAACCCGATGGGGGCGGAGATGAACTTCCGCTTTCCCTTCCCGTAGAGGGACTCCAGGTGGTCTAAGATGTCCGGACCCAGCCATGGCTCGCCAGTCTTGCTCTGGCTCTGGAACGTGAAGCTCCAGTCCTTCCACTCAGCCCGGGCGGCGATGAGCTGTGAGCTTTCGAGAAGCTGGTCCCTGTATGGGTCCCCTTCGTTGATGATCCTTTCGGGAAGGCTGTGAGCGGAAAAGACAAGCGCCGCGCCAGCCCCCGCAGTCACGGCCGCGTCCCTCACTCGGTCCCCCCACATTGCGACCAGCTTTGGGTTCCTGTGCCAGGACTTCACAAATTCCACTTTCATCGGGGACGGCAACGTCCGGTTCGCCTCGTCGACGGCCTTCGCATACGCGCCTACGCTCATCTTCGAGTAGTGCGGGGCGAGCGCGATGCACAGCAGGTCGGTCACCCCTTCCGCATTGGCTTCCTGCACGACGTCTTTGATGAAAGGAGGCGAGTGCTTCATCCCTGCGTAGACGCGGGCTCCGCCCCTCGCGGCCAGGGAGCGCTGGAGCCCTGCTGCCTGCCTTTTCGTGATGTCGAGGAGCGGCGACCCGCCTCCGATCGCCCTGTACCTGCCGACAAGCTCATCCAGCTGCTCCTGGCTCGGCGTCCTCCCCCCTCTGATGTGGGTGTAGTACGCCTCCACTTCGTCGAGCGAAGAAGGCCCTCCGTAAGCCATCACCAATATCCCCTTCATCTCACTCCCCCCTTTCCCCGTGAACCATCTCGACCACCCGCTTCAAGTTCTCCGGAGGCGTCTCCTTCAGGACGCCGTGCCCGAGGTTGAAGACGTGACCTCTCTTCCCCCTCGCCTTCCGCATTATGTCTTTGACCCCGTCTTCCATCGCATTCCCTCCGGCTGCCGCGGCCGCAGGGTCGAGGTTCCCCTGCACCCCCTTCCTTCCCCCGGTCCGCTCCCACACCGTGTCGATGGGGAGCCTCCAGTCGACGCTCAGTACGTCGCACTCCGTGTCAGCGAACTGCTCCAGAAGCGGTGAGGAGTCGGCGCAGAAGTGTATCTTGGGGACGACATCCCCTACGCCCCTGAAGACGTCCCTGGTGTACGACGCGACGTGCGCGGCGTAGTCTCCCGGGGAGAGGCATCCGACCCAGCTGTCGAACAGCTGCACGGCGCTGGCCCCGGCTCTGATCTGCGCCTTCAGATACGCCGACGCGAGCTTCGACAGCCTCGACTCCAGCAGCTTCCAGGTGTCAGGGTCGGAGTACATCATCTTCTTCGTCAGGCTGAACTCGCGGCTGGGCCGGCCTTCCACCAGGTAGCTCGCCAAGGTGAACGGCGCGCCTGAGAACCCGACGAGCGGCACGCCGGCGAGCTTGTCCACCGAGAGGGATATCGTGCTGAGGACATGTCCCACCTGCTCCTCCGGGTCGAAGTCGCCCAGCTTCTCGACGTCTTCTTTCGACCTGACCGGGTTGTCTATCACCGGCCCCAGGTTCTCCTCGATTCTGAACTTGACGCCTATCCCTTCGAGAGGGAGCATGATGTCTGCGAACACCACCGCTGCGTCGACCCCCAGCTGCCTGACGGGGTCTACGGTTACGTCCGAGGCGAGTTCCGGGTCCTTGGCGATTTCCAGTATCCCCTTCTCTTCACGGATCTTCCTGTAGCTCGGAAGGTACCTCCCGGCCTGGCGCATGAACCACACCGGAGTCCTGTCTACCCGCGCCCTGCGGCACGCGTCTACGAACGTGCTCATGACCTTCCAATCTCCCTGAACGCCCTCCCCGCGGACGCGACCGTCCGCTCAATGTCTCCGCCGTCGTGGGCTGTCGAGACGAAGACCGTCTCGTACGCCGAAGGGGCCAGGTACTCACCGGCGTCGAGCATCTTCCAGAAGAACGCCCGATATGCATCGGAGCTCGCCCTCCTGGCGCCAGCGTAGTTACGCACCGGTTCTTTTGAGAAAAACAGCCCGACCATCGAGCCCACCCTGTTGACGACCACGTCTACCCCTGCCTTCGACGCCTCGTAACCGAGCCCATCCGCCAGCGTCCTCGAGCTCTCTTCGAGCTTCGCATAGGTCCCTTCCGTCAGGCGCTCGAGCGTCTTCACCCCCGCAGCCATAGCCACCGGGTTTCCCGAAAGCGTCCCCGCCTGATAGACGGGACCTTCCGGAGACACCACCGCCATGATCTCCTTCTTCCCTCCGTACGCCCCCACGGGGAACCCGCCCCCGATTATCTTCCCAAGGGTCGTAAGGTCGGGTTTCACCCCGTACCGCCCTTGCGCCCCGCCCGCGCCCACTCTGAACCCTGTGATCACCTCGTCGAAGATCAACGCCGCCCCGCTCCCGGTGCACTCCTTCCTCAGGGTCTGAAGGAACCCATCGTCCGGCGGGACGACCCCCATGTTCCCTGCGACCGGCTCGACTATCACCGCCGCTATGCTCGCGCCCTCCTTCCGGAACTCGGCTTCGACGGCTCCCCGGTCGTTGAAGGGGAGCGTCACCGTGTCCGCGACCGAACCCTCTGGGACCCCAGCCGAAGCAGGAAGGTCGAAGGTGGCCATGCCGGAGCCCGCCTTCGTCAGAAACTGGTCCGCATGGCCGTGGTAGCACCCCTCGAACTTCACGACCTTCGCCCGGCCGGTGTATCCTCTCGCCGCCCTCAGGGCCGACATCGTGGCCTCGGTCCCTGAGTTCACGAACCTGACCTTCTCTATGGACTGGAAGCTCGCGCGTACCCTCTCCGCCAGGGTCACCTCCTCCCTGGTCGGCGCGCCGAAGCTCGTCCCGCTCTTCAACTTCTCCGAGACGTAGGCCGTCACCTGTGGGTCTGCATGACCGAGTATGAGCGCGCCCCAAGAGCACACGTAGTCGGAGTACCTGTTTCCGTCCTCGTCCCAGATGTGCGCCCCTTTCCCCCTGGAAATGAACCTCGGGGTGCCCCCGACAGACTTGAACGCCCTTACCGGGCTGGAGACCCCTCCCACCATCACCTTCGAGGCTCTACTGTAGAGCTCCGACGACACCTTGTCTTCCATTGCCCAGCACTAACCGAGCAGTCTAACCATCGTCTGCGGGTCAGCCGACGCGCACGTGAAGATCGGGGTCTCCCTCTCGGTGTACTTGCTCGCGTCCGAAGTCCGCAGCTCTTCCACGAGGTCCAAGAACTCTCCAGGGTCGTCCCCTTCGAACGCAAGGACGAACTCCTGGTCGTCGAGGCCGAAGGAGTAGCCCGTGTTGATCTTGATCGCCGGGTACTTGTGGCCTATCTTGAAGTGCTCCGCCATGATCCTCTGGCGCTCGACGAAGGGGACTTTGTACCACTCCCGCTTCTTCACCAGCGGGTAGACGAACGCATACTTCGTCTTCTTCCTCGGCCCTTCCGCCTGCTCCCCCTCTTGTCCAGGGTGCTTGTGGGAGCCGATGTACTTCGACTTCCTCGTCATCGCGAGGAACGAATAGGGGACGTCCAGGTGCTTCCCCAGGCCGGTCGCAAGCAGCTCGGCTACGAAGTCCTGGGCTGGGGCGAGGTCGTCCGACACAATCCAGAGCATGAAGTCGACGTCTCCCCTGGTCCCGACCAGCGAGTAGGTCCTTACGTCCAGCGACCTCGACCACTTCTCCAACGTCGCCAGGAACTCTCCGGCTCCGATGGACTTCTCTTCTTCGCCAAGCGACCTCCACTCTCTGCCAGCCTTGAAGAAGGCGTAGCGCATGAACTTCCTCTTCCCGAGCTCCTGGGGAACCTCGCTGTTGGCCTGCTTCTCCATCACCACCCCTCCTCGATCCATCTTGCAGCCTGCTCTGCGAAGTACGTTATTATCAGGTCTGCTCCCGCCCTCCTTATCCCGGTCAGTACCTCCTGCACCGCGAGTTTCTCGTCCAGCCATCCGTTCAGAGCCGCCGCCTTCACCATCGAGTATTCGCCGCTCACGTTGTAGGCCGCGATTGGCAGGTCGAACCGGCGCCTCGCCTCCGATATCACGTCCAGGTATGCGAGCGCCGGCTTCACCATGACGATGTCGGCTCCCTCCCCCACGTCCTGGGCGATCTCTCTCATCGCCTCCCTCCTGTTCCCGGGCTGCATCTGGTAGCTCCTCCTGTCCCCGAACGAGGGGGCGGAACCCGCGGCGCCCCTGAACGGCGTGTAGAACGTCGACGAGTGCTTCGCCGAGTAACCCATGACTACGGTGTCGGTCATCCCCTCGCCATCGAGCGCCTTCCTTATGGCGAGCACCTGGCCGTCCATCATGGCGCTGGGCGCGACGACGTCGGCCCCCGCTCTGGCGTATTCGACCGCCGCCTTCGCCAGGAAGGGGAGGGTCCGGTCGTTGTCGACCTCCTTTCCTGCGAGGACGCCGCAGTGCCCGTGGGACGTATACTCGCACATGCAGACGTCCGCCATGGCCACGAGCTCAGGGAAGCTCTCTTTGATGGCTGCCAGCGCCCGAGGTATCACCCCGTCCCTCGCGTAAGCCCCCGTCCCCATCTCGTCCTTCGCTCCGGGTACCCCGAAGAGGAGGATGCCGCGTATCCCGGCTGAGCTCACCCTCTCAAGGTATCCGGGGAGCTTGTCGATGGAATACCTGGACACCCCTGGCATCCCGCCGATTTCTTCGACCGTTCCCACGCCCTCGGTCACGAACACCGGAACGACCAGCATGTCCTGATGCAGCCGGGTCTCTCTCAGCATCCTTCTGATGGCCTCTGTCCGCCTGAGGCGCCGTGACCTGCTCTCGACCTTGGGTCGCTCTTCAAGCATCGGCTGTCATCTCCCCAATCATCTCCGCGAGCGACTCCAGGGTGTGCTCCTTTGAGAACTCGACGGTCATGAACCCCGAGTCCTCCGCTGCGCGCGCGGTAACCGGCCCGATGCAAGCTGCCTTTGCCTGAGAGGCCAGAGCCTTGAATTCGCTCTTCCCGAGCCGCCTGCGAAACCCTTCCACTTCGGAGGGGCTTGCGAAGGCGACCACCTTGGCTCTCTTCACCACTCCTCCGTCCACCGGTCCCGTCACAAACCTCGTATGGTACGCCACCACGTCTTCGACCTCGAACCCCCTCTTCTTTAGCGACTCTGCCAACTTCTTGTCTCCCAGATCTGCCCTCAGTAGAAGCACCCGGGTCCCACTCTTTCCGGGCAGCCCTTCGGCCAGAGCCGAAGTCAAGAATTCGTCCGGGATGAATTCGGCGACGATCCCGATCCGCCCAAGCGCGGAGGCGGTCTTCGAGCCCACGGCTGCGAACTTCGGGCCGAGCCCCTTCCCTTTCAGCCCCATGCCTTCGAGCCTGCTCGCGAACGCTTCGACCCCTCTGGGCGAGGTGAACGCCACCCAGTCGAACTGTGAGATCCTGCCGATGGCCGAGTCCACATCAGCCCACGACTCGGGGTCGTCCAGCCTGATGGTCTCTATCCCCACCGCTTCGATCCCCCGCCCGGAAAGCATCCTCTGCAGCGCCGCGTTCCCGTCGCCAGACCGCGCGACTATGACGTCTGGCGCCCCCTTCATCCTTTCACCCTCCGCAGTATCTCGCCCGCGCCCTCCCTGACCGCGACCGCTGCGAGCCTGCGCCCGATGGCCTTGGGCTCGTCCACACCCCCCGACGCCGAAGCTCTGGCGAGTTCCGAACCGTCTGGCGCGGCGACCACTCCGACCGCTGTCATCATTCCGTTGCGCGCTAGCGCGTAGGCTCCGAGGGGGACGTCGCAGTCCCCGCCGAGCGCTTCAGAGAACGCGCGCTCGCACTCGCTCGCTGCCCTGGTGGCAGGATCATCGATCGAGGCCAGGAGCTCGAGTAACCCGCCGGTCCCCTTCCTCGCTTGCACGGCTAGTATCCCCTGGCAGGGGGCAGGAACCATGACGTCCGGTTCGAACAGTTCAGTTATCCTCGGCCCAAGCCCGAGCCTCTCCAGCCCCGCGGCTGCGAGGACGACCCCGTCCAGCTTCTCCGACTCGAGCTTCTTGAGCCGCGTCTCTACGTTGCCGTGCAGCTCGACCACTTCGACATCTCTCCTGGCCGAGCGGATCTGGGCCCTCCTTCTGGCGCTCGATGTCCCTATCCTGGCACCGAGTCTCAACTCGCCGAGTCTCGACCCGGACCGGGACACGAAAGCGTCCCTTGCGTCACCCCTCTTCGGGGTCGCAGCTATCACGAGCCTTCCATCAGCAGATGGCGGCAGGTCCTTCATGCTGTGGACCGCGAAGTCGATCTTGCCATCGGCCAGCTGCGCTTCGATCTCACCGGTGAACGCCGCCTTCCCGTCCACTGCTCCTGACGTTCCGGAGGGCGAGTCCCCCGCGGTCTTGATCGGGACAACCTGAAAGGTGTACCCAGCCTCGGGCCGGTTCAGCAGCCCCAGGACGAGCTGGGTCTGCGCAAGTGCGAGCCTGCTCCCCCTCGTCCCCACCAGGAGCCTACGCGCCAACCGGCGAGCCGCCTCCGAAGACGTTCCTCAGGAGCTCGAGCTTCTCTTCTTCAGAGAGCGAACCCTGCCTCTTCCTGGCGAAGCTGGTCGGCCTGGCGAGGAGCTTGCTCACTATCCTCCTCCCCATCGCCTCCAGGACCCTCTTCTCCTTCTCGGAGCCCAGGTTCAGCTTCCCGAGAGCCCGCTTCAGCTCTTCGGTCCTCACGGCGTCCGCCCACGAGTACAGGTCGGCCAGGGCCGACGAGAGCCTCGTCTGTACGAGCCAGTCGTAGAAGTCGTCCGCTTCCCTCGACGTCGCCGCTTCTACCTGCTTCATTGCCCCGGGAGCCCTCCGCCCTCTCGCCATCTTCGCCAGGTTGTCAAGGTCGATCAGACGTACGTTCTGCATCCCCCTGACGTCCGGCGCGACGTTCCTCGGCATCCCGAGGTCTACGACCACTTTGCTCCTCCGCCCGCCCAGGTCCCCCCTTCTCAGGACCGGCCTTGTCGCGGCGGTCGCGGATATGATCACGTCGCACTTCGACGCGTTTTCTTTGATGGCCGAATAACGGATGAGCCTGGCTTCCTCCAGCCCCTTCGGGGGGGTCTTCCTCCTGGTGACCACTATGATCTTGGTCGTCCGGCCGCTTAGCCTCCTCGCAGCGAGCCTGACCATCTTCCCGGTTCCGATCAGCATCACGACGCGGCTCTTAGGGGCGATCTGAAGGACAGCTTCAACGGCCAGGTCGCTGAGAGACGCCTCCTCCGATTCGAAGCCGTGTTCCTCCCTTACCCTGGTGCCAACCCTGTAGGCGCGGTCGAACAGCGGCGCAAGGATCGCGCCTGCAGTTCCTTCCTTCCGCGAGCTGATCCCTGCAGCCCTGACCTGGGACAGGATCTGAGGTTCCCCGACGACCACCGACTCGAGCCCCGTGGCGACCCTGAACAGGTGCCTCACCGCCTCCGCCCCGGCCGCCTGGTAGAACGCGCCCGTTGACGCTCCGTCGCCGACAGCCCTCCCTACGGCCCTGAAAAACGAAGACGCGGTGCCCTCTGGGGACCTTGTGGTTACGTACACCTCGAACCTGTTGCAGGTCGACAGGAGCGCTACCTCTTCTGCGGAGTCAAGCGAACCGAGGACGTGGTCGGCGGACATCGCTTTCAACAGGCCTTCTCTGAACGCAATCCCGGCCGACTTGTGAGAAGTCCCGATGAGGAGGAGTTGAGGTACGGAGCCCAAGCTCTCTCTGCGGACAGGGGCAGGAAATACATTGGCAGGTTGTCCGGCTAGGCCCAAAGACGACGTGGTCGGCCCCGTCGGTTTTTATTTAACGTTTGTTATAGCTTTCGCACTCCAGCTACCCTAATTTTCGCTTCTGCCGATGCCTAGTTCCACTGGACCCAGCCTATCTTCGGGGTGTGCCGCGCGTGCGCGTCCGCGAAGGCCTGGACGATGTCCCTCGCCGTGACTACCCCCACCCCTTCGTCGTCAAGCCACAGGGGGAGCCTCTTGAAACCGTGGAGCGACATGATGCCCGCCGCCTCCCGTCCGAAGATCCCTGGCTCGGCGGTCACCAGCGGCACAGACGCGACTTCGGAAAGTGGGGTGTCCATGTCCCTGTCACGCGCGAGGACCCGCTTGACAAGGTCGCGCTCTGTGAATATCCCCGTCCATCTGTCGCCTCCTGACATGAGCACGCTTCCGACCTTCCCTTCGTCCATCAGGCGCACCACGTCCCCGACGGAGGCCTCTGGGAGCGCGGTGACTACGTGGGTCGAGATGACCTTCAGGATTGAGAAGTCGGACTCTGCTCCCTTCAGGACGCGGATGATGTCGGTGGGCGTCACTATGCCGACCAGGTCGGCCCCCTCGAAAACCATCAGCCTGCTCTTCTTCGCCATCATGGCCGACGCTACCTCTTCCAGCCCCATGGAGGCGCCCACCGCGGGGAAGCGGGGGGAAGAGACCTCGGATATCGCCGTGATCGAAGGGTCCTTCCCGCGGGAGAGGACCCTCGTGATGAGGTCCCGCTCTGTGAAGACCCCGCAGGGCCCGAGGGAGTCCAGCACCACCACGCTGCCGATGTTGTGCTCGTCCATGGCTCGGACCGCTTGTGAAACGTCTGACTCCTGGTCCACCGTGACCACGCCCTTTCCCATGAAGTCCCTGACCAGCGGCCCTACGTGCTTCAGCGACATCTCATTTCAGTGTGAAAAAGTCCCTCAGGTGAATAATAAACAGAGGTTACAATTCCCAACCTTGGGAAGCCAGGAGCACGGGAACTCAGCCGGCCGGACGACTGCTTCAACCAAGGGAACGTCGCAGAGCCTTTCAGGGCGGTCTCCGCGAAGATGGGGGCGAAGGCTGAAGGCGGGGTTGCCCCCCTTGCCATCGCGAGGGCCGTGCCGGACGCCGCGGCGGCTCCGGCGTCAGTAACATGAAAGAGACTGGATGCTTGGGCTGCCTAGAACACGAGCTCTTTGCCGCTCCGCCCGTCTAGGAGCACCCTCCTGTGCTTCCTCCTAACTACCAGCTCGACCTCGTAGGTCGGATACAGGAACGGCTCGAACGAATCGACGTCCGCTCCTTCCCACAGCCCCTTCACAACTTCCTTCACGCTGGACTCCTTCACTTTAGGAGGGACGACCTTCGCTCCTCCCGGGTCCAGCGGGGTGAGCTCGAGGGGGACGAACTCAGTCGGCCTCCTCGGAAGGTCGGTGAGCCTCCTGTATAGCTTCTTGTTTCGCACCTGGATTGTCCTTACCAGCCGCCGTCCGTCCAGGTTCACGAGGACCCTGGAGACTGTGGCTTTCGACTCGCCGAGCGAGCTGGCTACGTCTAGCGCGCTCGTGTCGCTGTCCGCCTTCACTTCTCGAAGCGTTTCGACCTGCAGCATCGTCAGGTCGAGGA
>JAJYKR010000014.1 GCA_021788415.1 archaeon
TGGTTCTCTCCCGGGAACAGGACCAGCTCTGCCTCCTTGCCCAGGCTCTTCAGGGCGGTGAAGAACTCGAGCCCCTCGACCATCCAGCAGCGGTAGTCCTCCATGGAGTGGACAAGCATCAGAGGGGTCTCGACCCTGGTGACATACCTCAGGGGGGAGTCGTTGAGGAGCTTCTCTTCAGAGTTCCAGGGGTCTCCGCCCACCTGGTCTCTGGTGAAGTAGGGCCCTATGTCGGAGGTCCCATGGAAGCTGATCCAGCTGGCTATGCTCCTGTCCGTCACCGCCGCCTTGAACCTGGTCGTGTGCCCCACGACCCAGTTGGTCATGAAGCCTCCGTAGGACCCGCCCGCGATGGCCATCCTGTCCCCGTCTATCTGTGGGAACTTCTTCAGCACGTAGTCGAGCCCCTCCATCAGGTCGTCGAAGTCCCTGGTGCCGTACTTTCCTCTGATGTCGGCAAACTTCTCGGAGTAGCCGTCGCTCCCCCGCGGGTTGAAGTAGACTACGGCGTACCCCGCGCCCGCGAACGCCTGGAACTCGTGCATGTAGGAATGGCCGAAGGCTGTCTTGGGCCCGCCGTGGACGTACAGGACCCCCGGTACCTTCGACCCCGTGTCCGGGAGCACCACCCAGCCCTCCACCGACTCCCCGTCGCTGGCCTTGAAAGACACGTGCTCGGGAGCCAGGACATTCACTTCCTTGTAGACCCCTGAGTTCAGGGAGGTTACCTGCCTCTCCCGCCCTGAAGTGATGTAGATCTCCTCCAGGTGCGACGCGTCCATTGCGGCGAAGGCGACGGTCCCCTGGTGGATGTCGTACCCCTCGATGCTCCTTTCCCCGCCGGCCACCAGGTCGGGGGGGCTTCCGGGCTTCTTCCTGTAGAGCCTCACAGACCCCCCGTCGGCCTCCAGGTAGTAGATGCCGTCTTTCTCCCAGGCCACGCTGCCCGGGCCGTGGGCGTGGGCCCGGACGTCCGAGTTGAGCCCGTTTGCCTTGTTCAGGTCGACGTCGTCGGCCAGCTCCACTTCCCCTGTCCGGGGGTTCGCTGTCCAGATCCTGACGTGGGAAGCGAACCCTGATGGGAGGTCGTCGCCTGCGAGGGCGAGCATCCTGTCGTCGGGGCTCCACGCCAGGGACGTGAGCTCCATGTTCGACCTGGTGAGCTTCCTCCTCTTCGTCCCCTGCCGGTCGGTGAGGTAGAGGTCCGAGATGAACGGCCTGAGGTCGTCGGCCGAGGCGAGGAACGCCACTGACTTCCCGTCGTGCGAGATCGCAAAGTCGCTGACTTCGATGGACCCTGATGTGAGCTGGCTCACCTTCCCCGTGGCGACGTCCACCCTGAAGAGGTGCTTCCTGCTGTCATAGACGAAACCCTGTCCGTTGAACCAGAAGTTTATCCTCCTGATCACCTTGACATCGTCCTTCGACTTCTTCCTGACCCCCGAGAGATAGTAGATCGACTTCGAGTCCGGAGCCCACCGGGGGTTCTCGGCGCCATCCTCCGACCGGCGCAGGAGCCTGGCTTCGCCGCCGTCGGCCGAGATGACGTAGAGGGCGTTCCCCTTGTCCTCCTTCTTCAGCCCCCTCCTGGAGATGAAAAGCATCGAGCGGCCGTCGGGAGACCACTTCGGGTCCGAGTCCTTCTTCCCCGTCGTGAAAGGCTCGCAGCTCCCTCCCTTCGCGTCTGCGATGTAGACGTCAGACTCGTAGGAGTCTTCGTCCAGGTTGGCCCGCTTCACGGAGAATGCGACCTTCCTGCCGTCGGGGGAGAAGCTGGGCTCCGAAAGCATGGCGTACAGCTTGATGTCCGATGGGACGACTGCTCTTGGCACGCCGCTCCCCCCGGCGTCCGAATCTTATCTTTTCTCGTGGCAATCGATAAATCCCCCAATTCGGGGGCGAGGTTGGGGTTTGGTCAGCGAGGTCGTAATCGTCGCCTCCTTCCTCCTCGCGTTCAAGGCGGTGCTCGTGGAAGGGAGCGAGGTAGCAATACTCTCAGTGGCGACTGTGAAACAGGTGGGGAAGAACAACGTCCTCCTCGGGGTCCTCGCCGGAGCGGCCGCCACCACCTTCGTCTTCCTTGGGGTCAGGCAGGTCTTCCTCCTGCTGCCTGAGGCTGTGATCGACATCGGGACGGGCGCGGTGATACTCTACTTCTCCTACAAGTTCCTCAGGGGCTTCAAGAGGTACTACTTCGGCAAGAGGTCGTTCAGGGCCAAGATGGAGAAGGAGGAGGCCGAGCTGGTCGAGAAGGAGCTGCGCAAGTACGGGGGAGAGAGGCCGGCCGTCCTGCCTTTCTCGCCTGTGAACGCCCTCCCTGTCTTCGCCATAACCCTGACCGAGGGGTTCGAGGCGAGCCTCGTGCTCAGCGCGTCGGGGACCTACAACCTAGAGTGGACCCTGATCGGAGCCGGGGTGAGCATCCTGCTTCTGATAGTCATCTCTGCCATCTCCTACGACTACCTGATCAGGTTCCCCAGGTGGGGGCTGGACCTGCTGGCGGGGTGCGTCCTGTTCACCTTCGGGACCTTCTTCCTGGTCTCGGGGATACTGCTTGCTTTCTTCGGTATAGGATAGGCGCATGGTCCGCCGACCCCCTATGGCGTCGGCTTCCTGTTCCCTGGCGGACTCGCCTGTCCGCCTTCGTTGGGCAAGGCAGGGGCGGCCCCCCTAGTCCTGGTACTCCCTGATCTTCCCGCGCAGCCCTTCGGCGAGTCCTCTGAGCTCCGAGGGGCCGAAGCCCCAGCGCAAGCCAGCCGCCTCGAATAGATCCGGAACGGGCCTGGACGCCCCAAGGGACAGGGCAGACTTGTATGCCTCGATGGCGTCGTTTCTGTCATCCCTGTACTTCGACCAGATCCCCAGGGCCCCGGTGAGAGCGATGCCGTACTCGATGTAATAGAACGGCGCCTCAAAGAAGTGCAGCTGGCGGTGCCATCTGTAGGCCCTGCTATCCTCGATCCCATCGTAGTTCTCCAGCCCGCAGAACCTGTTGAACGTCTTGACCCAGGCCGACGCCCTCTCTTCCTGGGTGTGGTCCGGGTGGGTGTAGACCCAGTGCTGGAACGCATCCACCGTCGCGACCCAGGCGAAGAGCTTCACGTTCCCCGCCGCCTCCTCGAAGTTGGACCTCCTCGCGTCCTCCCTGCCATAGAAGACGCCGTCATAGTGCTCCCCGGAGATGATCTCCATGGAGATGGACGCCACCTCGGCGAACTCTAGGGGGAGGTTTGCGTTCGCGTTGAAGTACGGGAGCCCCTGCTTTCTCATCAGGAAGGTGTGGAAGCTGTGCCCCGCCTCGTGGTGGAGGGTCCGGACGTCGGTGTCCCTCTGGGCGGCATTCATGAAGATGAAGGGGAGCCTGGCCTCGGTCAGCTCTTCCTGGTACCCGCCGGGGGCCTTCCCCTTCCTGCTCTCGAGGTCGAGCAGGCCGAGGTCCGCCATCTGGGCGAAGTAGCCGCCGAGCTCGGGGTCCACCCGCCGCAGCACCTTCCTTGCCCCTGCGACCAGGCTGGACGCGTCCTGGAACGGGGCGAGGGGCCGGCGGCCGCTGGGGTCAACCCTCAGGTCCCAGGGGCGGAGCTGTCCCACGCCGAGCTCCTCCGACCTCCGTCGGTCGATCTCGCGGCTGAGAGGGACCATGAACTCCTCGACCCCCTGGTGGAACCGCTCGCAGTCTTCCGGGGTGTAGTCGAAGCGGTCCCTCTTGACGAAGACGTAGTCCCTGAAGTTGGCGAACCCCGAGTTCCTCGCAACCCTGTCCCGGACCCTCACCATCTGGTCGTAGATGCCGTCCAGGGCGGCCCTGTCCCGAAGAGCCCTGGCGTCGGCCATCCGCCAGGCTTCCTCCCTCACCCCCCTGTCAGGCTCCTCGTAGAACTTGGACATCTGCTGCAGCGTCCTCTCCTGACCGCGGAAGGTCACCGTCATGGCCCCCAGGGTCCTCAGGTAGCTCTGGGAGAGGTTCGAGTCCTCCCTCTCCAGCTCGACGTTGGCTTCTCTGAATATCCTCAGGGCGCTCAGGCGCCGCTTTTCATCCTGACCGTAGGTATCCTTCGGAAGTCCGGCGCGTCCCTGGGCCGAAGCGTACTTCTCGAGCAGACCGAAGTTGGCCAACTTGACCTTTGGTTCCAGCTGGTCCAGGTACTGGCGGTAGGCCCGGGCGGCCTCGGGGTCGTCCGTCTGCAGGGTGCTCCTGATGTACCTGACCGTCCTCTGCTCGTAAACGAAGGAGTCGAGCTCAGCCTCGTCGAGGAGCCACCTCTCAAGCTCGGCTGTTTCCCTGACGTCCCGGGCGGAGAGCTCCGCGTAGGCGCTTGACAGGTCCTCCCACTCGAACCTGATGCCCTGCGGTAGGTGATGCCGCCTGAATTCCTGGGGGATGGAGGAGTAGTCGAAGACCAACCAGAGCTATCTGAGGCGGGCGGGGCGCGTGATGCTACTTAACCTCTCTGAGGAGCCCTAGGATGTCATGCTCCCGATTTTACGGGAGGTCTCCTATCCTATGGAAAGGCGGGCTATTCTGATTGCCCCACGTGACAGCAGATGTGTTGCCCGGGGGAGATAAAAACCCTCTGTATAGAGATACCATACTTCACCATGGTGCAGGGGCCTGCCTTCGGCCAATACCGGGCCGACGACGAGGGTGAAGTGGAAGCCTGCCCCGGGCGAGATTTGAACTCGCGTCGCTACCTGTCTCCCAACATGGTCGAGAGGGTAACATGCTTGACCGGGCTACACCACCGGGGCCCTGGTGCCCTCTCCGCGGTGAGGATATAGCGGTTACTTACGAAAACCTGCAGTATTCAGAGAGAGATGCCGGAAAGGGGATCTAGAGGTTCGGCTTCAGAATCTCGTCGGCCGCCAGCTTGATGTCCGAGGGCTTGACTGTCTTCCTGCCGGCGTGGGCGGCGAGTGTCACAGCCCTTTTCGCGATCTGCACCCCGAGCGCTTCAAGCTCAGACCTCAACTCTATGGCAGCATCGTCCCCGACCCTTTCGGCACCCGCCTTCTTTATGACTCGGTAGACGGCTGCGAGGCCGAACTCCGAACTAGACATGCCCCTTTCGGATGCAAGGCGGTGTATTTAAAAACCTTTGGCCTGTTTGGCCCGCACAACAGTCCTTTTTTGGCCCCAGCGAACCCAAGTCCACCCCTATTTGGAAAATGGGTGGAAAAACCGCATCCGGTCGTTCCTGCGTCAAGCTTTACGTCAGAAGGTCATGGAGTGGGCTGAAATACCTCTCTGACCAAGGCCGGGCGTGCGTTTCGTCGATTCGCACCTACATCTGGCGGGGCAGGCCGAGGCCGCCGTGGCCCTGGGTGCGGCCACAGGCACTCTCCTCGTGACCTGTGGAACAGACCGTCGGACATCACTGGAATCTTTGGAAATCGCAAGGCTGCACCCGGAACAGGTGAAGGCCTTCGTAGGAGTCCACCCCTCCGAGGCTCTGAAGCAAGAGGGGCTCGGATGGCTTGAAGAGGCCCTGCGGAGGGCGGCCGGCCTGGGAGAGGTGGGGCTGGACCCAACCTACTCGCCCGTGGGCAGGGAGGAGAGCCAGATGAAGGTCTTCCGTGGACAGCTGGAGCTGGCCGAGAGAATCGGGAGACCTGTCCAGGTCCACTCCCGCAGGGCGGAGGCGGACGCCCTGGACACCCTGGGGACGTTCAGGCTGAAGTCGGTCCTGATGCACTGGCTGGAGAGCGAAGAGGCGCTCCCCGGGGCCCTCGCCAGGGGGTACTACGTCTCGTTCGGCCCGGCGCTCCTGTTCTCGAAGAAGCTACAGAGGATGGCCAGAGCCACCCCTCCCGACCAGGCCCTGACGGAGACGGACGCTCCTGTATCCTATGGCCCATTGAAGGGGGTGGCAGGGCCTTCTCTCATCCCTTCGGTGGTCTTCAAGCTGGCCGAGGTGTGGGGGACTGGCTTCGAGGAGGCCAGGGGTGCGGTGGCGGCAGGCTCGCTGCGCTTCCTCGGCCCCACCGAGAAAGGTTAATCATGGCAAGCAAATGGGCCTGACAGAAGTTGGACAGGACACGAAGGCTGTCGGAGGAGCTGATGCAGTCGCACCCAGAAGCGTTCGGCCCTGATTTCGAGGAGAACAAGAAGGCGCTCGAAGAGCTCGCCCTTATCCCGTCGAAGCAGCTCAGAAACAGGATCGCCGGGTACATCGCAAAGATCCGAATCCAAGAGTCTGAGGAAGCCCAACCAGAGTCCGGCGAAGAGCAAAAGGAGTAGCCCTTGGCCCTGGCGAAGGCGGGGTTCGTACTAGGCATCAAGCCCCTGAGCATCCTGCGCCCCCATGAGGAGATCATCCCGGAGCACGTCGAAAGGCTCGTGGCGGAGATGAAGCGCGACGGCGTCCAGAAGGACCCGATCATCATCGACCAGGACAGCTCGACAGTCCTTGACGGGATGCACAGGCTGGCTGCATTCGGATCGCTGAGGATCGAGAACGCGGTCTGCTGCTCCGTGGACTACTCGTCGAGGGCGGTCACCCTCGGCCGATGGGCCAGGGTCTACAAGGTCGCGGCAGGGGACTCGATCCCCGGGTTCCTCGGACGCCGCGGCATCACCCGGAGGGTGTCCCTGGCGGTGGCGTTCGACGCCCTGGAGAACCGCGACACGGGGTTCGCGGTGATCACCTCGGACGCCGCCTACATGCCCGAGGGGAGGTCCGAACTAGCGGACGCCATAGCCGAGATCGAAGAGTTCGACGGGCGGTCGAAGGAGCGGGGGTGGGAAAGGAGCTTCGTCCCCGACGACGAGATAGACGTCCCGCTTCAGTCCGGGAGGAACGTCGTGCTGATCACGAGGAGGCTGATGAAGGACGAGGTCGTAGCCGCGGCCCGCTCCGGGAAGCTCTTCCCCTGCAAGACGTCGATGCACCGCATCGACCCGAGGCCCGTCGCCGTGGACTTCCCCATAGACAGGCTCAACGGAGCGACATCAAAGACCCTGGCCAGGGAGCTCGAAGGGAGGTCGGGGCGCTTGCTTCCTTCCAACTCGACCTATGAGGGGAGAACGTATAAGGAAAGGCTGCTCCTGCTCGACCAGGATTGATCATTGTACGCTGCCTGGGCCATATCGGCACCAGCGTTGGAGCCCAGGAAGTCTCCCTCGAGGCCCAGGAGCTCAGCGCTTCAGATGTCATCGAGCGCATCCGGAAGGTAAGCGGGAAGGAGGACCCGGGGTTCACGAGGTTCAACACCATACTGATGGTCGAGGATGGCGAGGCGTTCGTCGCTGCGTCGCCGGGGAGGACGGTGAAGGACGGAGAGAAGGTCGCCCTCATCCCTTTTTCACACGGCGGTTGATGAGATGAGGACCCACGCGAGGGCCTACTTCTGCGGAGGTGACCTCAACCCCGACGAGGTGAAGCGCAGGGCAGCCGCTTCCAGGGGCGGGGAGCTGATTCAGGCCGTGGCGGAGGACTCGGCCGACAACGAGTTCTTTGTGGAGGTGATCGCGGCCCAGACCATGCGGGCTCAAGCCTCGGGGACGCTGCTGGCAAGGAAGCCCGAGGTGGACCTGCTGCTAAGGCTGGCCGGAACCACCCAGATTTCAAAGGCGATCAGGGAGAAGGGGGCAAGGGCCGGGGAACCGTTTCTGCTTGTCGTCGCCGGGGCCTCGAGGCCGGAAACCGTCGGAGGTGTGCGGTGCACGGAGCTCGCGAGGAGAGGACTCTCGGCAGAAGAGCTTCGCCGTATAGAAGCCGCCGCCCTGCTGAACGCCCAGAGGGGCTAGTTCGCTCGCTTCAGCTTCGTTATGCTGACTATGTCGTTGGGGGAGATGATTGACACCCCCGAGTACTCCCCGAATATCTCCAGGAGGACGACCTTGTCAGGGGAGTCCAGGTTGACCTTCCTGTCTACGGCGTCGGCTATGGCGCCGATGAGCTCCTTCTCGGAGTAGGGGGAGTCCCTGGCCTCGATGGTGATCCTGAAGGTCTCTCCCGGGCCTATGGTGGGGGCGAGCTCCTTGACCGCCCCGATTATGTCTTCCAGCTTCGTGTCGACCACCTTGTCGACGGGGATGATCCGCATGATGAACCTCACCTTGAAGGGCTCGGACCTGACGTAGTCGGTTATGAACGACAGCAGGGCTTTCGGGTCCTCTACGTCCACCTCGATCACGCCGTCGTAGGCGGACCTGTCGATGGTGAGCCTCCTTATGCCTGAGAGGAGGGCCACCTCCTTGAACTCGGCAGAGGCCCTCGCTTCCAGCCCCTTCGCAGAAGTGACTATGAGATTCGTCGTCCCATCACTTTGCCCCGACCCCGACGGGACCTGTTCTTAAGATTGTGACCTCGCCGCCTTCCACGAGGACCACAGTGGACTCTGTCCCGGGGAGCCGCCCCCCGTCCAGGATGAGATCTACGGCCTCTCCGAGCTGGTCCGCCGCCTCGGCAGCGCTCCTGGCCGACGGGTGCCCCGAAAGGTTGGCGCTGGTCCCCGTGAGCCAGCCTCCGCACGAAGCGACAAGGTCGCGGCAGGCGGAATGGGCAGGTACCCTGACCCCCAGGAACGGCTCGCCCCGGGTCAGCTGCGGAGGGACCGGCCTGCGGAGCGGGGCGACTATGGTGAGGGCCCCCGGCCAGTGTTCCTTTGCGAGGTCGAGGGCGTGGCCGTCAAGCTTCACGAGCTCTGCCGCCTTCTCGAGCGACGCGCACATGACGGGCACGGGCTTCAGGAGCCTCTCCTTCGCATCGAACAGGCGCCTCACCGCCGTTTCGTTGAGGGGGTCGCACCCCAGCCCGTAGACGGTGTCGGTGGGGTACACGATCAGGCCGCCGCGCCGGACCTCCTTCGCAGCCCTAGCGATAGAAGCACCGCCCATCGGGAGAATCCTGGCCCTCAAGCCGCCGACCCGTCCCGCACCGCGACGTTTAAAAGTGGAACAGGAATCGCGGGGGCGCAATGTCTGAAGAGGACCAAGAACTCGACGAAGACCTGGACGAGGACTTGGACGAGGACGGATGGGAAGAGGACTCCGACGAGGACGGCTTCTAGGCGCCCTCGGCAAGAGCTCCTCGACCGCAAACGCCATTCTTTAAGACACCTAACTGAGGCTCCGCTCCGCCATTCGCTTGAAGACCCTCATAGTGAACTTCAAGAACTACCCCGAAGTCCTTGGGGAAGGCGCCGTCCGCCTCGCGCTCGCCATTGAAAGAGGAACCAGGGCGGGTGGCGTCGAGGCCATAGCGGCCCCGCCGATCCCCATGCTCTCCCTTGTCTCGTCTAAGACGAAGGTGGCCCTGTACAGCCAGTCGGTGGGGGACCAGGCCGGGGACAAGACAACAGGGGCTGTGCTCCCGGAGGCAGTGAAGGCGGCCGGGGCGTCGGGGACGATACTGAACCACAGCGAGTCCCGACGTGACCCCGCGGAGCTTGGCAGGCTGGTCCCCAGGGTCCTCGGCATGGGGATGGGGGTATGCATCTGTTCCCAGACCGAAGAGGAGGCCGCCAGGCTTGCCAGGCTGGGACCCACTTTCCTGGCCATAGAGCCGCCTGAGCTCATCGGGTCGGGGGTGGCTGTGTCCAGGGAGAGACCCGAGCTCATCCAGAAGACAGTCTCGGCGGTCAGGAGTACCGGGTTCAGGGGGAAGATCCTCTGCGGGGCGGGGATCGTGAGCGGGGAAGACGTCGCCAGGGCGGTCGAGCTGGGGGTGGACGGGGTCCTGGTCGCCAGCAGCGTGGTGAAGTCGAAGGACTGGGAATCGAAGGTGAAAGAGCTGGCTAATTCTCTAATGTGAGAACTAGGCCCTTTCGTTATATACAATGTTAAAAGGGCGCTGAATATGGCTCAAAAGTACGAAGTGAAACAAATGCCACAATCTCAACAGAACAAACCTAACCCGTTTGAAAACGCCCTCGAACAGCTGAGGATTGCAGCGGAGTATCTGAAGCTGGACGACGGCATACACAAGATCCTAGCCAGCCCGAAGAGAC
>JAJYKR010000003.1 GCA_021788415.1 archaeon
TGCACCTTCCCCGGGTCCAGCTTCAAGGAGACCCGATAGAGCGTCCCCCTGCTCCTTACCCACCTCTCTCTAATCCTGCTTGCTAGGGGGTATACTAATTTCAGGATAACAGAGGAAGAGCTCGACCCCGCAAGCCTAAAATGCCTTGGGCGATGCTCTCCGTCCGTGGCGTTCAAACTCCAGGTCGTCTTTGACTGCAAGGACCCTGCCAGAATGGCCAAGTTCTACGCCGATGCGCTTCACTACAAATTGCAGGATCCGCCCGAGGGATATCCCAGCTGGGAGCACTGGCTCAAGTCGCAGGGCATACCGGAGGCGGACTGGAACTCGGCGAGCGCCATTGTAGACCCGGAAGGGCGCGGGTCGAGAGTGTACTTTCAGCAGATGGACACCCCCAAGCTAGCGAAGAATCGCCTTCACATCGACATCAACGCCAGTGGAGGACTGCGAGTGCCCCTTGACGAAAGGAAGAAGCAAGTGAACAGCGAGGTGGAGCGGCTCCTGGGACTCGGGGCGACCAAGGATCACGAGCTTGATGAAGGCAGGGGGGAATTCTGCGTCATTATGCTCGACCCGGAAGGGAACGAGTTCTGCGTTCAGTAGTTCAGATGTTGGCCTACAGACAGGGCGCTGCAACCAGGGACCAGGGTGTGGGGATCTTTCGAAGCGAGTTTCAGAAGCTAAGCTGGTAGAAGCTGACGTCCTGCCATCTTCCGAACTTGAAACCGACCTCTCGGAAGTCTCCAACGTGGACGAACCCTAGGCTTTCATGCAGCCTGACGCTCGCCTCGTTTGGAGGGACGATCCCGGCGACCACAGTGTGAAAGCCAAGTTCGCCCGCCTTCGCGATGACTGCGTCCATGGCCGCCCTGCCGGCGCCCCTCCCCCTATGGCCCCTATGGACATATACCGAACTCTCCGCCGTCTTCGAGTATGCCGGCTTGTCCCTGAACGGAGAGAGGGTCGCGTAGCCCACGAGGAGACCCCCAGCTTCCACCACGACCAGGGGATAGGCTCCCCCATGGCTGAGGAACCACGCCGACCTTTGTTCCAGCGTCTGGGGCTCCAGGTCGAAGGTCGCGGTAGAGTTCGCCACCGCGTCGTTGAATATCTCGAGGAGGGCCGGGATGTCCCCCTCCCTCCCGGGCCTCACCACGTGGGCCATCTCGAATCGCTGTCGAGGCGTCAGAGGTCGAAGTTCAGGTAGAAGTCAACTTCTACCTATCCGCGTATTGGGCAGCGTTCACCACAGTCAGACCTGGAATCTTTCGAAAGTGTTTGGTGTTGTATGTGAGCAGCGACAACCCTTCTTCTCTCGCGATGCATCCGATGAGGAGGTCTCGGATTTCAATGGTGTGACCTGACTTCTGACCGTCGGCCAGCACCTCTCCAGCCCTTTCGGCGGCCTTCACGCTCAAGCCGACCACCCTCAGGCTCTCAAGGAGTCCCCTGGTGGCGGACAGATTCGTAGATGACTCCTTGGACTTGTACGCACCGTGAAACAACTCGAACGCATTGATGACTGTGGTGACAGGGCCCTTGCCTTCAAGGTCCCTCAGCATCGAGGTCTTCCCGCGGAGGTCAGAGACGAGGACGTCGGTGTCGAGAACTACGCCACTTGCGTCCACTTCTTCCAGGCCTCGTGCAATTCTCCGAAAATCCGTTCCTCTTCTTCGTCGCTCATCTTCCACAATCCAATGAACTCCGATGGCTTTCTCCTGTTGAGAAGTTCCCTGATCACTTCGTCTATCGGTACGGGCCTGCCTCTGGCTGCCCTGAGGTCGCCGGCGATTCGGTTCAGCTCGGCGTAAGTTTTCTCGTCCACCTTAACCGTGGCCATCGGTCACTAAGTGACCCGATGACTATATAACCCCTGCGGATTTTAGACGCCGAGTCCACGCTGAGGTGATTTCATTCGGGTCTAAAGGTTCGAATCTCTAGAGTTTGGACGCACGCATGGAAACTCGAGAATCGTGTCTAACAGTCGAACGGAGTTCATTCTAAGCCATCTTAAACTGTGGGCCGGAAGGGATGCGATTAATTACTTAAGCGAATCCTCTCTTCCAGCGTGCGCTAGCAAAGCATGCCGCTTTTCTTGGCACGGCTTATGTAGGGACTCACAATTGCAAGGAGAATCAACAGAATCCCGACCGCACCAAATAGGTATGGAGTGAGGTCAGGCCCGAAGGCGCCGCCGCAGACTCCTTGGTCACAATAACCCGCGTAGTTCAGGTTCCAATGCTCGACAAGACCAACGTAGCTAAGAGCGAACATTGACAGAATCGCACCAAGCGACAACAGGATCAAGTTTGCTTTCTTCAAGGATAAAGTTTCATCCTATGAAGCAAAAACGAACCGGTGAAATTTGTGGAGGCAAGCATTGTAATGAGATACAATATCCCTGTTCCTTCCCTCCCAAGCTAATACGGAGGCAGCTGAAATCATGTTCCCTGACTTGTCACCCAAGTGTTGGTGAATGTTCCCCAATTCGGACTTCCCTGTGTTATCGCTGTGTTGGTAATGAGGTTCTGCCCATTCACTTGCATTATTTCATGATTGTAGTAGCCCGCATTGTACGGAACGTTTGCTCCCGTCACTGCTCCGTTGTAGTAAAGCCGTCCTTGCTGGCCATATTGGCTAAAGTACGGTAAACTAAAAAGTCCATAGCACTGACCAAGGAATGGAAGTGAACAGGGTCTCTCCAATGTCAGTTCCGCGAAATATGGTACGAAGCTATTGGAGATTGGGTTGGTGGGGGAACACGTATTGCCATTGGTATGATCATCCACTATGATATACCACTGGCCGCTGGAACCGCCGACAAGGGTCGCTGAATAGACGTAGGCTTCGATTGCATGGCCAGAACTCATGTCATTCAGGCTACAATATACCGGACCAGATGGAACCTCTTCGTACCACATCTGATAATAGATGACATGCCTCCCGCCTTGGTTGATGTATGCTTCAGCGTCTGAGCCTCCCTGAAGCATCGTACATGCACTGCCATTACAGTTATCTGAAGGGTTGGTCGTGAGCCCGCTCCATATCACCATGTTACAGGCGGGACTAGCGCAACCTGGCTGACTGGTGCCATGATTGTTGGGAAAGTCTATCGTAGGTTGCGTGAAGTCTATTGTTGCCTCAAGTTGCTCATAGTTGCCGCTTCCACTTGGGTAGTACAATTCGTAGCCTGACCACGTCGCTTGAGGATTGTTGGAGGAGGCAGAGAACGCTGATTCTATCGTTATGTTGATCAAGTGTGTCAGGCCGACATCTACAGAGGCCACGACTGATTTCTCTGTTCCATTTGACGAGGACACAATGAAAGTTGCATCAACTGAGTAGGGGGTTAAGACGCAATCGCTTGTGTCGTCGTGAGAGTCGTAGGCGAGACCATCCAACTTCAACGAAAGCCCAGAAGTCAGCGATTGGAATCGGGCGGACGATTCAATCAGTGACAGGACCGAAGCTAGGTTAACTGATGGTAGCTTAGTTGCCTCATAACGAAGGTCACATAGAGTTGCACTGGCCGAACTGGCGGAGCTAGAAGACTGTGCTCTTGCTAAAGGTGGGACAGCAGCAAACCAAAGAATTGTTATCAGACCTACGACAAGTACAGTCTTCGGAAGACTTGCTTCCAACTGTCCGTCAAGACCCGAACATCGCTCGTTGGTGTTCGTAACATCACAAAAACATAAATTCGTATATAAATATCTCTTGTGAAATCTAGATTTTGAAACCGAATTTCTTTCAGCACTAGGAGTAATTCATTTGGCCTGCGACCTCAGCAGAGAAAAGGTGGTATGTTTGCCTTTCCAACAGTACTTCCGTCAAATCTCTCCCGTTCTCCAACCAGAGCCCGAATCTCTCCCCCCTCCATGGCGAGACTGCACCAGCCGACACCCCCCGAGCGAACAGCGTGAGCGAGGACCCCGCTTCGAGGCGGGGTGAAGGCGAAGGAGGAGCGGAGGGGCAGAGAGGGGGGAGCGAAGCGAGCGAATGCGAGCGGTGCCGTCGGTAGGCATCGCGGGGGGTGAATCTGCCCCGGAGCGATGGCCGAGCCTGAAGGAAATCGGCTGGTGGGGGCGAGCTTCCGATGACGGGCCCGGACTTCCCAATCGCCTTATCTACCTCAGGGAGCGTATAACAACCAGAATGGCAAAGACGGAACAGAAGTACCTGGTCGACAGGGAGACCGTGGAACACTTGGTGGCTATGCTAAGGGACGGCATGGAGAAGGGCGCCAGCGACGAGGAGATTAGAGAGCAGACTTGGGAGATCCTCGACCCTGGCTATCGCGAGAGGACTGACCAGGCGCTCAGGGAAATGAAAGAAGGAAGAGCCAAGCGATTCAAGAACGCAAAGCAAATGATACGAGACCTAGAGACGCGCTGAACGACCTTGCCCTGGGTCCCTGCATACACTCCCACGTTCAGGAGAGACTACAAGAACCTCGGTCATCAGGACCAGCGAAGAGTGAACGAAGCGGTCAAGACCGTTCTGGATTCTGACAATCCGGCAGTCCTGGGTAGGCCCAAGTACGGCAGATGGAGAGGCGCCTATGGTTATGATGTCGGGCGCTCGATAAGAGTTCTCTATTCGGTAGATTCAACGGAGTCGTAGTGTTCCTGAGGTGCGGTCCGCACACGATCTACTGAGCCGCTCTCCCCGAAGACCCGCTTCGCAAGGAAGTCCTCGGCTGAGGATTCTCTTAATTGATTCAGTGGGTCGGAAGGGATTCGAGCCCTTGGCCGGTCCTTGTGATAGTCCACGGCCGCATGTGAGTTCCAACTCTATTCATTGGTCGAAGTACAGGTAGAACTCGTAGGGGTGGGGCCGGGCGGAGACCGACCTGTATGCTTCCATCTCCAGCTCCGCCATGGTCTCGATCAGGTCCTTCGGGAAGATCGGGTCCAGGAACCCCGAGTCGCTCTCGAGGCTCTCCACCGCCTCCTTTAGGCTCCCCGGCAGCTCCCCGACCTGGAGCTCCCTTCTCTTCTCGGGGGTGAGCTTGTAGATGTCCTGGTCCACGGGGTTCCCCGGGTCCGTCTTCTTCCTAATCCCGTCGAGGCCTGCCGCCGTGATGGCGGCGAAGGCGAGATACGGGTTGCACGACGGGTCCGGAGTCCTGAACTCGACCCGCTTCGCCCCTTCGGAACCCTTCTCATAGGCCGGGATCCTGACGTTGGCCGACCTGTTCATCTTGCTCCAGGCTATGTAGACCGGGGCCTCGTACCCGGGGACCAGCCTGTGGTACGAGTTGGTGGTCGGGTCGACTATGGCGCAGAGCGCGCGGCTGTGCTCCATTATGCCGCCGATGTAGTACCTGGCCGTCTGGCTCAGCTCGGCGTAGGGCTCGTCCGGGTCGAAGAACGCGTTTCTCCCCCCTTTCCAGAGGCTGGCGTGGGTGTGCATCCCGACCGCGTTGTCCCCGAATATCGGCTTCGGCATCGTGGTCGCTATCATCCCCATCCTGCTGGCCACGTTCTTGATCACGAACTTGTATGTCATCACGCTGTCGGCCATGGTGACCAGCTCGTCCCTGTAGATGTCGATCTCGCACTGGCCGGCGGTGGCGACCTCGTGGTGGTGGGCGTTGCTGAAGATCCCGAAGCCTTCCCTCAGGTCGTTGACGCAGGCGCTCCTGTAGTCGCTGAGCGTATCCACAGGTTGCGCGGGGTAGTAGCCGTCCTTGAACCTGATGGGGAAGTTCGTCCCCCTCGCCTCGTTGGCCGCTTCCCTGGATGAGATCTTGAAGCCGGCGCTGAACGGGTCGTTGACCTGCCAGGTCGCGGAGTCGAAGACGAAAAACTCGACCTCGGGCCCCCAGAGCGAGTCCGTGAACCCCGCCTGCCTTATGGTCTCCTCGGCCCTCTGTGCGACCCTCCTCGGGTCTCGGCTGAACCGCCCTGCTCCATATCCAGAGCGGACATCGCAGATAAGCCTCCCGGTCTTGATGCTCTCCTCCATCCAGGGGAAGACCCCAAAGGTGGAAGGGTCAGGGACGAGCATCATGTCAGACTCGTTGATCTCGACGAACCCCTTCACCGAAGAACCGTCGAGCTTCGCCACCCCCTCAGAGAACATCTTCTCTGCCATCATCTCGGCCGGGATGCTCACGTGCCTCAGCCGCCCAGGGACGTCGGTGAACTGCAGGTCCACGAACTTGACCTTCTCCTTATAGAGCCTGTCCAGCACCTCGCTCGCGGTCAGGGCCTTCCTGACCAGTTCGCCTTTCTCAGTCAGTTGGTATGTCAATCAGCAGACAGGTTTCCCGCAAATGATATAAGACTCACTAGGGGTTGGCTGGACATTGTTAGCCAAAGTGGGTCAGAACATGGACGAAAGTAGCGCGAACCTGGGGGGAGCAGCGCCGGGGTCTGGACGTATGGCCATCGACGAGCTCGACATGAAGATCCTGAGGCACCTCCTGACCGACGGCAGGATGTCGTTCAGGGAGTTGGCCTCCATCATCGGCGTCTCCACCACCACAGTCGCCACGAGGGTCTCTCGCCTCCAGAAGGCCAGGGTGATCAGGGGGCACTCTACGCTGGTCGACTTCCAGAAGCTGGGGTACGAGCTCACCGTGGTCACAGAGATACTGGTCTCCAAGGGGAAGCTCCTGGAGATGGAGCAGGAGATAGCCAAGGTGCCAGGGGTCTGCGCCGTCTACGACGTGACAGGGGAGATAGATGCAATCGTGGTTTCGAAGTGCAAGGATAGGGAAGAGCTGAGCAGATTCACGAAGGGGCTGCTTGCCATGCCGTTCGTCGAGCGGACCAACTCCCACGTGGTGCTCACCACCGTAAGGGAAGACTTCAGGCTCCCCCTCTAGGCTTAAATGTGCTCATCGAGCCGAGACCAAGACGTTCAGTTGACAAAGATCAGGGTCAGGCTGGGCGCAGCCGAGGCCGAAGTCGAGGCAGACCCCGAGCACCTGAGGGAGGCCATCGACCTGGTCCCCGAACTGACCTCGAAGCTCCCGAGGCAGGCACGAGATGTCGTGGCGCCCGAGGGGCCCGGGCGTGAAGCAGCAGGGGATGGAGCGGAACCGGCCGCCGAGTCCCAGATCCCGGCCGTGAGCCTCGACAAGGGTGACTCCCTGGCCGACGTCATCGGCAAGTTCTTCTCCAGTCCGTGGGGGCGAGAAAGGAGGAAGCTCTCTGATGTGAGAGAAGCGCTCCAGTCCTATGGGCTGAACTACCCCAAGCAGTCCGTTGCCGTTGCCCTCCTGAGGCTCGCCAAGACCACCAGGCTGAGGAGGTTCAAGGCCGAGGACGGGGAGTTCGTCTACACATCAGCGTCGACCCCTCCGAGCCTTCGCCAGTCGCCGGAGGAGCAGGCCGTCGGCGAACTGGCAGTGACGGAACCAAACTGATAAAAGCACACCGCAAAATCGTCCGACGCGGAGCGTCAGAGACCTGTCCAGCGAAAGGGAACTTCGGGTGACGGTGAGCTACGGTGACGACAGGACAGAGTTCTCCGGGTCCCCCGAGGTCGTCATGCGCTCCTTGCACGAGTTCGTCTCGAAGATGATACCCAACATGGACCTGGCCCGGGCGATCAGCGTCAACCACTCGCTGAACGACCTCGTCCAGATGTTCAAGGACTACGTCCGGGTGACCCCCGAGGGACCGAGGGTCTGGACCCAGGACAGGAAGCTCAGCGACAGAGACGTCATCCTGCTCCAGCTCGTGGCCCTCCGGATAGCGAACCTCAGCTGCAAGTCGCCCACGGACGCCATGGCGTCGTCAGACATCGAGGCGGCGACGGGCCTATACCCCAAGACGATCAGCTCCCGCCTGAGCGAGCTCACGAAGTCCGCCAACGTGGAACGCGTCGACTCGGCGCAGGGAGGGAAGTACAGGATCACCACCGTCGGGACCAGCAGGCTCGGGGAACAGCTGTCTAAGAAGTTCCGGCCTGCGCCTTGAAGGGGTACTTCTGGACGTACTGATAGTTCCTCATGCTCCCGTCCCTGAAGAGCGACCCTTCCCTTACGAGGTCCACCAGCGTGTGCGACACTGCAGTCCTGTCGTAGTGGTATCCCCGCCTGCTCATCTCCTCGTGGACCTCGGAGAGGGCCCTGGGGGTGGAGAACCACCCCTCCTTCCACATGTTGGTGATCACGCTTCTCGCCGTCTCCCCCCTACGTTCGTTCGCATCGGCGCCCTGGGGCTCGACCAGCACCGGTTCCTTCGACGCCATCCCGGCGAGGACGCTCTCGACGACCTGCTGGACCCTGTCTTCCCGCGTCGTTATCTCTATCTCGAAGGCTCCGCGCTTGAGCCTGACCGTGACAGTGGGTGGCTTGTCGCTTTCTGACAACTCTATCGTGTTGCGCCTGTTGTCCAAGATGCCATTATTTGAACCCGTGACTTCGGGCTTGGCCATCGTGGTCTGGGTCCCCGTGAGAGGACGTCAGAGGGAGGGGCTATTATCTGTTGCCCATGTTGCGCAATAACTAAATACCAGCGTCGCCATGGGCATGATGCGCAACATGGCCATAGAAACCCTCTCGACCATGGAAGACGGCCCCCTCTCGCTTCTCGACTCTCTAGCCAGGGAGTTCGAGGAGGCGTTCGCCGAGCTGTCCGAGAGCGCCGAACGGGAGCTCGCGGGGAAGGCGTTCGTCTTCAGCAGGTATGGGAGGGAGCTCTATCCGTACTTCGAGGCGACTGACGCCGACCTGGTCCCTGGGTGCATAATTCCCGTCAAAGAAGGGCGACCGGTGGCGTCCGTCGACTCGACGTGCGTCCTGGTGGGGGAGACGTCTCAGGGTGCCCTCTACGCCGCCCGGACGGCGGTGGGCGTCTCCTATGAAGGGTCGCTGCGCCGGTTCTTCAGGCTGGGGCCCATACTCGTCTACGCGAGCTCGACCGGGCTGGACGGCCTCCTCCCGCACCTTCCGTCGTCGGAGCTGGACCTTCTTCTCTCCGACCGGGGGGTGGCGGAGAGGTTCATCAGGAACACGATCGAGCGGAGGGTCATCGAGGCGGTCTCCCAGGGGGACGAGCGAGTCATAGTGATGGCCGACGGGTCCCTGAAGCACCCGATGAGCCAGATGTCCTCCCCCCACTTCGCGGGGATGGGAAAGGGGCGGACCATGGTCGGATTCTCGAAGTCCAGCAGCCTGATCCTCTCTGAGGACATCATGGGCGCCCTGTCGAAGGCACCATCCCCTTCCTTCCACACAGTCGACCGGGGCCAGGTGAGCACGGTCCTGGCGAAGTTCGCCACTGACGGGCTGGTGTTCAGGCTGGACGTGGCAGCCCCGGAGCCCACGGAGACTACCCTCGGGAGGATACTCTGGAACGACGCATTCGCCTCAGGATACCCAGACTCGCTGAAGGTAGCCCATCACCTCTCGATATTCTCGAGGGCGGACGACCAGGCCTTGAAGGCGTTGGTGGCCAAGCGCTTCAGGGTACGGCAGCTCCACGCCTTTCCCCTGAGGAAGATAGCCCTCGGGAGTTTCAAGGGGGGCGCCTAGGATGAAGATCCTCAAGAAGGAGTCTGACGACATACTGGTGGTCGCCTCTCCAAGAGAACGGGTGATGGTCGGGGACTATCTTGTGGCTTCGGAGCTCGATAGGAGCCTGGTCCTCCAGGTGTATGACGAGAGGTACCTCGACGTCGAGGGGATCGAGGAGGAGATAGCAAGGGAGGAGGTCCTCTCGGCGTCCGCCCCCGGCGTCACTTCGGACCCCACGGACCTGGCGACGATCTCGACGCTGATACGCGACATGAGACTCCTGCTCTGCAAGGCCAGAGGGACCATATCCGGAGGGACCCTGACTTCCCGCGCCAACTGGATGCCCTCGAGGACGAGCTCCACGGTGAGGCGGCTCATGGTCGAGGACCTGGGGGGCGCGGTCGCCCCGCTGGGGATAAGGGACATCCGCATCGGCACCGTCGACGGGGAGTCGGCCTTCGGCATACCCGCAGAAGCGCTGGACGGCAGGATAACGGTGATCACCGGGCGGAAAGAGTCTGGCAAGTCGCACCTGTCCAAGATACTGCTGAGGGGGCTCCTGGCCAACGGGGCGTACTCCGTCGTCTTCGACCTGAACGACGAATACGGCACGGTTGCCCGGCGCGAGGACGGGTCCGACACCGGGGACGGGGAGAAGGTCAAGGCTCTGCGCCCCGGAAGGGACCTGAAGTTCTCCCTCGCGTCCGTGGGGCTGAGGCCCATCAGCAACCTCCTATCGCACTCCCTGGAGATGCCCGGGACATCCCTGAGGGAGTTCGTAAAGATCTGGGAGCAGCTTGACAGCAGAGACGAGCTCTCGCTGGCGTCCCTCGAGGCTGCGATACAGCAGTGGAGGTGCAACGAGTTCGTGCGTGACGCCCTCTTCGCCAGGTACCACACCCTGGCGTCCTGCGGCCTCTTCACCGACTCTCCCCACCACCAGTTCGACCTCCAGGACTTCTTCGCGCTGAACAGCTCCGGAGGCGCCCTCGTAGTCTCGCTGAGCGGAGTCTCCCCCCTGAACAGGAGGATGGTGGTCGAGCTCATGCTCTCGAAGCTGGTGGAGCTCCTGGAGCGGCGCAAGATACCCCCCGTCTTCCTGTTCGCGGAAGAGGCCCACCTGTACCTTAGGGACACCTACTGGGAGGACCTGATAACGAGGATGAGGCACTTCGGCGTCTTCACAGTCTTCGTCACCAACCAGCCCGACGCCATCGACCAGAAGATATACCGCCAGGTGGACAACGTCTTCCTCTACAACTTCAGCAACGACGCTGACCTCAACCTGGTCTCTCAGGCCTCGATGGCGGACGCCGACACGGTGAAGGCCATCGTGCGGACCCTCCCGCCGAGGATGTGCCTCTTACTCGGCCACGCCGTGAGGAACCTTCCGGTGGTGGTCAGCGTGGACCCCATCGACACCCCGGCCACGGGGATCACCAGGCGCTTCTTCCAGGACGCGCTCGAGCTCAAGCCGCAGACCAGGTGAATGCCGGCGCCTTCATCCCTGGGGCTCAGCCGTCATATACGACCCTGCCTTGATGCTCACGGCCCCGCAGTTGGCGGTGCAGGCGAAGTCCAGCTGCAGGACCCCCGCGGTGGCCCCCATCTTCACCGTGCCGAACACCCCAGGGGTCTCGAACACCGGGGGGGCGACCCCGAAATCGAACCCCGGTTGGACGGCCACGGGGGCTCCCGTCGAACCCACGCAGTTGGTGGGCTGGTTGCCCCCACCCTCGGGATACGAAAGGGGCGCGCAGGCTATGACCAGGGAAGCCCCCTGCGGCAGGGCGTGGACCTCGAAGTCGTAGCTCTCTATGCCGGTCAAGGGTTCAACGGCGAGGTAGGCGGTGAAGACGTAGGTCGTCCCCGCGGAGAGCGTCACGGCCAGGGTGGTGGAGGTGTACACGTCTTTTCCGCTGGTGCTGACGTCGGCCCTGACCCAGGAGACGAGGGACTGCCCCGGGGGTGGCGAGCGGGTGTACCAGAAGGAGTTCCCGAGCGAGGTGACCAGCCCCACCGAGCTCCCAGGCGGGTCCCCTTGCACTATCTGGTCGTACTTTGATAGGCAGGTCGCCCCCCCTGGGGTGCAGACCCCCGAGGGGACCATCCCTTCCACCTCCGCCATCCCCGACGTCGGGATCGAAACCGACGTCGCCAGAGGGTACACGGTCCCGTTGGGGAACCTCAGGACGACATACTCCACAGCGAGGGTCGAGGGGCCTTCGTTCACTGCCATGAGCCCCCCGGGTCCCCCGCCGAACCCGAGCGACTCTTCTCCCCTCCTTGACGAGAGGGCCTGCGCCTGCGCCTCGACCTGTGCCGTCTGGGCCTGGAGGCCTGACTCGTAGGCCATCGCCCCGAGGGCGAGCATGAACACGACCACGAAGAACATGGTCCCGATGACCGACGCAATCCCTCTCCGCCCGGCGTAGCACCTCATCAGACGCGCCTCAAGCTAGGCAGGCACGACCTCCACTCCGAGGGTCTCCTGGGCGCCGTCCGAGGCCGTCACCGTGACAGCGCTGACCGACCCCATCAAGAAGGGGCGGCCCGCGATGGTGAGCTCCACAAGCACCCCCTTCCCGGCGGCGAGAGTCGCAGAGACCGTCACCGAGGTCGGGTTCGGGACCATGGCCGGACACGTAGACGCGACGACCGATCTCTCCGCCGGGTCGTAGAGAGAATAGCAGTAGGAAGCGGCGGCCGGGACCCCTCCGGTCGAGACGACGAACGAGCTGAGCGGAGCGCTCCCTGCATTGTAGACCTCGAGGCTTTCGAAGGCGAAGTACTCCCCCTGGCGGATGCTTGCGCCGGTCACCGAGACGGCGGGCCCCTGGGCGGAGGCGGCCGAGTTCAGGGCCGCTTCGAACACCGCAGCCGAACCTCCTGTCGCCAGGGCGATGAGGATGAACACCTCCAGGTACGCAGCGATGGCCCCCCTCTCTCTAGGGCTCAACCTGCACCTCGTCTCCTGCCACGTCGGTTGCGACCACAGTCAGGCCTCCGGTGTGCGAGCACGAGCCAAGGTCGACCACGAACTGGCCCATGGCGCCAGGCGCGAGGGGAGGGTAGCTCCCCCCGTAGACCGTCGAGTTCACCATGAACTGCGCTGGCGTGAAGGGGAGGGTCCCGTAGTCGAAGAGGGACACGGTCAGCGCCGTCCCCTCCTTCGTCCCCTGGTAGCCAGGGCAGGATGCCAGGGGGGCCACTGCCGCATAGGCGAGGCTGAGCTGTGTCCCCGAGGCAGACTCCTGGACAGAGGCCCCCAGCGCCGCACCCCCCTCAGCCTGGCCGAAGCTCCCCACCGCCGCACCCACAATGACGCTCCCGAGGGAAAGGGTGACGCCCAGCATGAGCATCGAGGCGTAGAGTTCGCTCACTCCTCTCCGTGACCGGGTCCTTGGAGAAAACGGATGGAGGGCCGTGACCGGGCCCTCCTACTGGGAGACCACTGTGATCTGGGCTGACGCAGAGCCGAAGAGGACGTTCAGGGTGACGGGTTCCCCCGCTGACCAGAACGTGCCGCTCCCGCCCATGGGGCCGTTGACGACGAAGGATGTCTCCTCTCCTGGTGAGAGAGGGCCTGTCGCGTAGAAGGTGAGCGGGCCAGCGCTCCCGCCGAGGGTCCAGTTCAGGTGCCCCCCTGACACCAGGCATGAGCCGGAGCACGCGGGGGATGTCACGCTGGTCCCCGCCACCACCACCTCGCAGGAGGTCCCGCTGCAGTCGATTGGAGTTCCGCCGTCGTTCTTCACCGAGACTGATATCGCCGACGGAGCCCCTGCCCTGAACGACGCGCCGACGACAGCGATGCTGGTGTTCGCAGTGGCGCTGTTGACCAGGCTGTAGACGGAGGCGCTCACTATGCCTCCGACCCCGAGAACGGCGGCGATGATGATGAAAAGGTCCATGCTCTGAGAGATGCCGTTGCGACGTCTGTTGGTCTTCATCACCAGAGGACCCCTCCATCCCTTTTAACGCCCAACCCTGAGGAATGCGTCTACAGGGCACCGGTCAGCGAATGTGGTCCGAGCGCAGCCATGAGCCCGACAGCCGCCACCGCGAGGGCGACGTTAAGTGACGCCCTCAGGGTGTTCTTGACGGTCAGGTCTGATATCTTCGCGCCAATGAGGCCCAGGGACGCGGCGGACACGACTATCAGGAGGTCGGAGACCTGCGGAAGCCCGGGGGGGACGGTGCCGAGCTGAATCCCGCTCACGCGTAGCGCAGAGAACCCAGGGGCTACCCTCCCGCTGAACGAGGTCAGCACCCCCTGGACGAAGGTGACCCCGAAGGCCAGGAGCAGCGGCGAGACGTATGAAAGGACCAGGTACGGCTTCATCTCCGTGCCTGCCTTCTGCCGCATCCCTGTCAGCTTCCCTGCGAAGCTCGACATCTGATAGACCGTGTCGACAGTGCCTCCCCCCGAGCGGCTCATCTGCCCGAGCAGGAGGAAGGTCGTCTTCCCGAGGCTGCTCCTGCACTCCACCCTGACCTCGTCCAGCGGCACTCCCGCCCTGAGCTGGGCCGCGACCCTGGCGAGCAGACGGCTGAAATGGGGGTTGTAGCGGCCACGTGCTTCAAGGGCCACCACGGCCTTCGAGAGGTCGTATTCCTGCCTCTTGTATTCGAGGAGGTCCCGGAGGAACCGGGCGAGCCCCTCGTCCACTCCCCTGGTCTCTGAAAGTTGCTCCCTGACAGACGCCCCGTAGAGCACGAAGAAAGCGAGGAGTGCTGACGCGACCCCCACCCAGGCCAGCTTCGTCAGGACCCCTGTCAGGGCTGCAGGGAGCGCCAGCGCCATGGCCGCCGCGGCCCTCCCCCGGACCCCTTCTTCGCGAGCGGGTTGCATCCTCCCGGTCATGAATAGGAGCGCGACCGTGAACGCTGGCACGCCGACCCCTGTGAACACCAAGAGCCCCACTATAGAGACCCCGGGCGAGAAGACCCCCACGACCATCAGGAGGAGGGGGACTATTCCAAAGACAGTGATCATCATGCTCCCGACTATGCCGACCCTGGCCACGTACCTCGTCCACCCGTCCTCGAGGTCGGCCAGGAGTCCGCCGCTCTCCTCGACCAGGTAGAACGGGACGTCCCCTCCGCTGCGCGCCTTGCTCGTGTAGCCGAGGAGGAAGTCGGCGAACCTCCTGGAGGGGTGGGTCTCCGCGAGCCTCTCGAACGACTCGTAGGGGTTCATCCCGAGCACATCCACGTCCCTCTTCACCAGCCTCGCCTCCTTGCCGAGCCACGCGAATGCCTCCTCTCCTGCCAGCTCCCTCAACACGGAGTAGAGGGGGACGCCGGCACCCCCTAAGACGCTGACCATGGTCGCGAAGAAAGGGAGTTCCCTCTCGACCCCCTCCTTCCGTTGCGCCACCAGGTCCCGCAGCCTCAGCTCTGGCCCCAGGACGAAGGCCAAAGGGGCCAGGGCCGGGACGAGGAGCCAGGGGGAGAACAGGGCTCCGAGCAGGCAGGCGGCCGGCACTGCGACCAGGGCCGACAGCAGAGCTCTCCTCACCGAAGCGGCAGCGGCCTCTGCAGGGTTCCCAACAGTCCCCGACCGCTTCAGCAGCTCCGCGAACCTCGTCGAACGGGCATCCACGATTCTCTGCACCGGGCCGGCTCCCATGAGGAGCCCGACGGGGCTCCTCCCTACCCCTTCTCCCAACCTGGTCCTCCCTTCCGCCCTGACCCCTCGGCGGCGAAGTCCTTCACCATCTTCGAGAGCGCCCGGGGGGTGAGCTCCCCATCTGCGATCCTCCCTGATATCCGGGCGGCTCTGCTTGCCAGGCTCCCCTGCACCGCAGCCGGGGACCACCCGAAGCCCTCACCGATTTCGTTGAGCCTGAACGACCTGTCGAGGACTTCGGCGGGGGTGGTGGGTGCGAATGAGTCGCTCGAAGGGTCGTATCGGAACACGTTGACGACTTCGTGCCCTTCGCCACCGTCGGGCTTGACTTCGTCGACGCTGACGACCCTCCTGACCACCCTCCCGTCCTGAAGCACGACCTTCCGCATGGTGGCTATGGCCGTGATGTCGCGGAGGTGCCCCTGGGAGAAGCGCATGGGCGGGGTGGTGAGCCTCTGCAGGCACCGCTCTGCGCTTTCTGCGTGTATCGTGGTCATGGTTGAGAAGCCGAGGGTGATGGCCGCAGCCAGCGTCTCCGACTCCTCCCCTCTCATCTCCCCGAGGCTGAGTATGGTGGGGGAGAGCCTAAGGGCGAGCTTCAGGAGGTCGGAGAGGCCGTACTCGTACCTCCCCGAGGCCGGAGAAAGGCCGGCCCTGTGCGACCTCGTCTTGAGCCTCTGCCAGTGAAGGTGGTCAGGGAGGCTTATCTCGAGGACGTCTTCTGCGGTGACTATCTTGCACTTCGGGTCCGCGAGGGCCAGGATCGCGTTCATCAGGGTGGTCTTCCCCGAATTTGGGTCTCCAGCGATCAGGACGTTGGTGGTCCGCTCCAGGAGCAGCCAGAAGTACGCGGCCATGAGCGCTGACAGTGTCTTGTGAGAATGCACCTCGTCGTAGGGAGGCTCGGTCACGGGGGCCTCCCGGGACCCAGGCGGGGGCCAGCGGGCGCGCTCCGGGGAGGCGAGCTGTGTGAGCGTGATCGGGCTCTCCCTCTGCTTCCTGATGGCGTAGGTGGAGCCAGGCCTGGAGATCTCGTCTCCGAGGGTTGCAGTAACCCTCCTGTCGGAGGCGCCGTGGAGAGTCACCTCGAGGGACGGCTGTGCCAGGGACACGGTGGTCCCCCCCAGCTGGGCGAGCCTCCTCACGAAGGCCTGCAGCCGGTCCTCTGAGGGGTAGACGACGTCTGTCTCCATGAACATGTACTGGCTGAAGTCCCGGTGCAGGACCCTGACGGGGCGGTCGTGCCTGCACACAGAGATCTCCTCGAGGGAGTCGTCGTTCATCAGAGGGTCGACCTCCCAGAACCCCGAGAGTTCCCTCATCAGGTAGTAGAGGAGCTTCTCATGAGACTCGTCCACCGTCCCTCCGATGCCAAGCCCTTCGGCCGACCTGAGGACGTAGTCGGAGACCACCTCTCCGCTCTCTCCGGTCGCTTCAACCGGGATCGAATCCAGCAGGTTCGCTCGCAGCAGGCCCAGCGCCCGCGACTCTTCGGGGCTCAGCTCCGGGGGACGGACCAGGTACCTCCCCTGCCCGTCATTGTCGACCACGAACACCTGTGCCGACGAGTCTGGGCTCCCCCCTGCCGGGATCCTGTAGGTGTCGAGGACCCCGGATATCTCCTCGGAGGGAGGGACGGGCGGTGGTGAAGGCGAAGGCGCGCCCCCTTCGTCAGACTTCCCCTTCTTCCCGAAAAGCTGCCAGACTCTCGGCATCTGAAGGATAGGTCTGCCCGTGCTTATAACGCGCCCAGGTCCCTGGCGGCTCCCCCCAGGGGAGAGGGGAGGCGGCACGGCAAAGGATTTGACTGCGGCGGGGCAGCTCCCTGCCCTTGAAGACCTCGGAGGTCGAGCTGAGCGTCCCGGAGGGGGACCAGCTCATAGTAGGCCAGGCCCACTTCATCAAGACGGTGGAAGACCTCTACGAGGCGCTGGCCACATCCATGCCGGGGCTGAAGTTCGGGCTCGCTTTCTGCGAAGCGTCGGGGAAGGCGCTCGTCCGGACAGAGGGGTCCGACCCCGCCCTCGAGAAGCTGGCGGGAGACCACGCCTCCCGCATCGGAGCCGGACACGTCTTCGTCGTCGTCCTCGGCGGCGCCTTCCCGATCAACGTCATGAACAGGATAAAGGCGGTAGAAGAGGTCGCCTGCGTCTACTGCGCCACCTCGAACCCGGTCACCATCGTGGTCGCAGACACGGGGAACGGCCGGGGGGTCCTGGGGGTGGTGGACGGCGTCTCCCCTAAGGGGATGGAGGGTCCCGAGGACAGGAAAGAGCGGCAGGAGTTCCTCCGGAAGATAGGGTACAAGAGGTGAACCTCCGGACGGTCTTGATTCACATAGCCTAGGGTGGAAAGTGAATGTCACTTTCACACAACCCCCACAATATTGACTGAGAATATAATGCATTTCCTTAAATGGGAGGGCGCCATTCGTACTTTCGGTGGTCGAGGGCATGTACACCAGCACCGAACAGGCTGCGGCGCCCATCTGCGGGGTCTGCGGCAGGAAGCTGGCTGTGGGCTTCCATTTCACCTGTCATGTGTGTGGTGAAAGCTTCTGCTATGCCCATAGCCCGGAGAAGTGCAGCCACCCCAGGCTGAAGCAGGCGGCTCGCAGGGCCCAAATCGCACGATAGGGATAAACCCCATCCTCCGACGCCCCTGGCCGTTGAAGGTCTATCTCTCAGTCCCCATGATCAAGAACCGAGCCCTTGCCAGAGCCAAGCTGATGGCCAGGGCGATAAGAGAATCAGGCTACGAAGTGTCCTCGCCCTGGGTCCTCGGGCCGATCGAGCACTCAGACCCCTCCATCGTGAACGTCTTCAGGCGAGACACCGAGGGGGCTGAAGGGTGTGACATCCTGGTGGCTGACGTCACAGAGCCCAGCGTGGGGGTGGGGATGGAGATAATGGCGGCCTACAAGGCAGGACGGAGGATAATCCTGGTCGAGAAGACGGGACTGGTGGTCTCCCGGATGCTTTCTCATATGGATCGGAAGGAGACGGTCGAGTACTCCAGGGACGAGGACGTCTACCCGGGACTCCTGAGGGTGCTGAAGCCCTGAACCTACAACAACCGATTTAACCCCCCGGGTGTCCGCCTGGCCCAATGAAGTCAGAAGTAAGGTCCAAGTCCGCTCCCCTCCCCATCGGCCCATATTCACAGGCGATTGATGCCGGGGCTGTGTTCTGCGCAGGCCAGGCAGGCATAGACCCCTCGACCGGGAGACTGGCGGTAGGGATCGTGGCACAGACTGCAAGGGCGCTTTCGAACCTCGAAGCGATCCTCTCCGCGTCTGGACTCGGGCTGAAGGACGTGGTCAAGACGACCGTCTTCATGGCGGACCTGGGGGAATTCGCCCTGATGAACGGGGAGTATGCCAAACACTTCGCTCCCCCCTACCCCGCCCGTTCGACCGTCCAGGTTGCCGCGCTTCCGTTGGGCGCGAGGGTGGAGATAGAGGCAGTGGCCGCGCGCTGAACCTACCTGGGAGACCAGGCCTTCCTGTAGGGCCCTCGCCTCCTTCGCCGGGCCTTCCTCTTCTTCGCGGAGTCGCGCAGGAGCGTGTCGTCGTCCCTGCTCATTTCTTCATCTTCGTGAAAGCCACGATGCTGAGCATCCCCGCAACCCTGAACGCCAGGTCCTTGTAGACCGCCGATTCAGGGGAGTCGGGCTTGGCGGCCACCACCGGGACCCCCCTGTCCGACTGCTCCCTCACCGCGACCCCGATGGGTATCTCGCCGAGGAACTCCACCTCTCTCTCGGCCGCTATCTTCTTCCCGCCCCCGCTCGAGAAGATGTAGGTCCTCTCCCCGCAGCTCGGACAGGCGAAGTAGCTCATGTTCTCCACGACCCCCAGGATGGGGGCGTTCAGCCTCTTGAACATGGCCAGGGCCTTCGCCGCGATGTTGAGTGCTGCTTCCTGGGGCGTTGTCACGATTATCACCCCGCCGAGAGGAACGGTCTGTGCGAGGGTCAGAGAGGAATCTCCCGTATTATGGACGAGGATCGAGTTCGCTACGAAGTTGTGGTGCTGGTCGACCTGAAGGTCGTACGTCTTCATCGGCCCCAGCGGCTCGATGGCTCGTATCCTTGAGAGCTTGAAAGGCCTCTGATCGTGCTTAAGCGAGAACTGGAACAAGTGGCTGGTGAAGTCTGGTTTCCTCCTGCCTTCAGGGAGCCTTTGGTCGCTGCGGACGCGTGATTTCACTAGGGATGACCTGACACCGCTGATGATGCATAGCTCGTGCAGCCTGTTCACCAGCATCGCATTCGAACTCTCCACGACTACCGTGTCCTGGACGATGGTCACCACCTGTTGCAGTCCTCTCCAGTCCGGGAGCGTCTTGGTGGACTCGCGATGCCTGATGTTCGAATCGGCCTCGGAGTAACCTTGGATGAACGCGAGTCTCTGGTCCAGAGGGAGCGAGAATACCCAACGAGGCACCGATTTCTGCCCGGCTTTGTGGTCGAGGTCAAGGGCCGCGAATAGCTCGGCGAGCGGTACCGAGGCTATGGCGAACTTCTGTCCCCCATTGTCTTCGAACATGCGGCAGCCGAACACCTTCCTGTAGAGGTCTTCGTAGGTCTTCCTGAATTTGCTCCCTCGGGGCTCACAGATCCGCAGGCCGACCGGCTTCGGCCTTCCCTTCTGGCGCTTCAGGAAGCCGTCGCCTACGAAATGGCCAACGATGCGCATAAAGTCAACCGACGACTCGGCTGGCAGGCGAATGAACCTCTGGTCAGATTCGATCCCAGGTAGCCGCAAAGGCCGCCCTCCTTCGATACAGTTCGGCACGATTATGCGGTCCCCGACCTTCAGGTCGTCCAGCCTCACCCACGCATTGGTAAAGGAATATTTCAGGAACGGGTGGTTCGCGCTTGCGACTATTTCGCGGTTCGCGGTCCGCAGCCTGAAGACCTCCTGATTTCCCTGCGGGATTACTCCCAGGACCCGACGCGGAGTAAGACGCTTCCCGTCGTAGCTTAACACGAACTCGCCCACTTCTACCTTCTCGATGGGTCTTGGCGAATTGTCCGCCATCGTGACACTCGTTCCCGCCGGAAGACAGCCCGGCGGAAGATCCGCTATCAGGTAGTCCAGCTCCCCCCAATCAACCTGGGTCAGCAGCTGTCTGACTGCACCTGCAACGAGGGGGCCCCTCCAGATCACGGGGGTCTCTTCGTCATAGAAGAAGCCGAGGGACGCCACCTTCACCCCGTGAGCGACAGGAGGTATGATGGTCTCCCCCTTCACTTCAGGAGCGCCCTTCACCCCCATCATCAGGGGGATGTTGGGGCCGTAGACGTCGGCGTCCAGGATCCCGACCTTGGCCCCTGACGCGGCGAGGGCGACCGCGAGGTTGACAGCTATGGTCGACTTTCCGACCCCCCCCTTCCCGCTGGCGACCGCTATGATGTTCCTGACCCCCTTGAGCAGCTCGGCGTCGGCGTAGTCCCTGGTGGCGTAGACGACCGAGCCAGTCTTCATCTCCACCTCCTTCACCCCGGGGAGCGCGGCCACGGCGCCCTTCGCCGCCTCCTCGAGGCGCGTCCTCAGCGGGCAGGCGGGGGTCGTGAGGTTCAGGGTGAACGACACCTTCCCTCCCTGCACCTTCACCCCCTCGATCATGCGCAGCGACACCACGTCCTTCCCAAGCTCAGGGTCCTTCACCTCGGCGAGCGCCTTCATGACGTCCGATTCCGAAACCAACCTGAACTGATGTCGCGCAGGGGGGGTTAAAATTGTAGTCCCAAGGTAGGCTTTATCGTTCCCCTGAGAGAGGCATCCGCCGGATTGGGAAGGATCGAGGTAATCCCTCTTCTAGGCATCCCTGAGGTGAAGGCAGGGACCTCCCTCGCCTTGCTGGTCCTCGCCTCCCTGCGGGACAACGAGGTTCAGCTTCATGACGGGGACGTGGTCGTGCTGAAGCAGAAGGTGGTGTCAAAGGCAGAGGGGCGCGTCGTGAGCTTGGATGACGTCTCCCCGGGGAAGAGGGCAAGAGACCTCGCCAGGGCACAGGGGAAGGACCCGAGGCTCGTCGAGCTCATCCTGCGCGAGGCAGTCAGAGTCGTGAGGGCAGGACACGGTGTCATCATCACCGAGACCAGGCAGGGGTTCGTCTGTGCGAACTCAGGCATAGACCAGTCCAACGTGGGGAAGGGGCAGGTCGCGCTCCTTCCAGCCGACCCTGACAGGAGCGCCAGGAAGCTGAGAAAGGAACTCGAGAGGAGGTCGGGGAAGGAGCTCGCGGTGGTGATCACAGACACCTTCGGACGCCCCTGGCGGACGGGGCAGACCGACGTTGCCCTGGGGTGCTCGGGGATCGCTCCCCTGGTCCCCTACGCGGGGAGGCGAGACAGGTTCGGGTACGAGCTCAGGGTGACCGAGCCTTCGGTGGTGGACGAAGTCGCGGGGGCGGCCGAGCTGGCCACCGGGAAGCTCACGGGGATCCCCGCAGCCGTGGTGCGGGGCGTGGAGTACGTCAGGGGGGACGCCGGGGTCAGGTCGATGATCATGCCCAGCGAAAGGGACCTCTTCAGGTGAGAATGTGAAGGTCGTGGCCCTGGCAGGCGGAACCGGGTCTGCGAAGCTCCTCCGTGGCCTCCAGAGGCTCCCCGTCGAACTGACGGCGGTGGTGAACGTGGGGGATGACTTCTGGGCCTACGGCGTCTATGTCTGTCCCGACATCGACATCGCGACCTACTCCCTCGCTGGAGTGGCCGACCCTGCGAAGGGGTGGGGGATAGCTGGGGACGCCTTCACTGTCCTCGAAAGGGTGCGCGGCCTCGGTGCAGAGACCTGGTTCAGGCTGGGGGACCTCGACCTCGCCACCTCCCTGGTCCGGACACAGATGCTCCACGGCGGCGCGACTCTCACTCAGGCGGCCGACAGGGTCCGAAGGCGGCTCGGGGTCAGGAGCAGGGTCCTCCCGGTCACAGACTCTGATGTGGAGACCCGGATCTCGACACCGAAGGGGGAGCTGCACCTGCAGGAGTTCTGGGTGAGGGAAGGGGGGAGGCCCAGGGTGACAGGGGTCAGCTACGTGGGAGCCCGCAGGGCCAAGGTCACCCCCCAGGCAGCGTCGGCGATCATGGCGGCAGACAGGATAGTCCTCTGCCCTGCCAACCCGGTGACCAGCCTCGGCCCCATGCTCGCCGTCACCGGCTTTCCCCCCCTCCTGTCGAGCTCTCGGGCGCGCGTCGTCGCCCTCTCGCCCATGGCAGGGGGTGCGCCATACAGCGGGCCCGCAGGGAAGCTCCTGAGGGCGGTGGGGTCGAGACCCGACTCCGTCGGCATCGCGAGGCTCTACTCGAAGTTCCTCGACGGGATGCTCATCTCGGAACACGATTCTGCCATGGGGCCTTCGATCGAATCTCTGGGCATCCGGTGCGCTGCGACAGACACCCTGATGAAGGGGCCCAGGGACGAGCTCAGGTTGGCCAGGGAGTTGTTGGAGCTCTGAGCGCCCTCGCTGTAATCATACCTGTGAAGTCTGCGGGGAGGAAGTCGAGGCTCTCCGGCCTATTGGAGATGTCGGAGAGGGAGGAGTTCGCCAGGCTTCTGCTGGCTGACCTGCTGCGCGTGGTCGGGAGCGCCGGCCTGCTTCGGTCCTCCTATGTCGTCTCTCCAGACGCGGACATGCTCGCCCTGGCCTCTCGCATCGGCTCGCAGACCGTGGAAGAGCCGCGGGACATGGGAGTCAACGCGGCCGTCGCAAGAGGACTGGGAGTGGTCCCTGGGGCCGGTTCGGTGCTGGTGATCCCAGCGGACCTCCCCCTGTTGAAGCGCTCAGAACTGCTGCACCTGGTGGGGAGCGCGGCGGACGGAAGGGGGCTGACGATCGCTCCTTCAAAGGCGTTCGACGGGACCAACGCCCTGATGTTCCCCAGGTCGGCCCGTCTGTCTCTGAGCTACGACAGGGACAGCTTCTGGAACCATCTCTCGGGCGCTGCCCGTGAGGGGCTTCCGGTCCGGGTCTGCACGGAGCCTGGACTGATGTTCGACGTCGATGCGCCCGGCGACTTCGAGGAGCTGGCCCTCTCGAGGTCGGGGAGGCCTTCGGCCGAGTTCGCGAGGAGGGCGGCGCGATGACAGGGCTGCTGATCAGGGACTGCGTCATCGGGGGGGCACCGAGCTCGGTCTACTGCGAAGGAGGGAAGATCGTCAGGATCTCGAGGGGGGGCGACCTCGGTGCCCCCGGGGACGCGGGAGTGATAGAAGCAAGCGGCGGGACCCTGCTCCCAGGGTTGACCGACTCCCATTGTCACCCTTTCGAATACGGGTGGCTGAAGCGGAACGTGGACCTGAGGGGGGTCAGCAACCTGGCGGGTCTCAGGATGAGACTCCAGGCAGCGGTCTCGAGGTCAAGGCCCGGCGACTGGGTGGTCGGGATGGGGTGGAACCAGGAGGAGTTCCCCGACCGGCGGATACCCGCGAGGGCCGACATAGACGACATCTGCCCCGCCAACCCGGTGGCGCTTTCCCGGGTTTGCGGGCACGTAGCCCTCCTCAACAGCAGGGCCATGGGGGACCTCGGGTTCGAGGCGCGGACGGGAGAGGAGTACGAACGAGGCGCGGACGGGAGCCTGACCGGCATCGTTAAGGAGACAGCCATGACCGAGGCGCTCGGGAAGGTCCCCCGCACCCCAGAGCGGTCGGGGGCGGACCTTCAGGCGGTGGAAGCCGAAGCCTCCCGGCTGGGCCTCGCGACGCTCCATTGCGTCGTCTCTCCGGAAGGGTACCGCGAAGAGCTCACAGCCCTGGCCCAGCTCGACGCGGCTGGCTCGCTTTCGCTCCGCTACAGGGTCTACATCCCACCTGGCGCCATCGACTTTGCAAAGTCAGAAGGGATACTCGCGAGGTTCAGGGGGGACAGGTTGAGGATCAACGGGGTGAAGCTCTTCGCCGACGGCTCCCTCGGAGCGAGGACAGCTGCCCTCCGGGAGCCGTACTCGGACGACCCCCCCAACTCCGGCATCCTCCGGTTCAGCCTGGAAGAGCTGACCGAAGCCGTCGGAAGGGTCGACTCCGAGGGGCTCCAGGCCATCGTGCACGCCATCGGGGACAGGGCGATAGAACAGGCGATCGAGGCGCTCTCCACTGTCGCCGGGGGGACGAACCCCAGGAGGCATAGGGTAGAGCACGCCGGTCTCCTTCCGAAGGACCTGCGGTCCAAGATGGTCAAGCATGGGATCAGGGTCGCCGCCCAGCCCCTGTTCGTCACCTCAGACGCCTGGGCCGTGGACCGCCTCGGCGAGGAGAGGATCAGGGACTACTACCCCTCCAGGTCCATGCTCGAGGAAGGGATCGTCCTTTCCGGGGCTTCAGACTCTCCAGTGGAGTCCCTCAGCCCGGTCCTCGGGATCTGGGCTGCCATGACCAGGGGGGGGATGGTCCCGGAGGAGTCCCTCGGCCTTGACGAGGCTGTCGCGCTCTACACCTCGAACGCGGCATCGAACGGCTTCGACGAGGCGCCCCTGGTCGAGGGGGCACCGGCCAACCTGACCCTCCTCGACAGCGACGTGGAAGGGATGCACCCTGCTCTGCTGAGGAAGGTGGGGGTGCTTGCGACCGTGGTGAACGGGGGAGCGGTCCATTCCTTCGGGTCTGGCTAGGCCTTCTGGAACTTCCGGGATTTCCCGTCGTATTTCAGGAGCCCGGCGTAGATGGCCCAGTGTATCAGGAGCGTGCGTATCAGCGCCTCGTTCATCTCCGGCTGGTAGTGCCATCTCAGCCCCATCTCGCTGAGGGTGTCTGCGACCTGCGAGACGGCGACGGGTTTCCCCCGCGACGCCAGCTCGACGGCCGTCCTGAATGGCTCGATGGTCCCTATCCTGTCCTTCAGTGTCTTCAGCTTGTTCTTGGTCGTCTTCTGGAACTTCAGGCCCAGCTCGGTGAGGTGCACGTCTCCCTTCTCGGACCTAACCAGCCCCAGCATCTCGGCCGCGTCCAGGATGGCGAGAAGTACGGCGATGTTGGCGCCGAGCTCGTCGGCGAGCTTCGGCGCGTCCACCTTCCCGCCTATGCTCCCTGTTATCTCGACCAGGCTGATCACCTGACCGCCCGTGACGTTCGACGGCATCATGAGCGCAGTCGGGAGCGGCCTGCGGGGCTCTGCCAACTAGCTCGTCCCCCGGGCGACCCCGCCCCCAGATTTAAGCAGGTCGAGGCCCGTCATGATAGCAGGGAATACACCTTGTCCACCCACTGGAAGAACTCGTCGGACTTCTTGTTCCTCGGCCTCGGCATCTCGACCCTGACTTCTCCGACCACGTGAGCCGGCCTCTGGGAGAGGACGACCACCTTGTCTGCCAGCTCTATTATCTCCTCCACATTGTGGCTCACCATTATCACCGACTGCACGGGCATCTGCGGGTTGATCAGGAGGGCGTGCATCTCCTTCCGAAGCCTCTCGGCGGTGAGGTCGTCCAGAGAGCTGAACGGTTCGTCCAGCAGCATGACCATCGGGTCGGAGGCCAGCGCCCTGGCCACCCCCACCCTCTGCTTCATCCCGCCTGAGAGCTCCCCTGGGTAGACGCTCTCGAACCCCTGCAGCCCGGCAGTCTCGAGGGCGCTCGTCGCCTTGGCCTGTTTCTGCTCGTCCGTGAGGTCCTTCCTGGAGCTCAGGCCGAAGACCACGTTCTCCAGGGCAGTCCTCCACGGCAGGAGGACGAAGTTCTGGAAGACCATGGATATGTCGTCCCTGGGTCCCTTGACCTCCGAGTCAAGTACCCTCACCCCTCCTGAAGTAGGCTTCACGAGTCCAGATATGATGCGCAGAAGGGTCGACTTCCCGCACCCCGAGGGCCCTGTGACCGCGACGAACTCGTCCTTGACTGCGGTGAGCGAGACATCCGCAAGCACCGGGAGGGGCTCCTTCTCCTTGTGGTAGTCCAGACACACGTGGTCCACCGTCACGATCGTCGTCCCGGCGGGGACCTGGCCCTGAGACAACCCTGCGCCTCCCGACTCCTACCGGTTATACGTATACCGCCTGGTCACGTGATGGTAGATCCTGCGCCAGACGGTGAGGTTGAATGCCACGATGAGGACAGTCATGGAAAGGACGGCCAGGGTCAAGGTCAGATAGTCAGAGTTGCTGGTCGCGACGTCGATGAGCTTGCCGATGCCCGTGGCCACCTGCGACTTGACGACTGTGCTATTGTTGACCGTCTCGGTGAAATATTCGGAGATGATCAGGGCGTTCCAGGCGCCCCCTATGGCCGTGATGGACCCGGTCACGAAGCCGGTCAGCGCCCCCGGGAGGTATACGTTTCTCCAGGCTGACCACCTGCTTGCGTTGTAGAGGCGGGGGAGGTCCTTCAGGTCGGCGGGGAGGGTCCTGACCCCCGCCATGACGTTGAAGATGACATACCAGATTATGGCCAGGATGATCACGAGGGTGGACACCGCCTCTGGGATGCCGCCGAGAACCGGGATGACGAGGATCGCGGGGAGGAGGATGGGCGCCGGAATCGATGAGATGACCTCCAGGAGCGGCGAGACGGTGTCGTACAGCCTGAAGTTGAGGGAGATGATGACTCCCATGGGGAGGCCTATGGCGACGCAGATGGCGTAGACGTACCAGACGCGCGCGAAGGAGGTCCCCAGCGCCACGAGGACCTCCCCTTCGACCGACAGGACCTTCGACGCTGTAGGAAGACTCCCGATCCCGACGCCGTGGCTCGTGACTGCGCTGAACAGAAGGAGGCCGAACAGCGCGAGGAAGATGAGGACCGCGTACTTCAATCCCCGGCCGAACCTGGAGATCGTCGACGTGAAACGGCTGACCCCCATGTCGTGGCCGAGGAGGAACAGCTTGGAGATCGCCCTGTGGTTGACCCACGAGTAGAACCTGGTGATGGGGTCCCGGTGCTGCTCCCTGGGCTCTTCCATCATCTTGAACTTCTCTGACCATAGAGCGAATGCCCTCAGGAAGACGTAGCGCCACACGACGACCGCGACGACAATCCCCGCGATGAGGAGGGCGTAGTTGGCGTAGTCCCCGGCGATTGCGAAGTCGTTTGCGCCGACCCCTATCCCGTAGGGGATGGGGACCTGCTGCTGCCTAGCCCCACTACCGACCACTATGATCTCGCTGGCTGTAAGGAAGAAGAGGCCTACCGCCCAGGAAATCTGAGTGTTGTAGGCGATGCGGCTCATCGAGGCCGGGATGTAGAGGGACTTTATCCTCTGCCAGGGGGAGGCCTTCGTGACATTCAGAAGGTCAAGGTAGTCCTGGGGGATGGCTTTCACCGCCTCGTAGACCCCGAAGGCGATGTTCCATGACATGCTGGTGAATATCAGCACGATCACCGCCAGATTGGCCCCCGCGAAATTCGGCAGGGCATTGTAGATGCCGCCTATCACGAACGGGAAGAAACCAAGGATCGGGATCGACTGGAATATGTCCAGCAGGGGCAGAATGACCGCCTCAGCCCTCCTGCTCCGGGCGGCCCAGATGCCGACCGCCAGTGCGAAGAGGACGCTAAGCCCGAGGGCAAGTATCATCCTTATCCAGGACGATACTATGTCGAGAGCAACCAGGCCGAATTCCAGAGTCGCTATAGGCCTTCGGAGGGCGCCGCATCCGAGCGCCGTATTTACAGTTTCCAGGGCAGGGCCACATCAAAGTTGCTGGGCTATACTGTCCTCTGTGAACCGCCAGGCCACCTGGCGCGTTAAATATCAAAGCCGACTGTGTTGTTGTTGCGCGCCACACGGAGCGTCCTCCAGCCGTTCCGAGGTCTAAGGATCGATTCGCTCCTGTGTGACTGCCTCGCTCTGACATACAATGCTATGCGTTACGGCAAGGAGAACAGCATCACCAGTCGGAAGGGGATGAATGGGTTCTACCGCTCGATGAAAGGCATGGAGCTCGCTTCCTGTTACAAGGTCGCCGTGATCACCAGGGCGTGCGCGGTCCTGAAGAGCAGGGAGAAGACAACAAAGAGAGGCGTCCGGACCGGCCACCCGAAGCCTCTGAGGCCGATGGTCTGCATAATCTCCGGATTCTTCGTGACAGCGAAGGGGAGGCTCTTCATCCCGCTGGAGAAGAGGAACGAGTATGCCGACGTCGTGCTGAACCGACACACCCGAGAGGCCATCCAGGGGAAGGAGCTGAGGAGCCTCACCATCACCTCTGGCTCGATATCCCTCTGCTATTCGGCCGAGGTCGAGCCCACTCCCGTCAGAGCGGTCTTCGGGGTGGACAGGAACGAGAAGAACCTGACCTTCGGGAACCGGGAGGGGGTGGTGCAGGTGGACCTGTCGAAGACAGTAAGGATCAGGCAGACGACAAGGGAGGTGGTCGGCTCGTTCAGGAGGAACGACGTCAGGGTGAGGAGGAGGGTCGCTTCGAAGCACTGGAAGAGGGCCAGGGACAGGACGGGCCAGCTCCTCCATGCCGTGACCAACTTCGCCATCGAGCTGGCGATGAAAGACGGGGCCGCGCTCGCCCTGGAAGACATCACGAACATCAGGAAGATGTACCAGAGAGGTGACGGGCAGGGCACAGACTTCCGGTTCAGGATGAACTCCTGGCCCTACGCGAAGGCCTACCGTCAGCTCGAGTACAAGAGCGGATGGAACGGCATCACATTCGTCCCGCTTACAAAGGCTGAGACCAGAGGCTCCTCCTCGACGCACTGGTCGTGCGGGGAGAGGCTCCGCAGACCCGAAAGGGGAGACCAGGAGCACAGGAGGATGCTCTGGTGTCAGCGTTGTAAGGTCTGGGTGGACAGGGACGTCAACGCGGCTCTAGTCCTGTCCACCAGGGGGCTGTCAAGGTTCGACAGTTCCCTTCTCCTGCCAGGTGGCGCGCAACAGCATCTGGCCGGGGAGGAAGGGCTGGCAGGTGAAGCAGTGAAGGGGAACGGAGCGGCGACTGCCCCGATCCTCAGAGTCGATGCCAGCAAGCTTCTCGGAAGGCGCGGCCCAGGGTTTGACAGCCCTGGGCGCGGCCCGAAGAGTTGACGGAACCCAGGTTAGCCGATGTAAGTGGTGCTGGAGGAGTCGAACTTCGACACGGTCTGGTACTCCCCCCGGTCCCTGAACGCAGCGAACTTCCCTAGGTCGGGGAAGAAGCGGTCGAGGGGATAGACTGCCATCTCAGCCGCCGGGTGCCTCCTCCCAAGGAATCGGTCGGCGATCTCTTTCCCGAGACCCCTCACCTGGCTGTCGCTGGTGTACCCCAGGCTGTGCAGGTACTCGTGGAGGAGGATCATGAAAACGTACGAGTTGCGCCTCACCCTTGTCTGCGACACCTTCTCGACGATCCTGAGGAGGTTCCTGTTCATCACTATGGCGTTCGAGCCCATCTCGTGGTAAGCCCCGACGTTGTTGGGGATGTCCCCGAGGACGAGGGTGAGCCCGGCCCGGTGCTTCCCGAGGGTCATCTCCGTGGCCGCCTTCACCATCTCGAAGATGGGGTCGAAATCTTCGGCGGATGCGAGTGCCCGCCTGTTGTCGACGAGGGTCACAGATGCTCGATGGCGCCGCCGCTAATTAAAACCCGCGCGGCCGACTATGGCTTCTTGGCGACCCTTACGCTCAGGACGCCGTTGCGATACTCGGTCCTGACGCTTGAAGGCTCCACGGCGCACCCGAGCCTCCTGACCAGGTCGAAGTCGGGGGCCTCGACCCTGAGTTCGGTCCCGGCGATCACCACACCGAAGTCCCTGAGGCAGTAGCCCGGCGCCATCAGGATGAACGAGACGAATTCAGCCCTCTCCACCAGTTCACCCTTGTCCCTCGGCTCGGGAGACTGCACGCTCGGGACACCGTCGAGGTCGTTCTGGGCAGCGCGGACGAGGTCGCCGAGCGCGTCTTCGACGGGGTCGTTGCCGTCAGAATCGGTCGTTCGTCTCCCTCTCCATGTCGTAAAGTTCAATGCCAAGCTCTTCCCATCGGAACGGCCTGGCCATCGTAGTTGCGGCCCGAACCTGGGAGGACACGTTATCACCTGTGTAATTACCGAGACAATATATCAACTACGAGGGAATCAATTTGACTTGCGCTGTCCTAGAAGTTGACTAATTCACGTTTTTATCTGCGTAATAACTGGCTGGGACAGTGCCGCTGATCTTCCGCGTCGTCCTTGGAAAGACGGGGAACAGCCTCAGAGTGACGCTCCCTCGCCCCATCGTCGAGGGGTTCGACTGGAAGGAGGGGGACGAGATTGTCCTCTACGTGACCGAGGGCGAGGTCGTCCTGAGAAAGAGCAAGGAGGGCCCCAAGGCGAAGAGGGCCTAGGCGATCGACTTCCCGCAGTTCTCGCAGAAGAGCATGGGCTTGGAGAGGGACCTGCCACAGGACGGGCAGACCATCCCTCCCTTCTTCAGCTTAGGCGGAAGCCCACGGACGCTCCTCTTCCCGAGGGCCACGGCCAGCTCCACCATGGCGACGATGGGGATGAAGATCACTATGTCGAGCAGGGGGCCCCCGTCGGGGGTGAGGAAGAGGCCGGTCACGACCCAGATGATGAACCAGACCACAACCCTGTTCTTCGTGAAGAGCTCGGGGTCAAGGACCCGGAGCCGAATCAGAGAGTAGACGAAAACAGGGCTCGTGAACGATACCCCCGTGGCCCCGACGATGAGGAACACCACCGCATAGAACGAATACGCATCTATCTGGAACGAGATCTGGGTGGACACCAGGAACGGCGCCAGCGCGATAATCAGGAACTTCGCTATCACGTAGTACCCGAAGAGGAGCCCGGCAACGAAGAGAGCGGAAGACGACAGAACGAAAGGGTAGATGAGTGACCTTTCCTTCTCGTTGAGCGCAGGGTCGATGAACTTGTATGTCTCGTAGGCGATGACCGGGATGTCGAATGCGATTGTCAAGATGAACGCGGCGATGAAGTAGATCTCCATCCCCTCTCCCAGCCCGTTGGCCGCGATCAGGCTCCAGCAACCCGGAGTGGGCGGGAGCCCCACAGGGCAGGGAGTCGGCAGGATGTCGGTGACGACCCGATGGAGGAACGACGCAATGACGGTGTTATTGAGAAACGCAAGGCTCAGGTATTGGCCCGGGTTCTGAATGGACGATGCCGGGTTCACGGGGAAGAGGATGAGAATCAGGAAGATTATGATGAAGCTGTAGGCGACGACCTTGAGCCTCTGCCGCAGCTCCTCGATGTGGTCAGAAAACCGGAATACGCCAGAGAACAACCGGTCCCCGTCCGAACGAGGAGGCTATTTTATGATTGGGGCCTTGCCCTTGCGACGATCTCGGCTGATATCTGCTCCCTCGTCTTCCCCTCTGTGGGGATTCCGAGCTGCCTGGCCGTCTCTATCAGGACCTGGTCAGCCGTCTTGGGGGACGTGGGCTGCGAGGCCGTAGCCGCCGCCTCGGCCTGGAACTCCTTGGACGCCTTGTCGAACTCCCCCTTGGCCCTCCCGAGGCTCCTCGCCAGCTCAGGGATCTTCTGGGGGCCCCAGAGGAAGATCACTATCGCTATGACGGCTATGATTATCAGCTGGACGGCGTCGAAGGCCATTACTTGAGTTCGCGACCGTCCGTCCTTTATACGCGTTGCTACATGTGGCCGCAGGTGTGAGCGGGTGAACGCAGCCTGCACGGTAATGTTTTATCCATGACGCATCCGCCTCGCACTGATGTCCGCGACGCGACTGGAGGACTACTGGAGGCTCACCAAGCCGAGGATATGGGGCCTCCTTGTGTTCACCGGGGTCGTGGCGATGGTCGTCGCGTTCAAGGAGACGCCAGGATCCTCTCTCACCCCAGGCCTGTTCGTCACCGGCATCGTGGCGCTCATCCTCGGGAGCGCAGGCGCTGAAGTGCTCACAAACTACCACGACAGGGACATCGACGGCATGATGAAGAGGACGATGAAGAGGGCCCTGCCTGCTGGAAGGATAAAGCCCGGGAACGCCCTCGTCTTCGGGGCGGCCATGGCTGTCCTTTCGGTCTTGGTCCCGCTTCTGTTGATCAACGCCATCTCCGCAGGTTTCATGCTCCTGGGGTTGCTGGACAACGTCGTCGTATACTCGCTTCTTACGAAGCGCAAGAGTTGGACGAACATCATCCTCGGTGGGATATCTGGGGGGATGCCTGTCCTGGTGGGATATTCGGCCGTCGCCGGGACTGTGAGCCCCATAGCGATCTACATGTCTGCCCTGGTCATAGTGTGGATACCCACGCACATCTGGAGCCTCGCCATATTCAACAGGAGCGACTACGAGACCGCCAGGGTCCCCATGCTCCCCATCGTCTTCGGGGACAGGGTGGCGTCTATCTGCGTCGCAGGGACCAGTGCACTCCTGGCCCTCTTCTCGGTTGCGATCTTCCTATTCACTCCCAACGTCAGCATACTCTACACTTTGACCGCCACGGTCCTGGGCGCCGTGGTCCTCGCCTACAGCGCGAAGCTGGCGCTGACCCAGAACAACCGCACGGCTTGGACGCTCTTCAAGCTCACCAGCCCGTATCTGACCGTCATCTTCCTGGTCCTAGGCCTGACCGTATGGGCCACCCAGTGACGTGGGTTCTGGAAGCTCCTCGGCCTTCACCAGTCGAGTCTTCTCATCCCTTCCTATCCCGCGAACGAGAACTGCCGATCTGATGGCCTCCGTCCGTGGAGTTCGAATCGACCCTCGACCGACAGCCGACCTGCGCGCCAGGATGTGATGTAATCCGCTTCATCAACACATTAACCACTTTCAGTATTTAGATATGTCGTGCTTAACCGAGCGTGAAAGTCGTTTCTGACTCCCAGGGCTTCGGCTTGAAGACCTTTGCCGTTCCTTCATAGAGCCTCCAATCCGTCGTCACCAGGATCAGCTTCCGGGTGAACTTCCGTGCCTCGATCAGGAGGGCCCTCAACCCCGCGTCCTGGCCGAAGCGGTGCCCCTCCTCGAATATCAGGAGCCAGTCCTTCAAGCTGCCGGCGTGCATCTCATAGGCCAGCCTCGGGAAGATCGTCGCGGCCTCGACCTTCGATATGTCGGGGTTCGGGTCGGTGACGAACCGGACCCTTTGGCCTGGCCGAGTCCACTTCAGGGAAAAGAGGCGCCCAAGGTCGACCCTTTCAAATTCGCCGTATTCGTCGGAGACGTCCAGGATGAAGGCGCTTCCCCCGTATTGTTTCAGGAGGCTCCGTATGGTGGTGGTCTTCCCCGACCCGCTTTCGCCGGTGAGGATCACCGGGCGGGCGTCCTTGAAGATGCGCGAGTATTCGGCTGGCGGTATGACGGTGCCCCTCGTCAGCTCGAGGATCGCGTAATTCAACAGGCTGGCATACGTCGACAGATCCATGTCCTTTCTTCCCCCTGCCGACTTCAGACGAGCCGGAGCCGGAGGATGAAAGAGATTAAACGAAGCCGGGACGGTCCAGGTCAGCCTGGAGGAGCTGGAGGACCTTCGGAGACGCCTCGACCGGCTGATTGAGCTCCTAACCGGGCCTCGAACCCCTCGACCTTCCGCTTCAGGTCAAGGAGCTCCGTCAGCATAGTCCTCTCCCTGGCGCCGTATTCGTCCCTCAGGGTCGCTTCGGTGTAGTCCAATGACAGATGGGGCTCGAGCCTCCCGTATTCGAGCGCGAAGTCCGCCGGGTGGACCTCGTCCCTGTTGTCGTACACCGCCTCGATCCCCCCGTGTGCCCCATCCAGTACTCGATCACCGAGCTCTTCACCTTCAGGTGCTCGGCCTCGGTCTTGAAGCTGTGCCGCAAGGCGTGGCTGTGCCAGCTCCGGGGGTTCGCGGTCTTGACCGCCCCGCCGGCAGCCAGGGCCAGCGCCGTCCCCCTGAAGCGGATGTTGAGCCAGATCTCATCCATCGGCTTCCCTCCCTTCCCGATGAAAATGAGGTCGGACGGCTCGGGCTCCCTGCGGTTCATCCTCCCCCACTGGGTCCGCCAAGCCTTCAGCCCTTCGACCGAGTCGCGCCCGAGGAAGGTGCTGTAAGGGCGCCTGTGCCCCTTCCGGCCGAAGATCTCGACCATGGAGGGGGCGGCGGTCAGGTCGACGTCCTGCCAGGCCAGGCTGAGGACCCTGTTGATCTCCATGCTGCTCCGCCAGACGCAGAGGAGGGGGAGCCTCTGGGCGAGCGGCATGGCCTTCAGGACCCTCCTTGTCTCGTCCGCCGGCAGCGCGGGGGCCGGCTTCACGGGCTTCGACATGGACACCTGGAAGTCGCCGAAGAGCGGAGAATCGTTCCGCTTGTAGAACATCACCACGGCGGCGGTTATCCTCCTGAGGGAGTCCGACCGGCTCCCCTTCAGGACCCCGTTCACGTAGCGGTCGAGCCAGTCCGTATGGCGTCTCTTGGTCTGGACGTCGACCGGCTCCGACCTGAAGACGCAATTCGGGTTGTCTTTCACGAGCTCGTCCGGGTCCATCTTCACCCCCTGGGCCTTCAGCCACCCGAAGTACTGACCGAGGGCGATGGTGTACCCCAGCCTCGTCCTCAGGTTCCCGTATTTCCCAAGGAAGCGCCTCATCGACTCGAAACCACCAAGTTCCTCGAGTCGTTTCTCCAGGTCGCGCTCGAAACGGCCTTCCCGATTCGACATTCCGTTAGTTAAAACGGCCATATCAAAGGGTTGTCCACTTTTGAGCTTCTTTCTTCTAAGGCGCACCGTCAGCTTCAAGACGGGAATGGCATCGGTAGGCCAGCTGAGGCGCCCACTGGAAGTCATGCCTCAGGGGAGGGAGTATACGGTCATCGCGAGCCTCCCCAAGAACAGCACCTCCCATGCCGTCCAGGCCGTCGAGGGTGGGGTCGACGCCCTCCTGCTCAACATCGACGGGGAAGAGGGCTCCTCTCCGAACCACTTCGGCAGCTACGACCTCCACGACGCCTACATCAACGACGTCCTGTCCACTGTCTCGGTCCCCTGCGGGATCTTCATCGGAGGGGGGAGGCTGCTCACCGAAGAGTACTGGGAGCGGATAATGTCCAGCGCCTTCGGCTTTGTGGAGATGTACGCGCACCAGATGCCCACCTTCGTCCTCTCCGACAGCAGGGTGAAGAAGGTGACCGCGATCTCGACAGGCTACATTCTGGAGCAGGTCCGGCAGCTCTCCGAGATCGACGGGGTCGAGGCCATAGACGTCGCGACCGTCCCTCACCAGGCCCGGGGCGGCCCTTTCAGCGTGCTTGACTACGCCACCCTGGGGGTCATTGCGAACCTGTCGACAAAGCCAGTGCTTCTGAGGACCCTGAAGAGGCTCACGCCGTCCGACATCTCAAAGGTGGTGGGGCTCGGGGTGAAGGGCCTGATCGTCGACCCCTGCATCCTCTCGGGGACCGATGAGGCCTATAAGGACGAGATTGCGAGCCTCACCCCAAGGCGAATCTTGGCTGAGCAAGAGTAAGACCCAGGCGGTGATACTGGCAGGAGGCCTCGGCACCAGGCTCAGGCCCTACACCTTCCTCCTCCCGAAGCCCATGCTCCCGGTGGGGCCGAAGCCGATCATGGAGCACCTGCTCGAGTGGCTGAAGCGGTGGGGCATCACCGACGTGGTGGTGTCGACGGGGTATCTCGGCAAGATGCTGCAGGAGTACTTCGGCGAAGGCATCGAATGGGGGATGGACATATCCTACGCGACCTCCCCTCACCCCCTCGGGACCGCAGGCCAGCTCAAGGCCGCCGAAGCAAAGGTCCACGGGAGGTTCGTCTGCCTGTACGGTGACCAGCTCCTGGACTTCGACCTCGCCAAGGCCATGGCGTACCACGAGGAGAAGAAGGCGACCGCCACCATGGTCCTGATGAAGTATCAGACCGAGCTGAAGTACGGCTTCATGGAGACAGACAAGGAAGGGAGGCTGACCGAATGGAAGGAGAAGCCGACCATCTCTGGATATATCAACGTCGGGTGCTACGTCATGGAGAAGAGCTTCCTGAAGTTCATCCGGCCTGGGAAGGTGTATGAAATGAACGAGGCGTTCAACGAGGCGAGGGCCGCCGGGGCCAGGCTCTATGCCGTCCGGATGGAGGGGACCTTCCTCGACATCGGGGACAGGAAGTCCTACAAGGACGCCAACGACCTCTTCACGAAGAACATGGCGCGGGGTGGCATTCCGGAACGAAGGTAGTCGTTTTCGAGGACGAAAGCCTGTCGGGGTTCGGCCCCCTGGCCCTCCTGAGGCACGTCAGCCTCCTCAGGTGGGGGACGAAGCGCCTCCTGGAGGCGCTGGTGGAGAGGATCCCCAACGCCACCGACGTGGTGATCTGGGGGAGGCAGGAGCTCTCCGCCGTGACGAAAGACGCGACGGGGAAGCCGTACAACGAGAAGGTGCACGGGCCCGCTTTCTTCGTCAACGCGAGGGCGAGACCGGATGAGGGGCTCCTCTCGCTGGCCTCCAGGGCCGCTCCCTTCGCCGCCCTCGAGGGGGGAGGCCTGGTGGCCGCCCGTACCGACTCCGCGCCTTCAAGGCCCGGGGTCCTCAGGAAGGGCGACGTGGCCAAGCTGGCGACACGGGCCGAAAAGGTCGCACCCCAGGCCGAGGCCCTCTTCCGGGGGTACTGGGACCTCGTCCAGAGCAACGGCCTTGCCATAGCGGACCAGGCCAGGCACTTCGAGGAGCCTCTCCAGCTTCCCCGCAGCGTGGAAGTGAGGGGCTCTATGACCAACGTCCACGTCGAAGCCGGAGCCGAGGTGGAGGGGCACGTCACCCTGGACGCGAGGCTGGGCCCGGTCGTGGTCGAGGCCGGGGCCGCAGTGGAGAGCTTCAGCAGGGTCATGGGCCCATGCTACATCGGCCCGAAGGCGAAGATACTTTCAGCCCTGATAGGAGGAGGGACGTCCATCTTCGAGTCGTGCAAGGTGGGGGGACAGGTGGAGAACTCCGTCATAATGCCGTTCACCAACAAGGCCCACCATGGGTACGTGGGGGATTCCTACGTCGGGTCCTGGGTCAACCTGGGGGCGGGGTGCACCTTCAGCAACCTGAAGAACACCTACGGCAACGTGAGGCTGAACGCCGGGGGGAAGAGGGTTGACACGGGGATGCTGAAGCTCGGGCCCGCGGTCGGAGACATGGCGAAGCTTTCGATAGGTTCTCTGGTCTACGCGGGGAGGTGGGTCGGGGCCGGCTCGCATGTCGCCGGCCTCGCGGGGGAGGACGTGCCGGACTTCGCCTTCTTTGACTCGGGGTCTGGTAAGAAGGTGGAGCTGCTGCTCGAGTCTGTGCTCGAGACCCAGCGGAGGATGATGGAGAGGCGGGGGATGATTCTCAGCAGGAACGAGGAAGCGCTCATCCGACGGGCTTTCGCGTTCACTTCTGCGGAACGGCTGAAGGCGGGCGCCAAGAAGGGCGCACTCCGGTAGGGGACTGCGGTTGGGTTCGGTCGAGAGGCCCTGGGGCTCCTACACTCTCGTCGGCAAGTGGTCTGGGAAGATCACTGTAAAGGTTCTGAGGATCAGCCCCGGGGGAAGGCTCAGCTTGCAGAGACACAGGCGCCGGGACGAAGAGTGGCTCTGCCTTGAAGGGAAGGCCCGGGTCCGGGTCGGCGCCAAAGAGTTCGGAATGAAAGCCGGGGACCGGACGTTCGTCCCCAGGAACCGCCTTCATAGGATCTCCTCGGAAAAAGGGGCGGAGTTCCTCGAGGTTTCCTACGGGAGGTTCTCCGAAGGGGACATAGTGCGCGTGGAAGACGACTACGGCAGGACCTGATGACCGCCGGCCCACCCCGTCCGACTTGCCACCCTGCGGACTCCTTCGCCCGCCCTGCGGTGGGCGCCTGCTCACCTGATCCCTACTAGCTGCGCCAGCTCCTTCCTGGAGCTCGCACCAAGGACCTGGGCGGCCGCCTCGGGGGAGACTTCGTTGGCGTATATCCCCCCGCCCAACTCCAGCCCGGTCCAATGCGTCTTCCTCGGGTAGACCTCGATGTGCCAGTGGATCTGTTTCGTAGTCTTCTTCTCCGATGAGCTGTGGAAGACCATGGTGAAGCCGGGGGAGTCGAGGGCCTTGGCCAGCCCCCCCAGGGTCGACCTGAGCATCAGCGCGAGGTCCATCATCTCCTTCTGGGAGAGCTTCAGCAGGCTCGTCATGTGACGCTTCGGATATACCCAGAACTCGAAAGAGTGGGTGGACACCCAGGGCGAGAAGGCCAGAAAGAAATCGGTCGCGAGTATCTGCCTCGGCCCTCCGGTCTCCGTCGCCACCACCTGGCACATGGGGCAGACCCCGAGGTCGTTGAGAGAGGTCTGGACCGTGTCAGCTTCCTCTTCCACTGCGGGTGGGACTCGCGGGGTGGTCACCATCTGGATGCTCGGATGGACGGCCGTCGGGGTCCCGTCCTTCTCGCTGTTCACGTAGACGAGCACGTAGCTCACCCCTTTCTGGGAGTAGAGCCACCTCACCTTGTCCTGGAGGGAGGCCAGTATGTTGGTCCACTGCTCCACGTCTATCTTCGAAAACGGCTGGTCGTGCCTGGGGGTGGCCACGAGCACGTAGTGGTATCCTACGGCTGGCTCGCTGTAGTGGGGGGACTCTCCATAGGACGGGGGAGCGTTCGGGGTGACGACAGGGTTCTTCGCCGGAAAGATTCTGACTGCCCAGTTCTTCACGATGTCCCCTTCGGAGTCTGTCTGCTTCAGGAGGGTGTCTCCGCGCTTTACGAGGACCAGATCTGCTGGCGGGGTCATCTCCTCGTTCCCAGCGCAGTAGTTGCACTTCTCGGGCTTCTGCGGGATGACCTGGCCTGGCTTGAGTCCTCTGTCCGGGAGGATGATCGAGACCTTCTCTGTGAAGTAGTCCTTCCGCATCTCGACCATGGGCGCGCCAACGCGACCGGGTCAGGATATTAGGGTTGCGAGCACCGCGGCCCAGAAAAGGAAAAATGCAGACGATGGCCGCCCTCGACGTCATATCTTGAAGATCGGTTACGTCCTGCTGGACGGCTGCGGGGACAGACCCGTCCCTTCGTTGAACTACACCACCCCCCTGGAGGCGGCGTACACGCCCAACCTCGACAGGATCGCGGCGAGGTCGGCCCTGGGGAACGTGACCACCGTGGGGAGAGGGATCGCCCCCGAGTCCGACATAGCAGTGTTCAACATGCTCGGGTACTCATTCGGGAGGGAGTACCCCGGGAGAGGGGTGGTGGAGGCGGTAGGGTCGGGACTGGAGGTGGAGGACGGGGACCTGGCTCTTCGCGCGAACCTCGCGTCGGCGAAGGGTCCTGCCATCGTGGACAGGAGGGCGGGGAGGGACCTCACCCAGGAAGAGGCAGTCGCGCTGGGGAAAGAGCTCAACAGGATTGAGCTGGACGGCGCCACGCTCGAGTTCAGGGCGACCGTGTCCTACCGGGGGGTCCTCGTCATTCGGTCCGGAACTCCTCTCTCGGCGGCGGTCTCCAACACGGACCCGGCCTATTCCCGCGTGGGAGGCTTCGGCGCGGCCAAGGAGTCCAGCGGACCAGACAGGCTCATGAGGTGTGTCCCCGAGTCGAAGGCGGAGGGGGCGGTCAGGGCAGCGAAGCTGGTGAACGAGTTCAGCGCCAAGGCCCAGCGGGTCCTCGGCTCGAGCGAAGTGAACAGGTCGCGGATCAGGCAGGGGAAGCTCCCGGCCAACCTCGTGCTCCTGCGCGACGCAGGTGACCATCTGCCTAGGCTCGAGCCTTTCGAAGAGAAGTACGGGGCGAAGGGGACGGCACTGGTCGAGATGCCGGCCGAGGTGGGCATCGCCAGGCTGCTCGGGATGAAGATGGTCGCAATCAAGGACAGGAAGGACATGAAGGAGAAGGCGACGCTCTTCTCCTCCGAGCTCAAGGACGGAAACGTGGTCTACGTCCACATCAAGGGGCCCGACGAGTTCGGCCATGACGGAGACGCGAGAGGGAAGAAAAGGAACATCGAGTCCATAGACCGGGACTTCTTCTCTTCCGTGGCAGAGCGCCTGGGAGACATCCGTCTCGGCGTGTCCTGCGACCATGCCACCCCCTGCACCCTGAAGAGGCACTCCGCCGACCCTGTCCCTCTCCTCATCACATCAGAGTCAGGGGGGGACGGCAGGAGGTTCAACGAGCCGAACTCCATGCGCGGATCCCTCGGGCATCTGAGGGGGCGCGAGGTCCTCGACCTGGTGGTCAGACGGAGAACTTCTTCAGGCGCCTGACGGCGTCCACCGCGACGTCTATGGCGTCGTCGACCCCCGCCTCCAGCCCGAAGGAGTCTGTGGCCCTGTTGGCAACCACTGCGAAGAGCGCCCCCGTCTTCAGGCCGAAGACCCTCCCCAGGGTGAAGAGGGTGGACGCCTCCATCTCGAAACAGACGACCTTCGCGGCCCGGAGCTCTTCGACGATGTGGGCCTTGTCCGAGGGAAGGAAGCCTCCGAAGGACACCCTCCCCTGGCCCACGTAGAACGCGTCTGTGGAGGCCGTGATCCCTAACGCCGCCTTCTTCCCGAGGGACCTGGCCGCCTCTCCCAGCGCCATCACCACCCCCGGGGTAGCCGCCGCCGGGTAGCCCAGGGGGACGTACTGCGCGCTGGTCCCGTCCATCCTGACAGCCGCGTCCGCTATCACCACCGAGCCCACCTTCACGTCGCGGGTTATGGCCCCGCAGGTCCCGACCCTTATCATGACCTCGACCCCGAGCCTCGCGAGCTCCTCGACCGCTATGGCGGCGGCAGGCCCTCCGATGCCCGTGCTGACGGCCACCACCTTCTCTCTTCCTATCCTCCCCCCGATGGCCCTGTATTCGCGGTGCGACCCCAGGTCCTTCGCGTCCTGAAACCTCTCGGCTATCAGCGGCACCCTCCCGGGGTCTCCAGGGAGGAACGCGACCCGCCCGACGTCCTTCTTCGACAGCCGTATGTGATACGGCCTCCCCTCCTCGTCCTTCGGCTCCATCGCCAACTAGAACCCTTCCCTCTCCTCTCCCCCGGCCCCGAAGGTTATCAAAGAATCCCCGAACCCCTGCTCACTCCGGCGGCTCGAAGCAGCTCCTGCATCGAGGCTCGTACATCTCCTTCCCCCCGACGACTATGGTCGGGGAGTTCCTCGGGGCTGGCTTCCCTCCTATGAGCCGCTGGGTCCTCGTCGCTTCCTGGCCGCACACGACGCACACCGCGCTGAGATACCTCACCCGGTCTGCCCTTGCCGCGAGCTCCATGGTCGTCGTGAAGGGCTCGGCCCGGAAGTTGAGGTTGAGCCCGCAGGCTATGACCCTCTTCGCGTCAGCCAGACTGTCGAGGAGGTCCACGATGGAGTCGGGGAAGAAGTTGACCTCGTCCACGCCGATGGCGTCGAGGCCATTGCTCCTGGCAACCTCCTTGATCTTCCTCAGCCCTTCGTCAGACGATGCGACCGTGTAGGCGTCGTACCTCAGGCCGTTGTGGGTCACCACCTGGGTCGCGCTGTACCGCTTGTCGAAGGCGATCTTGAAGATGGCACCCTTCTTCTTGGCGTACACCTCCCTCTCGACAAGGCGGATCAGCTCGGACGTCTTCCCCGAGAACATCGGACCGATGATTACTTCCAGCGTCAACTTTCGCGGCGGCTCCCCCTGGGGGATTTATCGCTTCCTGAGGTCGGCGTACATGATGATCTCGTCGATGTGCCTCTCTCCCCGGACGATGTGGTCGGGGACGACCCCGACTCTCATGAACCCCTGCTTCTCGTACAGGTGGATTGCACGCTCGTTGATCGCGAATACCGTCAGCTCGACCAGCCAGATCCCCACCCTCTTCGATTCCCTGAGGACCTCTGACATCAGCCTCCCGCCGATCCCCGCGCCCCTGCACCCGTCGAGCAGCACTATCCCGAACACGCCGGTGTGATGGACGTCGCGGGGGATCCGCCTCCAGACGTCGGAGTGGCCGACGATCTCGCCGTCGACGAAGGCGGCACGGCTCACCACGTTCCGCTTCTTCGCCTCCCTCAGTATGTTCGCCAGGAACCTCCCCTCGCCCTTCCTCGTCGCCCGCCCGTCAAGCGAGGTTATGCCCAGGTCTGGGTTTGACCTCTTCTCTCTAGATATCGCGTTAGCGAACCTTACCAGCGCGCCCAGGTCCCCCCTCCTGAGCCCCCTCACGGTGACCTCCCTCCCGTCCTTGGACACGAACTGTGCCCTGACCTCGCCGGGCCTCAACCCCACCGGCGGAGGGGACCGCCGGCTTGAATGTTTCTAGGCCGCCGCCAGGGAGTCCCCGCCCTCGTCCTCATAGAGGCGGTCTATGGTCTGGCTCTTCCGGACGACCAAGTAGGTCCCCTGGTCGTCCCGCATGAGCACGTGCGGCCTCGGCTGGCTGTGGAACGGCATGTTCATGACCAGGGTATAGGCCCCGACGTCTCTGAACATCACGAGCTTGCCTGGCTCCGCCCCCCCGAGCTTGGACCTGCTTGACGTAGGGAACACATCCAGGGGGTCGCAGAGCCTCCCGGCCAGCACCACCTTGCGGTCAGACGGCATCCCCCCTGGGACGACCTCCACAGGGTACTCGTGCCGGAGCAGCGCCGAGTCGAGGAGGACGTGATACCCGGCGTCGATGTACACGTATCTCCCCTCCCCGAAGTCCTTGACGTTGACGACCCTGGAGACAAGCACCGTCGACTCGGCGGTCAGGAACCTCCCGCTCTCGGCCACGAGCGTGAACTCCTCACCGATGCTCTCGACCAGGCTGTTGAGCTGGCCCACGATCTTCCCCCCCAGCTCACCTGGGGTGGGGACCCTCCTACCGTAGGGTGCCGGGAGGCCCCCTCCGATGTCGAGCGTCTTCACAGGGAAGTCGCCCAGCTGCTTCCTCGCGTCGAGTATGAACGCCTCCAGCTTCTCTATCGCCTCGGCGTAGCAGGCAGGGTCCTCAATCTGGCTCCCGAGGTGGAAGTGGAACCCTTCGAACCGGAGGATGGGGGTGGCAAGGATCTTCTTCAGAGCGCTTAGAGCCGAGTCCTGGCTCCCTCCTTTGAGCTGGAGCCCGAACTTTCCGTGCCCCCTGGAGCCGCGAAGCTCGGCATGGACGTGAACCTCCGGATTGACCCTTACCAGGGTCTTAACGGCCACGTTCACCTTCCCTGCCGCCTCGATCAGGTTCATCAGCCCGTTGTAGCTCGCCACCACTATCTTCCTGACCCCCCTGGTCAGCACCTCTTCGTACTCTGCCGTGGTCTCGGTGATGCTGGTATAGATGACGTCAGCTGCAGAGCCTCCTGACTTCAGCACGAACATGAGCTCCCCCGGTGCGGTGAGGTCGAAGAGGGTCCCTTCACCTGCGAACGTCCTGATCACCGACGGATTGAAGTTCGCCTTGACAGAGTAGGCCGCCCTGAAGACCCCCCTAAACCCTTCGAAGCCCCCTTTCATCTCGGCGACCTTCCTCCTCAGAGTCGCCTCGTCTATCAGGAAATACGGCGTGCCGTACTTCTCCGCTAGGCTGTACAGATCTCTTTCCGAAAACCTCGGCGCAGCAACACCCGCCCTCGGGACGGGCTGCGTGCGAGTGTCCACCAACTTTTTGTTGATTGGTTGTCTCGGGATTCCGCTTAAAAAGATATCCTCGGCTCGGCGGAAAATTGCGGACGTCATGCCAGAGCTCAGCCCGGGTCATCGAGGCGCCGGGGACACGGGCCCCAACGCGCGTGGACCAGACTCGCCGTCTTCGGGCCGGCTGCCGTGGCCCTCTGCCACTCTCCCTGTTGCATTCTGGGACGGTCGGTCATCGCCCGGCTGCCTGAGGCGAAATCCTTCTACCTCTGAACGATGAAGGGCTGACGTGGGGTCCTACCATGTCTACATCCTCAGGTGCGCCGACGGATCGCTCTACACCGGGTGCACGAAGGACATGGGCCGGAGGGTGGCAGAGCACCTCGCGGGGAAGGCCTCGAAGTACACTCGCTCGCGGCTCCCGGTGACCATCTGCTACACCGAGAGTGCGCAGGACAGGAGCAGGGCGCTCAGGCGCGAGGCTGAAATAAAAAGAATGAGCAGGGGCGAGAAGCTCCTCATCTGCGGAGGAACTTCGAAGCCGAAGCAGAGCTCGCGCTGACCTAGCCGAACCTCTGGATTGCTATTGGTGTGGTGTTTCCTACTTCCCGACGACTATCTCGATCGAGGAGATGTTTCTGGTCTCTGGCCCTTCGCCAACGACTTCGGTGTTGATGCCGATGTCCTTGACCCTGAACTGCCCGTTGCCCAGCCTCTTTGTGACGATTTCCGCCACGTCCACCGCTCTGCTGATGGCCATCCCTCTGGCCTTCACCACGATTTCGCCGGCCTGGGTGAGCTGGATGAGCGCGCTCATGGCGTAGTTCATCACAGGCTTCTGGCCCACGAAGATGTGGTTGTAGGGCGCTGACCTCTGTGGAGGTGCGCTCTGCTGTGCTGGCGCTGTGGCCTGTTCAGGTGCCTTCTGTTCCTCTGGCTCGTTTGTGTCGGATTTCTTTTTTGGCATTTCTGTGACCTTGCTGGCACGGCCGCGCTGCCGCGTATTTAACCCCTTGGGGGCGGCCCTCCGATTTCAGAGATATTCGGAGGCGTCCACGCGGTTCGGCGCGCTCCCATTCTCGAAGTAGCTCCTGACGTTCCTCGCCGCCGCCACTTTCACCTTCGACAGGTCCTCGCCCAGCGGGAGGCCCGAGTCATGGAGGGTCCCTCCGAAGTTGGGGAGCTCCCAGGCAGGGGTGGAAAACTGCTCCTTGCCATCCTTCTGCCAGAACACGTCCGTGGCGAACCTGCTTTCAGGCCTCTCCTTCAGCCACCTCATGGTCCCGTCTTCGTCGAACGTCTCGCCTCTCCCGATGTTGACGACTATCACGGCGTCCTTGGCCCTGGATAGGAGCTCGTAGCTGAAGGCTCCTCGCGTCCTGTTCGTAAGAGGAATTGTGACCACCACCGCGTCGGCCAGCGGCATCAGCTCCGGGAGGGAAGACATTGGGTGCTTCTCCTCGAAGAGCTCCGGAGACCTGAACGACCTTGAGACCCCGACGGTCCTCATCCCTACCGACTTCGACAGCCGAGCCGCCTCGGAGCCGATGGCGCCGCACCCTACGACCACGAGCGTCTTGCCTCGAAGCATCCTGGGTGTCGCCTTCTGGTTTCGGAGGTGGACCCCCTTCGCCATGCCGAGCAGCAGGCCCCAGGCGTGCTCCCCGACCGGTTCCGTGAACGCGCCGGCGTTCGAGAAGACCTGGACCCCGGGGGGGAGAGCGCGGAAGTCAAGGCCATCGACTCCGGCGGAGAGCGTCTGAACCATCCGAAGGGCATCCATCTTCCTGAGGGCGTCCACCTTCACCCGGGAAGGCCAGCACATCAGAGCCTGGATTCGTCCGAGCATGCTTTCGTCCACCGAGGACTCGAACACCTCAAACCCAGAGAGCGTGTCTCTTGCCTCGGGGGGCAGAGAATCGTTCACAAAGAGCTGCACTCGAGCCATGGGAAGGCCTCGCTACTTCGCTAGCGCCTTTATCGGAATATCCTGGGTTATCCCGTTGGGGAGGGACCTTCGGATGGATATCGGGAGGGCATCGGCTTCAAGTTCAAGCATCGCGGTCCCAATCGGCCCCTTGTACCCGCCTTCCACGGGGACGAAGGCAGGCGCCCCCATGGCGATCTGAAGAGACCTGGCGCCTACGATCCTGGCTTTCTCGAAGCGCGTGAGCTTCGGGGGACCGATCTTCACTTCGAACTCGACGATCGAAGGTTGCTTCGCTCTTTTCACTGTCTTAGCTGGAGACATCAGAGGGCCACGGAGTCGGTTTCGCCCGACCGGGTCTCCAGATAAGTCTATCCCCCACTCCATCCATCGGTCGAGGCGCGCAGCATATCGAACCAGTACCGAAGGGGATATTCGACCCGATGGCCATGCACCGGGCCGAGAACCTTCAGGACCCTGTGCGCAGACTGTCATAGGAAACTATCAAGGACGGCCCAAACCGCTTCATGAGGAGCGTTCTAACGGCAAAACAGTAGTGTTCTACCCGGTAGGACTATACACTTCCATTCAAAGCAGTCCATTGAATGATATCACAACAGAGGGCGATAGGAAGAACGACCATCGCTCTGGGGGTAGCCGCAGTTGTGGCAGTCGCGGCAATCAGTTTCCTAGCCATCACAAGAGCCCCTTTACAGACTTCAGGCATTCCGCAGCACTCAACCAGCAACACGCCCTCCACGTCTACCATGACACCAGGCACGTCCACCGTTAGAACGAATACGTCGACCTCCACATTTGCGCGATGGGAGCCGGCCTACATGACCTCAAACCAGGGGTGCGCGGCTGGGCCACCCTGGACTCCTTATCCATGCTGGGGCAACCGCTCGGACGCAGTGGTGTTCAGTTGCGCGGCCGCTGCCGAAACCCCGGAAGGGTGCACCCAACGCGTTCAAGTCACGAACTCGACAGGGAACTTCAATGTGACTGTCTGGTTCAACTTTACTGGTAACCACGTTCTGGCAGACGGCCAACAGGGCAATTGCACTTGGAACGTGGATTCCGCCGAGATGTACATTCCACCCCCACCTGCACTTTGCCTTTCAGTGAGTTCGGCCACATTCCTGTTGGCCGAGCCGCATTCAACTGCTCCGGCGTGAACCAGTCGATGTTGCGGTAATCTTAGCCCCCTGCGCGGCGCAATGTTCCCGGAACGAATCAGGCGGACTGAAACGCATCTATCTGAAGTATGAGAAGAGGACAGAGGACGTAGGGGTGAAACCCCGGTGATGGGTAAACTGTCACGCAGGGTTTGGGAGGGAGGGTGCGTGCTACTTGCCCGACTACTTGGGCGTGGCGGCGCACTCTTACTTCAGCCATCGAGATACTTCACCCTGCCGGGGAGGACCCTGAAGCGACTCCGTCTGCCACGACCTGTTCGTCGGCTCGCAGGGGGTCTGGACGACAACTGTTTAATGCCTCGGACCAAGAGCCTCCCTCGATGTCTTCTCCGGTCCCCCCGTCCGCTGGCTCGGTGTCCAGGGTCGAGTGCACGGCCATGGTCAACGGCAAGGGGGAGGGGAGCATCTCGCTCTTCCGCCACCTCGCACCGCTGACAGTCAGCGCCCTCCTGAGGACCCTCCCAATCGACAGCCGGGTCTCCCTCCAGACGGGGATGGTGTGCCTGTTCACTCAGCTGCGGGTCGGCGTGGAGAAGCCCAGGACACAGTTCGCCAGGGGGGACGTGGCGTTCCTTCCGTCTGGGAGTCTCGTCTGCGTCTTCCTCGGCAGCGCGCGAAGCGACCGCCCCCTGAACCCGGTCGGGAAGGTCGAAAAGGGACTGGAGTTGTTCGACGCCATAAGACCCGGGGACGTGGTCAGCCTGAAGATCGTCCCGGCCTAGCCCCTGAGGGCCCAGACACCGTGACCGCTGAAACCGCCAGCTCTTCTCAGCATCTGCTTAGACTCCAGTTCCTTGAGCACCGCCGTGGCCACTGAAGCGTTGACTCCTAGGGCCCTGGAAGCGGAATTGATCGTGATGGCCTTCAACGGTGTGAGGCTCTTGATCATCTCGGCGTCCGATAACTTCGGGGGGAGAAACGCCAGCTGCCTCTTCAGCTGCGGCGCGGCCTTCTGATCCTTCGACTTCTTTCCTTTGGACCCCTCCTCCTGTCCGGCGTCTTGCGAGTCCTGCGTCTTCTCCATCGAAGCCAGAGACTTCTTCTTTACTCCGCCCACGGTTCTCACTTTGCGGTGGATGAGAAGCCAATTAAGGCTTTCCGCCGATATACCATTCCAACCATCGGCTGGGAGAGGACCCGGAGCGCAAGATGTGGGGCGAGCCTGACCGGCAAGTGGCTTTGGCGTCTCGACTCGGGCGAGAAAGGCGGAGTCGACGACAGGGCCCGAACATCCCCTAATTCATTAGGTCTAATGTCTAACTAATGTTAGATACATCGCTCTAACAATGGAACAGTCTGAGGTCGCCGGGACTGCGCCGTCGCTCTCGAGGCGAAACAGGCGGGAGTTCCTCTACTATCTCTCTCACGGCGAGAGGATGTTCCAGGTGGTGGTCAGGCTCAGCAGCCGCACGGGAGTTATCGGCCCTGTCCTTTCCCTCCTCAACACCCGCGTGTGGCTGACAGACTTCCATGCCTATGACATCGGTGACTCGGCCATCATCTCCGGTTTCGTCAGGAAGGCTCCACAGGGTGTGACCGCCGAGTCTCTCGAGGAGCTGGTCCGGCTGTCCCCAGCCGTCCTCGACTGCAAGGTCACAGAGAGCACTGCCGGGCTCCTTCTCGACTCGTTCCACACCGGGATCGAAGACGACTACGGAGAACCTCTCATGCTGTTCCGCCGGGACGCTGTCAACAGGATGTTCGACCGGATGGTGGAGGTATTTGGCACGGGGGGCGAGGTGATGCTCCAATACGAAGGGGAGGCGATCGGTGAACAGAACGGGAAGGAGATCGAGGAACGGATCGGAAAGCAGAAGGTGGAGCTGAACCTGAAAGACGCGGTCCGACTGCTGACCGTCGGAGGGTGGGGGGACGCTTCCCTGAGCATGTCGCCGGAGATGAACCCCGTAGTCAGGATTGAGAACTGCTTCGAGAGCTCGTCGGGGAGCGGAGTCAGGAAGGGGTGTCACTTCGTAACAGGGATGATAACTGGTGCATCGAGGGCCATCTTCGGCCCGAGGGCGACATGCAGAGAGACCAGGTGCGTCCTCCGGGGAGACGAATATGACGAGTTTGCACTTTCTCCTGGCTTGCCAGAGGACGACCGGCAGCAGGACCTTCAGAAACCTCACATCCCAGCGTGAGTCTCCGGGCTGGCTCCCAAGCGCTGGCGGGGAAGCAACGGGCCGCTTCCGCGAGTCCCAGGCTCCGGTCGGGTACCAGGGAAGGAGCGTAGCGCCGGAGCTCAGCGGAGCAACGCTCCTCCGAAACGGAGAATAAACCGGCATTCGGCTCTTCTTCCGGTTTGGAGTATTCCAAGGTGGCCGAGAAGTACGCCGAGCTGGAAGGCATCTCAGGGAGGAATGAGATCACCCGCATCCTCGCCGACCTCTTGAGGGAGACCCCCAAGCCGGAGCTCCCCATGCTCGCCTACATGACCCAGGGGAAGCTGCGCCCCGACTACGAGGGGGTGGAGCTGGGGCTAGCCGAGAAGCTTGCCATCCGCGCTGTTTCGGCCTCGGCGGGGATCCCAACGGAGAAGGCCTACGCCGCCTACGTCAGGCTCGGGGACATCGGGACGGCTGCAGAGGACCTGCTGAAGACAAAGGGGCAGGGGACCCTCTTCAGCGAAGGGCTCACCCTCTCCAGGGTCTATCACACGCTCCTGAAGATCGCACGACAGTCTGGGAGCGGCTCCGTGGAGGCCAAGCTCAGGGAGCTCGAGTCCCTCCTCAATGACGCATCCCCTCTCGAGGCGAAGTTCATCATGAGGACGGTCACGGGGGAGCTCAGGCTGGGGGTCGCGGACTACACAGTGCTGGACGCCGCCGCCGTGGCGTTCCTGGGGGGGAAGGATGCCCGCGGGGCCATAGAGCGAGCATACAACGTCCACCCGGACCTGGGGTTCGTGATCGAGAGCTCGGCGACGAAGGGGCTGAAAGGGGTCGAAGAGGTCGGGGTCGAAGTCGGAGTGCCGATAAGGCCGATGCTCGCCGAGAGGCTGAGTTCGGCCGAAGCGATAGTGAAGAAGATGGGAGAGAAGAAGGTGAGCACGGAGTACAAGCTGGACGGGGAGAGGCTGCAGATACACAAGGACGGCGACGACGTGAAGCTGTTCTCAAGAAGGCTTGAAGTAATCAGCGCCCACTATCCGGACGCGGCGGAGCTCGTCGTCCGGAACGTTAGAGCGAAGCGCGCCATCCTCGAAGCAGAGGTGGTGGCCATAAACGAGGACACAGGGGAGTATCTCCCGTTCCAGGAGCTCATGCACCGGAGACGGAAGTACGGGGTAGAGCAGGCCATGGCAGATTACCCTGTCGCCCTGAACTTCTTCGACGTCCTTTACGCCGGGACCGCGGACCTCACGGGGAAGCCATACGCCTTCCGCAGGAAGAAGCTCGAAGCTGTGGTCAAGACCACAGGGAGGACGAGGCCTGTCCCCTCCCTCTCGACCTCCGACCCGGCAGAGATGGAGAAGTTCATGGAAGAGGCCATCGAGAACGGGTGCGAGGGGTTGGTGGTGAAAGACCCCGAATCGAACTATCGGGCTGGCGCGAGGGAGTTCGCGTGGATCAAACTGAAGCGCGAGTACAGGAGCGAGCTCACCGACACCATCGACCTGGTCGTCATCGGAGGGTTCCATGGGAAGGGGAGGAGAGCAGGGACCTTCGGCACCTACCTGCTTGCGACCCGAGACGAGGGGCGGAGCATCTTCACCAGCGTGGCCAAGGTCGGTACCGGCTTCTCGGACGAGGACCTGCAACGGATCCCGGCGCTGCTGAAGCCCTACGAGAGCCACGTCAAGCCCGCTGACGTGGAGTCCAAGATGGTCCCCGACGTATGGTTCAGGCCCCACATGGTGATAGAGACCATAGCGTCCGAGCTCACCCTGTCGCCCATCCACACTGCGGCCATGGGGCGGGTCCGCCCTGGCGCCGGGATATCCCTCCGCTTCCCAAAGTTCACGGGGAGGATCAGGGACGACAAGGGGGCGGCCGAAGCGACCACCGTCGAGGAGATAGTCGGGATGTACAACCGGCAGCTGAAGAAGGTGGAAGCCTCTCAGTGAGGGGCGCCGAAGGACCTGTCCCCCGCGTCCCCTAGCCCAGGCACGATGTAGCCGTGGTCGTTCAAGGCAGGGTCGATGGCGCAGGTGTAGAACTCTGCGGTGGGGAAGTCTCTGGCGACGTACTCGATCCCCTGATTGGTGGCGATGACCGAGAAGAAGGCCAGCCGCTTGGGGTTCCCTTTCTCCACCACCCTCTTGGCCACCTCCTTCAGCGTGTGTCCCGTGGCCAGCATCGGGTCGGCGATCACGACCACGTCGTCCTCTCCTATCTGGGGGACCTTCGCGTAGTTCACCTCGATCGGGAAGTCGGGAGGCTTCCCCCTCCAGGCGCTTATCACGCCAGTCCTCGCCATGGGGAAGTTCTTGTACATCCCCTCGACGAAAGGGATGGCAGCCCTCAGGACGAGTATGATCACGATCCTGTCGTTCCCCTTCACACGCCCCCCCTTCGCGGGTCCGAGCGGAGTCTCGACCGTGAGCTCCTGGGTGTCGATGGTCCTGAGGAACTCGTATGCCATGAACCTCCCGAGCCTGTATATTGCCTTCCTGAACGCTACCTGGTTCGTCTGCTTGTCGCGCACGAGGGAGAGCTGCTCCATGATCATCGGATGGTCCATGACAGTGACCTTGGGGTTCGCCATGGAGGTCATGGAGAGAGCATCGACGATACTATGTAAGTGTATTCCGGGGAGATCCACGGAATAGTGGGAGCGCGTCTATCCCTGGGGTTGACCTCCGCCAGATGCCCGTCAGTCGACGCCTCATCGTCCTCGGACGCCATCCTCTTCCCTGCGACATGAACTCGCGAAGCTACAGGGGCCTTTCCTCTCCGCCCTTCTGAGCTCTCGTCACTTCGACCAGCGCGAGGGCGATCACGGCGACGGAGAAGGGAAGTAGAGCGTAGAGGCCGTCGAACCCCCAGAGGGTCGGCGAGAGAAAGCCGAGGTAGGGGACGACGAGGACGACCTTCCCGATGTAGTCCTGTTGCGTCACGTTCCAGGGGTCAGGGGAGGGGTTGGTGGAGTTGTTGTCCCCCTTGGTCGAGAGGCAGACCTCTCCTCCGCACTCCCCCACCGCCGTCACCCGGTGCATCACGACCTCCGAGTCCCCCCTCGGGTCGTGGAAGACGATCACGCTTCCAACCCCGAGGCTCGTGAAGGGCACCCTGTAGACGACCGCAAGGTCTCCGTGGTTCAGCGTAGGCGACATGCTGCTCGGGTGGTCGTCGACCGCGAAGAACGGCTGCGTTCCGGCAGAGTATTCGACGGCGGCGAAGACCAGGACAGCTATCAATGCAAGCGTGACCGCGCAGCTCGCCCCCTTTGCCAGCCGTCGGAGGGTCGTCATCTCAGTTCACCGTCAAGATGACTACGTCGCCGCTGTAGGGGGTCGCGCCCCAGCCTCCCGGGACCTGTATCTCCAGCCCCAGGACCACAGTCGAGGTCCCCGCCGAACTCACAGAGACAGACATCGCGACCGCGAGCGTCCTCCCTGCCACCAGGGTGACCTGGGGGCCCACTGTCAGGTTGGGGACTCCGCTCCCGAGAGCCACCTGCCTGCTGAAGGGGCTCTGGAACCAGATGGTCAGATTGAGCAGTCGCGACGGGTTCGCGGTGGACACCACTGCCAGGTTCGCTTCTAGCGAGGTGGACCCAGAGTTAGTCAGGAACAGGATGGCAGACTCGACGGGGATCCCGAAGGACGCGGACGGCATCGCGTCCCCTGGCGGGTACGCTCTAAGCCTGAACCAGTGGGTGGTCTGGGTGTCCGAAGATGACCACCCCACCTCGACGAGGCCCGGATAGTCGGTGAGAGGGTTCGAGCCGGAGGCGACGACGGTGGCGGCGTAGTCCTGCGACTCCGCGGCCGTCGTGGAGTTCACCGCCAGGGTGACCACCTGGGAGGTCGTCGTCTGCGGGTTGGGGGTGAAGCCCGTGCACCCCGAAGAGACACAGAGCCCATGGATGCCGTCCTCCCCCTGAGGCGGGTAGGCCCACTGGACCGCTCCGCTGGTGACGGCATAAGAGGTGGAGGTCGTCTGCAGGTTGCTCAACGAGACCCCGAGCCAGGCGCCGTTGGTGCCTACTCCATACGAGTCGGCCACCAGGGGACCGGTGTACTGGCTGTTCAGTGAGAACGAATACCCGGGGAAGGAGTAGGAATCCACGGTCAGGCCGTCGTTGACAGAATACGTCCCGGAGGCCCCTGCGACGTTCCAGGCTGCTTTGATGGCTGAGCCTGCGAAGTTGTCATAGAAGAGGAAGACGCTGGCCCCGTTGTCGAATTGGGCGTAGGTCCCGCTGAGGGTAGGGGCTTCCCCGGCCTGGACCCCGTCGAAGTCGGTCGACTTCGACAGGAAGACCATGTAGATCGTGGCAGTCCCTCCTGCGCCGGGGATGCTCGGACCCAGCTTCACCCAGAAGGCGGCGGAGGCGGACGCGACGGAGCATGCCCCGTAGGGGGCGCTGCTCCCGCACCCCTCGAGCCACGAGAAGAGCGGTGAGCCGCACGCAGTGTCAGAGCAGAACCTGACGTTCCCCAGGTCAGAGGCTTCCTGGGCCGCGTAGAGGGACGGATCGGGCGTTATCATGACCGGGAGTGGGCTCGGGGTCGGCGACTTCTGGCCGTTCGTCAGGGTTATCGGGACATAGTAGAGCGCGAGCATGGAAGACGAAGCGGCCACCGAGGCGTATACTCCATAGCTGACCGTGGCGCTCCCCGCCGTCCCGCCCTGGAGGGGAGCTGTCGGGGCCTGGAGAGCCCCCGCCGTTGACAGGAGGCCGTTGGCGCGGACGCCGGCGGAAGCCCCAGGGGTGTCCGCGAGAACGAGCAGGGCAAGTGACAGCGCCGCGGCGATCCCCCTCCCCTTCCCTTTCAGGACCATCATGGCTCCCTCATTCCTGTCAGGGATGGAGGGCTCCCGGGCCGCGGGCCACTCTTCAGCGAACCCATCCCGTAGGTCCCTACAGCCACTGCACGTTGATCTGGAAGCCGACGGTGCTCCCTGGAGAGGCAGAGTTCAGTCCGAAGGCGGCGACCTCGATGTACCCCTTCGCTCCGGCTGACAGGGTCACAGGGAAGGCGCCTGAGACCGATTGGACCCCGGTCGACGAGGAGGTTATCGCGTAGCTCCCGACGCAGTTCCCAGGCGTGACCAAGGTCCCGTCCGGGTTGAACTCGGTCTGGGCGGTGCAGTAATAGAGGGTCACCTTGCCAAGGTTCGCCAGGTTCGCGAACCCTGAGACCTTCACCGATTCGATCGAGTGCACAGCAGTCCCCTTGTTCTGGACCGTGGTGAGATTGGAATAGTACGTGGCGGGTTGCGGGGTGTTGACCGCCGAGGGGAAGAGGCTGAAGCCGACGGTGGCGTAGTCGTAGGTGGCCGCGACGGTGACGGTGGCGCAGGGGTAGCTCGTGCAGCTCGCGGAGGAGTCGCTCCCGGCCACGAGCCTCAGATCAGGGGTCCGCACGGTCCCCAGCACGTTCGAAGTGTAGAAGACGTAGACCGTGGACGTCGCCGCCGCTATGAGGAGGCCTATGAGCAAGAGCGGAACGACCTTGGCCTTGCTCGAGCCGAGGAACCCCGCTGCTCTCCGCTTCCGTTCACTCCTGTTTGCCCTAGACATCGCCATGTCCCTGGAGCCTCGGAGTCGGGTTTGTTATTATTGGATTGTGGAGTGGTCGGACTAACTAAATTCTACTAAATTCCCGGTCTCAGGAGGACAGGATCGGGCAGACCGCGGGTCCGCACGGATGTCGACCACCCCGGACGCAGACTCCCCCCACGAAGAACCTGCAGACTCCCCTGACGTCCTCGAACGAGAGGACTACGGCATGCCCGGACCGCTGGGTGGCAATCAGTCTCCTCAACCTCTCGGTGGGCCGATACACCCCCTTCGGTCTCCCCCTCCTCCCTGTCATCACGGTCGTCTTCTCGATCAGCCCGTCGGACTCCATGAGGTTGAGCCATCGCAATATCGTGGACCTGGAGACCCCGAGCGACTCGGTGATCTCCCTAAGCGTGATTCCATCTTGCCGGAATGCGACCCTCGCTACTCGCGAGAGCGCGGATTCGGACGTCTCCAGCCCTCCGTCTGGGACTGGACCCACCATGGACGGTCCCTCGCCCGGAGGCAACCCGGGCGCATTATTCCATTCAACATATAATAGCCTGTTGAATGTCAAGAAGAATCAACGGGATTGTTGGAAAAGGCCTGAACATCATCCCGCCCTGGCGCGTCGGATTCCAACCCAGAAGCCAGCTGAACCAGAGCGCGCTCGGCAGGGGTCTCCACATCTCCGCCACGGGCGTCTTCCGTCTTCGCCTTCCATGCTCCCTGCGCCGTCGACTCCGCAAAGAGCGGCCAGCTCAGCCGCACCCCACCTGACAGGGATTTGCCCCACCACTTCGTGCGTCGGGGAGGACGGATTGTATTTATCACAGGACGCCAGGCGGCGCTCCGGGTTGAAGCTCCTCAGGGGGGCGGTCGCGGCGGTTCTGCTGCTCGCACTGGCTCTGGCCTTCGTCCCTTCAGGGGCCCATGCCCAGGCCTGCGCGACCAAGAGCGGGTACTATGTCGCCTCCCTGAACGCTGACATCGACCCGGGGACAGCCGATTTCATGGCCACCACCGTCAGCAACGCTGAGGCGCAGTGCGCCGCCAACCTAGTCTTCGTACTGGTCACCAACGGCGGGGACGGTGCCAGCATGGAGTCGATGGTGTCTTCCATCGCTAGCTACCAGCAGTGGGGAGGGACGTTCACGACAGTCGTCGCTCCACAGGGGGCCTACGCCTTCTCCGCTGGGTCGTACATCGCCGAGGCTTCCAACAGGATCTACATGGAGCCGGGGACGACCATCGGGTCTGCGACCCCCATAGTCTCAGGGATCCCCACGGGGGAGGAGAACTCCACCATGACCAAGGACATAGACGCCTTCACTTCTTATATGCAGACGCTCACGACAGCGAACGGGAGGAACGCCACCGCGGCCGGGCTGATGGTCGCAAAGGGGATGTCTTTCCCAGCCGTCTGTGCCCCTGGCACACCTGCGCCCTGTTTCTCAGCGGTGAAGGAGCACGTCGTGGACGGGCTGATCAACTCTACGTCCCTGCAGGGGGCCTTGGCCTATCTCAACGTCCCCGCGGGCACCCCGGTCAACACCCCCGGGATCAGGTCGTCTCTCATCTCGATCCTGAGCAACCCCAACGTCTCGAGCCTCCTCTTCCTGCTGGGGGTCTTCGCGGTCCTGGCGGACATCTACCACCCGACGATCATACTCTCAGTGGTCGGGGTCGCCGTGATCGCCGCGGCCCTCTTCGGCCTTGGTGTGTTCGGCGCCTCCCCCCTGGCGGTGATCCTCATGATAATCGGGGCCGCGTTCATCTTCCTCGAAGTCAAGACGGCCCACGGCATCAGCGCCACTGTCGGAGTGGCCATGTTCATAGTGGGCTTTCTGCTGATCTATCAGTTCCCTCCAGCAGCGGCCGCCCCGTCTCCGACTTCCACCCCTCCGCCGACAGGGACCTTCAGCGGCATCCCTGATATCACCTACGGGCTCCTCGTCGCCCTCGGTGCCGCCGTGGTAATCGGAAGCCTCTATCTGCGGTCCATCAGGGATGCCCTCCGGAGGAGGCCAAGGGTGAACGAACCGACGGTGCTCGTCGGTCGCGAAGGGACCATGAAGTCGGACCTGCAGCCCGGAGGGAGGGGGGTGGCCCAGGTCGCGTCCGAGGAATGGAGCGTGACCTCGGCCCAGGAGCTCAGGGCAGGGGACTCGATAAGGGTAAAAGGGGTCACAGGGCAGACTCTGGCGGTAGAGAAGGTGGAAAGCTGAGCCTCCTGGCTCCTGTCGCCCTTCAGACGACCGGGGACCTGATCAACTACGCGATCTACGTGATTGTCGCGATAGTCGTCATAGCGTTCATCGGTGCCACCATCAAGATAGTCAGGGAGTATGAGCGCCTCGTCGTCTTCAGGCTTGGAAGGCTCGTCGGGGCGAGGGGGCCCGGTGTCATATTCATCATACCGATAATCAACCGACTCAACAAGGTCGACCTCAGGGAGCGCTTCCTCGAAGTGCCACACCAGACGTGCATCACCAAGGACAACGCCCCCACAGACATCGACTTCCTGATCTACTACAAGGTCATCGAGGCGACCCAGAGCATCGTCCAGGTCCAGAACTTCGAAGGGGCGTCGATAGGGATAGCCACGACCACCCTGAGGGCCGTGGTGGGGGACATCCCGTTGGACGAGCTCCTCGCCAAGAGGGAGCAGATCAACCAGGTGCTCCGGACGAAGCTGGACGAGGTCACCGAAAGGTGGGGGATCAAGGTGACCAACGTCGAGATACGCGAGATCAGGCCGCCTCAGGACGTCCAGGAGGCCATGGTCCGCCAGATGTCCGCCGAGAGGACCAGGAGGGCGACGGTGACCGAGGCGGACGGCAAGAGGGAGGCCTCCATCCTGGTGGCCGAGGGTGAGAAGAAGTCCAACATACTGCGTGCCGAAGGAGACAAACAGGCCGCCGTCCTCCGCGCGGAGGGGTATGCAGGAGCTCTGAACCAGATATTCGGCGCAGCCAAGGGGATCGACTCGAAGACGATGACGTTGCAGTACCTCGACACCCTGAAGGCCCTGGGCGCGTCTCCATCCACCAAGTACATCTTCCCCATGGAGATGATGCAGATGTTTGCATCCTCCCTCAAGAAGTCTGGCGAAGAATCGGCCGAAGAGACGAAATCATAGGGCGCATCTGCGGACAACGTCGCACCGCCAGTGTTCGAACTGGCTTTCGAATCACCTCGCCTGTCAGCATCACCCTTGCACGATTGTTCCGCCCTCACTGGGAAATGCATCTTCTTCATCGTCGACTGCGAAAGCATTCGAAGCGGAAAGGGTCCTCCTCGGCGAGCCAGAGGGACGCGGGATGTCTCGGCAGCACCCGGCATCTGCCAACCCTGTGAGAGTCCTAGGGTTGCCTCAGGGACCCAGAGCTGAAGCACGAGACAAGTCCGGACTCCCCGACGGGGATTGAAAGTTGCAATAATCTCAAGGAATGCGCTCGTTTGTTGCCTCAGTTTTAAATCCGTATCATCTCATGGGTTGGAGCGAGCGGGTCTAGTGTCGGGGCAAGAAGGGGAAACCCAAGCAAGAAGGCGGACCGTAGTAGTTCTCCAGGACGAGATGAGGCGCGTCCTAGACGCGACCAGGGTCCTCCTTGACGAGTTCAGCGGGATCACGAGAGGAGATAAGGTCGTGACAGACGCCTCCCTCGAGCGCGTGAAGCAGGCGGAGGGGGACGTGATGACCCTCAGGACCGCGTTGATACGCGAGCTGTCCCAGGTGGGAACCCTGCTTGTCAACAGGGAGGACCTCCTCCGGGCCGCATTCGCCATCGAGGACATCTTCGGACACATCAACGGCGTGGCTTTCAAGATGTCCCAGCTTGCGAAGTCTTCCGCCAAGAACAAGAAGTACGCAGGAGCCGTAACCCAGCTGCTGGGGCTGCTCATAGACGGGATATCGAAGCTCAACGAAAGCGTGAGGGCCCTCTCCATCAACCCGGAGCAGTCGATCCAGATGGCAGCCCAGGTGCAGCAGATAGAGAGTTCGATGGACACCGAATACAGGGAGGCGGTCGCGATGGTGATGAAGACGGCCACGAACGTGAAAGAGCTAATCACGGTCAAGGAGGTCGTCGAATCCATAGAGAACTGCGCCGACGCCATGCTCGACGCCGCCGACGCGAGCACAATCCTGGCGTTGGGCCTTTAAGATGGTCAAGCGGGCAAAGGGACGGCTCTTCGAGAACAGGATAGTCGTCTGGGACGTAGAGGCGTCCAGGCGGCTCTTCAAGGACGGGTACTACGGCAAGCCTCTGGGGATACCGAAGCCCAAGGACTTCGAGTTCGACGCCCCCCTCATCCTGGACCTGATGGAGGGGTACTACCTGGCTCTGAAGAAGACCATCGAGGTCGAGGACCAGGCGGGGAAGGAGCTCACGCCGAAGAAGCTGCAGGAGATCTGCGAGTCTTCGTACACCGACTTCGCCGAGAAGTTCCAGGTGTACAGGAAGCTCAGGGAGGATGGCTTCGTCGTCACCCCGGGGATAAAGTTCGGCTCGGACTTCGCTGTCTACGAGCACGGCCCGGGCATAGACCACGCACCTTACATCGTCCAGGTCGTCTCCCCGGAGTCGAAGATGACCGCCACGTCCATGGTGAGATCGGGGAGGCTTGCGACCACCGTCCGGAAGCAGTTCATCATCGCGATCTCGGACCGGGATAACAAGACGATAGACTTCCTCAGGTACGACTGGTGGAGAGCCTAACTGGCGCAGCCTGGAAACCAAATGGGTCTTCATACGCTCCAATCAGACCCTCGATCTTCTGTCTCGCCAGAATCCGCGCAGCCGCCTTGGCGTGGATCCGGTCGTGCCACACGAGCCTGCGCAGCACCTTCCTGAGAGTCCAGAGCTCCCCATCCGCCTCCCGCCCTTCTGAGCCGACACCCCTCTTCCAGGCTCCAGCCATGGCCTGTAAGCAGCGCTCGCGCGACGAAACGAGGTCCGTCGAGGCCTGGGTAGCGCCCAACCCCAGCCTCGAAAGGTACCAATGCTGGGTCCGGAGGACGTGCCCGTAGACATCCCGGACGGTGGCCGGATTGTCCCCCCAGAACGTCCTTCTGACCCTCCGGGCGTCCACCCAATCAGGAAATTCCACGGTGTCCCACAGCCTCTGAAAGGAACTGGCGGAGCGCCTTGCCAACGCGAGGTAGACGTCAAGCTCGGCCCCATCCAGCGGCCTAGCATCGGCAGAAAGTAGGATTTCGTTGTCCGCGTCCTCGACCTGCAAGGTGGACCTGTGCTCTTCAACCGGGTAGCCCCGATACTTCGTGACCCGCGTCCTGACCCCTGCCCAACGGAGGAAGGTTCTCACCTCGAGGTCTGTCTTGGAAGGCGCTTCCTTCCGAGTCGGCCCTCTGACGTAGGCGCCAGGAGGAAGGACAAGAAAGCCATGCCACCCTTTCCCGTTGGTCTCAAAGGCGATGGCGACCCTCTGGCCCGGCGCCACCGACGAGAGCGAGGTCATCCCCGAGTTGCCCTCCAACCACCCTCGGCGCACTGACCCAACCCATTTAAGCCCGCCCCGGCGGCGTGCCATTCAATGGCGAGGATAAACGACGACTCGTTCGTCCTTGTCTATCGCGACAGGAGGCGGCGTTGGCTTGTCCGCCCCAGGGACACTCCGAAGCTCCACACCCACCTGGGCGTCCTCGACGTCTCTGGGCTGGTAGGGAGGGAGTACGGCATAACCGTCGCCACCACCATGGGAGACGAGCTCACCATCCTGGAGCCTACCATAGAAGACCTCGTCATGAAGCTCGCCCGGAAGACCCAGGTGATCTATCCGAAGGACCTCGGCCTCATGGCGGTGAAACTGGGGGTCCACGCAGGGTGGAGGGTCATCGAAACAGGCACCGGGAGCGGGGCCACCACCGCGCTGATGGCCTACCTTGTCCAGCCCACGGGGATGGTCTACACCTACGACCTCAACCCAGAGTTCCAGGAGGTAGCGAGGAAGAACATCGAGCGGCTCGGGCTCACCAAGTTCGTGACCTTCAACACCGGGGACTCGAGGCAGGGGTTCAGGGAGAGGGGGATGGACGCCGGCATACTAGACGTCGGTGACCCCTGGGAGGTGGTCCACAGCATGAGAGAGAGCCTCAAGCCGTCCGCTCCCATGGCAGCGGTGACCCCAACCACCAACCAGGCAGAGAAGCTCGTGGCCAGGATGAGGGAAGAGGGGTTCGTCAACGTGGAGACCGTGGAGATACTTCTAAGGCACCTGGAGGCGCGCGTCGGCATGACCCGCCCATCGAACATCATGGTGGGGCATACGGCGTACCTGACCTTCGGCAGGAGCACGCTTTCCCCGGCAGTCCCCACTACCACGGAAGGTCCCGCCTGACCCGAGCCTCCCTTCCCCGGGCGGCCTCTCAAACTTCTTGGAACTCTATCCCGGCGATGGACGCGAGCCGCCTGAGAGGCCCGACGTGGTCCCCGTAGGTCAGCACCAGATGGTTCCCCATGGGGCGCTCCCTGAACAGCTCGGCGTCTCCGTCCATCTTCACCTCGACCTGGGTCCTGCAGAGCTCCTCCGACCACGGCTCCCCGCGGACGATGTTCCCAGCTCCAGCCCTGAGCACGCCGTAGTCCCTCGCATACCTCCCCACGGTGACCCGGGCTCCCTTGCGCATCTCCCCGGCGAGGGCCACCCCGATGCCTGACTCGAAGTGGGTCCTATATGCGACCCTCCTCGTCAGCTTCCTGGCGACGGTGCAGTGGGCCAGGACCACCCTGTGGCCGTCGATCATAGAAGGGTTGGCCATGAACGCAGGCGTCCCGGAGACCTCTGACAGCGTTATCATCCCCACCGTCGAAGGGACGTCTCCCTCGCACCCCGCGACCACTCCCTCGTCGTTCAGCTTCGAGAGCGCGACGCATCCGGTCGCCCCTATGTCCCTGATGAAGTCGAAACACCTTGGGGTGACGGCCGTGAGCTCCCTCTTCTTGGCGATGCTCTTGAGCGCCAGGTAGACCCTTTCAGACTTCCCGAAGTCGGCCGCTGAGACGGTCCCCACGGCGGCAGGACTCTTCGGGAGAGTCACTGAAGCTCGGGTCGACGAATGGACTCCCAGGAACTCCCGCATGGGGACATCCACGAGTTCGATGCCCAGGCGGCCTGCCAGCGCCTTGGCGTCGGGGAGGCTGTAGGTGAGCCACGGGCTGGGTCCGCCGACAAGCCCTATCCTGTGGCCGCGTATGCGTGCGAGTGCCTTCGCCGCGCCGGCGAACTCCCGCACCTCTCCCAGACGCTTCCTACTCCGACCCAGGACGAGCGCCACGGTCGGCCCCGAGAAGGAGGATATCCCCTCAAGCGCCGCCGGAAGGCTGTTCATCGACTCGTGCGCGAGGACCAGGAGGGGCCTCTTCAGGCCTGCGACCGCGCACAGGATGTGTTCCGTCCCGCCGGTGACGACCAGCGCAAGCACTCCGGCGGGGGACAGGGCTCCGACCTTCCCCGCTTCGTCGGAGGAGGTCAGACAGGGGGCCTCGACGTCGAAGGCCCCCTCGAGCCAACTCCTGTACGCCGACATCACCTTCGCTGTCGCGGCGGGGTCGTGAAGGGGGGACGCCACAGGAACGAGGACGACGGGGTTCTCCTCTGGATGCATCGGGACGCCTGTCGCAGTTTGACTAATAATCCCGGGGACGGTTCTCAATGTCGAGAACATCCCTGAGACGGCGTCCAGGGCGGGTCCAAGCCGCTTCAGGGCAACGGTTTTAAGCCCAAGTCAGTCGCGCTGGCTGAGATTTGAGCGGCAGGGCGCACTACGAGGACCTCACCACTTTGCTGTACATGGTCCCGTTCGTCGGGGCGATAGGATATGCGATAGTGCTCTGGGCAGAGAACGGCGCCTCTGCCCTTTTGCCCACGTCCGTGTACCTCGAGGTGACCAGGGACCCCATCCTCTTCACGGTCGGCACGCTCGCGATCCTGCTAGGTGTCATGATCGAAGTGAACAGCACGGACGCGGCCGGGAGGCGGGCGAAGCTCACTTCCCTCGGCGGGACCGTGCAGACCATGGCCATAGCGAGCCTGGTCATAGTCCTCCTCTCTGCGCTGTACGCCAACGGGTTCACGAACATAGGAGGAGCCGCATCAGACTTCGTGGTCGGGAGGTACGGCCTGGTCTTCCCAGCTGTCATGGTCCTCTTCAGCTACCTGCTGACGGCCAACTTCAGGCTGGGTGCCCTCGCCGACCGCAGGGCGATGGGCTTGGTAGCCATGCTGCTGGTCCCCTTGTCTGTGTACGAGATCGGGAAGCGGCAGGTCGTCGCCGGGATGGCGATAGCCCTGGTGCTGATCGTGCTGGGGATGTACCTCTTCTTGGCCCCTGTGAAGAAGGAGCCCTCCTCCAAGGAAGAGTAGGGCAGGTCCGCTGCGGGGGCCGAGCATGGACCTCCTCCTGTCCTTCGGCACCATAGCCGCAGCCCTCTTCGTGACCGAGCTCACCGACAAGGACTCCTTCCTCCTCATCGCCATGGCGTCCAGGGTGAGGTGGCACCTGGCCTTCTTCGCCGGCGCCGTCGCCTTCACCCTCACCACCCTGCTCTTCGTGACAGCTGGCTCGGTCATAGCCGCCTTCGTCCCCGTCTACTGGGTGCGGCTGGCGGGGGGCGCTGTGATGCTCGGATACGGCCTCTGGGAGGCGAGGGGGCTGGTGAGTAGAAGCGCGGCCGAAGCAGAGGAGCCGCGCATCAAAGGAGCCCGAAGTCCCATGGCCGAGTTCCTCGCCATGGTAGCTGCTCTCGCTTTCCTGGACATCGCCGGGGACGCCACCGAGGTGCTCACCATAGTCTTCGTCGCCCGCTACGCCGACGCCGCGCTCGTGTTCACCGGGGCCCTGACAGGCCTCCTGGCGGCCACCGCTCTGGAGACGACACTAGGGAACAGGCTCGGCCGCTTCCTCACCCCGGCCCGTCTCAGATACCTGTCTGTGGCGGTCTTCCTCTCCCTGGGCGCTGCCATCCTCATCCTGAACCCCTAGTACCTCAGGCACGTTCATTAAGCGCGCTTCATGGAGCCAGCAGAACTCATGTCGGGCGCGGCCCAGGAAGGGATAACGGCAAAGAAGGCGGAGAACTTCGACGAATGGTACACCCAGGTGATGCTCAAGGCTGAGCTCGCGGACTACAGCCCTGTCTCCGGGTGCATGGTCTTCCGGCCTGCCGGGTACGCCATCTGGGAGAACATACAGAGGGCGACCGACGCGGAATTCAAGAAGGCCGGCATCAGGAACGCCTACTTCCCAATCTTCATCCCTGAGCGCCTCCTGAAAAAGGAGGCGGACCACGTCGAGGGGTTCGCCCCCGAGGTGGCCTGGGTCACCGAAGCCGGGAACTCCAAGCTCGAGGAGAGGCTCGCCATCAGGCCTACTTCGGAGGCCGTGATGTACGAAGTCGTGTCCAGATGGGTCAGGTCGTGGCGGGACCTCCCGCTGAGGCTGAACCAGTGGAACAGCGTGGTGCGCTGGGAGTTCAAACACCCCACACCGCTCCTCCGCACCCGGGAGTTCCTCTGGAACGAGGGGCACAGCATCTTCGCGACCAGGGAGGAGGCGGACGCCGAACGGGACGAGATAATGGGGATCTACAGGAGGGTCACCGAGGAGCAGATGGCCCTCCCAGGGTATCTGGGGAGGAAGTCAGAGTCGGAGAAGTTCGCAGGGGCAGTCGCGAGCTACAGCATCGAGCACCTGCTGCCGGACGGGAAGGCGATCCAGGGACCTCCCTGGCACTCGGACGGACAGAACTTCTCGAAGGCGTTCGACATAGTCTTCGTCGACAAGGAGGGGAACAAGCAGTTCGCCTGGCAGAACACCTGGGCCCTCACCACCAGGGAGATCGGGGTGATGCTCGCCGTCCACGGCGACGACAGGGGCGCGGTGATCCCTCCCAGGGTGGCAGAGATACAGGTGGTGCTGGTGCCGATAGTGAACGACGAGAACAAGCGGGAGGTCCTTGCGGAAGCGGAGAAGATCATGGCGACGCTGTCGTCGTTCAGGACGCACCTGGACGACCGTGACCATCTTACGCCTGGCCGGAAGTTCAACGAGTGGGAGCTGAAGGGGGTCCCCCTGAGGGTCGAGTTCGGGCCGAGGGACCTCAAGGAGAGGCAGGCGGTCCTGGTCAGGAGGGACACAGGCGCCAAGAGGGGGGCGAAGCTTGCGTCGCTGAAGGAGGAGGTCGCCAAGGAGCTGGAGGCCATCCAGGGGAGCCTCTTCCAGAAGGCGTCTGACGCCCTCGCCGCCAACACCCGAGACGCCACGACCCTGGAGGGGCTGAGGAAGGCTCTGGCGGAGGGAGGCATAGTCCGGGTCCCCTGGTGCGGGAACCCTGAATGCGAGGAGAAGCTGAAGGCGGAGACCGGGGGGAAGGTCCTGAACATCCCCCTGGACCAGAAGGGGAAGTCGAAGTGCGCGGTCTGCGGACAGCCCGCGGGCCTCGCGAACTTCGGGAAATCCTACTAGCCCGGGGTCAAACGACTGCGACAGGGTTCGCCGTGGAGAAGAGCCGCATGGCGCTGTCATCGACGCTCATGGGGAGGTCGACCTTGGCGAGGGCTATCATGTAAAGGGAAAGGGACGAGGCCGCTATGCCGAAGCAGGCGCTCCTGAGGAAGTCCCTTGTCTTGAGGTACCAGCATACGGTGGCTCCTCCGAGGATGTCCCCCGCGCCCGTGCTGTCCACCACCTGTGCCTTGGGGACTTCGACCTCGTAGATCCTCGACCCGTCGAGGACGAAGCACGACTGGGCCCCTCTGGTGACTATGGCCTTCCTCACCCCGATGGCAGACACCTTCTCCAGCGCTTCGCGGGGGTCGCTCCTCCCGGTCAGCATCTCGGCCTCGGTTGTGTCCATCTTGATGGCGTCGACCGTGGAGAGGACGCTGCGCTCCTTCACCGGGGAGGCCGACACCCTCCCTTCCCTGTCGAAAGACCTCACGAAGCCCTGAGGGTCCAAGAAGGTGAAATCCGACCTCGCAGAGATCTCGGTGAGGACGGCGGGAGGTATCTCCCCCGCCAGGGGGCTCACCAGGGCGGCGCTGAACCTCGTGTCGGGGGGGATCTGCGAGGTGGTTACGTCTTCACACCTGGAGGAGAGGGTCAGCGTCCTGTTCCCAGCGGCGTTCGATATCCTGAACCTCGTGGTCGGCCATGTCAGGCTCCTGTCGGTCGCCCTGAGGACCACGCCGTTCCTTGCGAGCCAGACCGCCTGCTCGTCAGGGAAGTCGCTCCCCACCTTAGTGAGGACCGAGACCTCGTGGCCGAACCTGGCGCAGATGAGCCCGGCGTACGAAGGGGGGCCCCCCACCGAAGTGACCTGGCGCATGGGGAGCTGGATCGTGTCGATGGTGAGGAACCCTGCCACCAGGACCTTCATTTCCCTTCCCCGCAGATGCTGATGTCTTAAGAACGCTTGCTCGTGTGGTTCCGTCAAGTCTCTGGTTGTCGGGTGCTGGAGACAGGTGTTGGGAGCGACGAAGTCTGTCCTTCAGCAGTTCAGGAGCGAGAAGACAGACACGCTCCTCCGCGACTGCCTCACGCTGACATACAACGCCGTCCACTACGCGGAGGAGAACGCCATCACCAACAGGAAGGGGATGAAGGGGTACTACCGCTCTTTGAAAGGCGTCGAGCTTCACTCATGCTGCAAGGTTGCGGTGATAACAAGGGCTTGTGCAGTCGTGGAAAGCCGCAGGAAGAGCCTGAAGAGAGGGATCGAACCGAGTCATCGGAACCCTCTCCGTCCCGTCGTCTGCATAATCTCTGGGTTCTTCGTCACCATGAAGGGGAGGTTGTTCGTCCCCTTGCAGAAGAAGGACGAGTATGCCGACGTCCTGCTCAACCGGCACGCTCAGGAAGAGATTGCAGGGAAGGAACTCAGGAGTCTCACCATCACCCCCGATTCACTCTCGCTCTGCTACTCGGAGGAAGTGAAGGAGATCCCAGTCAGGACCGTCTACGGCGCGGACAGGAATGAGAACCTCACCTTTGGGAATCAAGAGAGGGTCATCCAGATAGACATGGCCGAGACGGTGAGGATTCGGCAGACCACACGGGAGATAGTGGGCTCATTCAAGAGGAACGACGTCAGGGTGAGGAAGAAGCTCGCCTCAAAATACTGGAGGCGATGCTACAACAGGACGAACCAGACACTCCATGCTGCCACGAACTTCATGGTCGAAAGGGCTGCCGAGAGCGGCGCGGCCCTGGCCCTCGAAGACATCACCGGCATCAGGAAGATGTTTCGGAAGGGGAACAGGCAAGGGAACGACTTCCGGTTCAGGCTCAATTCGTGGCCCTTCTCGAAGGCATACAAGATGATGGAATACAAATCGGAATGGAAGGGAGTCACCTTCATCCCGCTTACAAAGGCTGAGACCTACGGCTCCTCTTCGGAGTGCGCGTCGTGTGGGGAGAGGCTCCACGAACCAGAGAGGGAAGACGCAGAGCACTGGAGGATGCTGTGGTGTCAGGCGTGTAAGAAGTGGGTGGACAGGGACGTGAACGCGGTCGGGAATCTGTCCAAAAGGGGGCTCGCCAGGTTTGCGAGTTCCCTTCTCCTGAGCCAGCCGGCAGGCAGTCGCTCCTAACAAGTGCTCCTGCTGGCTGGAAAAGGGGAGAAAGGCGAGGCAGGTGAAGCGGTGAGGGGGAACCCGACGCAGACGGCAATCCTCAGAGTCCATGCCTCGAAGTTAGGTCGTCAAGGATGGCACCCGAAGGTTGATACCATTGGGCACCGCCCCAAGGCCTGACAGAACCGCTCGTGGAATTTCGTCAGGGGTGAGAATCGGCCCATCTTCTCCCCGCTGGCGTTTAAATAACCAACGGGCCGAGCGCGGGGCCGAGAAAGAATTTTGCACATCCAAACCAGAAAGGGAATCGGAACAGGTGCAATAGTAGCAGTAGTCGTCATCATCATCGTTGTCGCAGGCATCGCGTACTACTTCGCCACCAGCTCCTCTCCTTCGTCTTCTACGACCACCACCACCTCCGCTCCCATGACCACCACGACCACCACCACGACAGGGCTCCCCGGCAAGGGGATGTCCATCGGAGTGGTGTTCGATGTCGGCGGTCTTGGAGACAGAGGGTTCAACGACCTGGCCTATCAGGGGATGATCCAGGCGAACAAGACCTTCGGAATGGACTACAAGTATGAGGTGGCCACGTCCACCAACGACATACCTTCGCTCTTCGCCACCCTGATCTCGGCCCATCTCAACCTGATCGTCGGCGTCGGCTTCGACGACGACCAGGCGATAGCTCAGTACGCAGTACAGTATCCGAACCAGAAGTTCGCCCAGGTCGACGGCGACGAGTACAACTTCACAAACGTCGTGGCCATAAAGTACCAGGAGAACGTCGGCAGCGCCATCGTGGGCGCGCTCTCGGCGGCCATGGCCGGCAACAGTCAGAAGATCGGGTTCCTCGGCGGCGTCAGCGTCGGCATCATCTACAAGTTCTGGAACGGCTTCAAGTACGGCGTCCAGTGGGCAGACCAGTACATCACGAAGGCCACGGGCTCCAGCTGGAACAACAGCCTCGACGAGGTCTATGACTCCGCCCAGTTCAACGGGTTCGCCGACCCCAGCGGGGGGTACAAGAACGGCCAGGCGATGATCGCCAGGGGTGACAAGATCGTCTACACTGCCGCAGGAGGCACGGGGATAGGAACCTTCAACGCCATAGGGCAGTACGACCAACAGAAGGGGTGGAACTGGAGCAACTCGACCGCGCCCCCGGTGTGGGCCATCGGAGTCGACGCCAACCAGGACTACTATGGGACCCAACAGTACTTCTCGGCAGCCCAGCAGAACAAGAGCGCCTCCAACCTCACTCCACCGTCCTTCATCCTTACGTCTGAGATCAAGGCAGTGGACTACGGGGTCTTCAAGGTGGCCAGCTGGGTCGTCGTCGGCAACTACAGCAACCTCTGGAGCAACCCGAACACCTTCGGGGCCACTTACTTCAACGGCCAGACCCAGCTCTGCGGACCGAACGGTGACGCCGCCTGCTACGTGAGGGGCGTCTACCTGCTCGGCTACAAGCAGCATGCGGTCGGCCCGACAGCATTCCAGTACACCTCTCAGTTCCTGACGCCACTGGCGAAACAGGTGCTGACGCAGATCGAGAACGGGATACTCAACGGCAGCATCCACGTTCCTGAAATCTACACAGACACAGGCTATTCATCGCTCCTGTAGTGGAGGGTGAGGGCACCTCACCCGCCCTTCCTTTTTGTGGTCTCAATGACTGAACCGATGCTTCGGATGACGGGGATAAGGAAGGCCTTCCCTGGTGTCGTCGCCCTCGACGGGGTCGACCTCACGGTCGAAGGGGGAGAGGTCATGGGGGTCCTCGGGGAGAACGGCGCCGGCAAGAGCACCCTGATGAACGTCCTCTACGGGCTGTACTCCATGGACTCGGGGGCCATCGAGCTGCAGGGGAAGGAGGTGCGCATCAGGAACTCGGCCGAAGCCATAGCCCTGGGGCTCGGCATGGTGCACCAGGCTTTCACCCTGGTGCCGAACCTCACCGTCGTGGAGAACATCATACTTGGTTCGGAGCCGGCGAAGGGAGGGTTCGTCGACAGGGGGGAGGCGAGGCGCCAGGTGACGGAGCTCATCAAGCAGGTTGGGCTCCAGATCGACCTGGACACCCTAGCGGAGGACCTCCCCACGGGGTTCAAGCAGCGGGTCGAGATACTGAAGGCCCTCCACAGGGGGGCCAAGGTCCTGATTCTCGACGAGCCCACGGCCGTGCTCACCCCCCTCGAGACCGAGGAGCTGTTCAAGTCGATCCGGCGGCTCACCCAGGGAGGTTCGACTGTGATATTCATCACCCACAAGCTGAAGGAGGTCATGGAGATCACCAACAGGATCACCATAATGAGGCGGGGGAAGGTCGTTACCACCCTGGCGACGAAAGACGCCAACTTCGATATACTCGCCAGCGCCATGGTGGGGAGGCAGGTCCAGAGGAAGTTCAGCTTCGCCCCCTACCAGCCGGGGGAGGTCCTCCTCCACGTGGACAAGCTGACCGTGGCGTCAAGGCACAAGACACACGCCGTCGACGGGCTGTCCTTCGAGGTCAGGGCCGGGGAGATCGTGGGGGTGGCGGGGGTGGAAGGGAACGGCCAGACAGAGCTCGTCGAGTGCATCATGGGGCTGGCGGAGCCGACAGCCGGCGACATTGTGCTCCAGGGGAAGGATACCACCAGGCTGTCCACTTCTCAGATCATGAGGCTCTCGGTCGGTCACGTCCCTGAGGACCGGGCCCTGAACGGCCTCGTCCTGGACTTCTCCATAGCTGAGAACTCGGTCCTGGGGACCGAAGACACCTCTGAATTCTCCCGTCGGGGGGTGATGGCCCCGAGCCGGATAAGGGATTTCGCCAGGAAGATAGTCCAGTCATTCAACGTCTCCACCTCGGGGATAGACGTCAAGGCCAGGAACCTCTCGGGGGGGAACCAACAGAAGGTCATCGTCGGCCGTGAGCTCGCAGGGAAGCCGCACCTCCTCATCGCCCACCAGCCGACGCGCGGCCTCGACGTGGCGAGCACGGAGTACATCCAGTCCCTCCTGGTGGAGTCGAGGAACGCGGGGAGAGGAGTGCTGCTCGTCAGCGCCGACTTCGACGAGATCCTGGACCTCAGCGACCGGATAGTCGTCCTCTATGAAGGGAAGATAATCGGGGAGTTGAAGCGTGGGACGGGCATCGCCGAGCTCGGCAAGCTGCTAGGGGGAGTCACCGCGTCGTGAGCCGGACGCGCGGCTTGGCCAGGGTCCTCAGGTCGGCTCTGCCGTCGCTGCTGGCGCTTGTGCTGGGGCTCCTGGTCGCATCCGCCGTCATGCTCGTCTTCGGCCTCGACCCTGTGAAGCTCTTCACAGCGATCTTCTCCGGAGCACTGACCACCCAGTTCGGACAGTCTTCCACCCTCTCCTACATGTACGCCTACATACTCATGGCCCTGGCGTTCCTCCTCCCCGGGAAGGCAGGGATCTGGAACGTGGGAGGGCAGGGTCAGGCCATCCTGGGCGGGGTCACGGCGGCGGTGTTCATCGAATACGTCTCCCTCCCTCCGGTCATCTGGCCCGTGGCGGCGATCCTTGTCGGCCTGGTGGCGGGGGCGCTCTGGTCTGCCATCTCAGGGGCGCTCGAGGCGTACAGGAACGCCTCGGCCATCGTGACGACCATAATGATGAACTTCGTCGCCGCCGACTTCGCGACTTTCCTCCTCTACTACGTGCTCATCCCCAAAGCCAACGAGCCGAGCTTCTACGACCAGGTCACCTTCCCGTTGGGGGTGACCCTTCCGACCCTCCCCTACTTCACAACCTCGATAATGCTGTTCGCCGCCCCCCTGGTGGCCATAGGGACGGCCGTCTTCCTGAGCAGGACCACCCTCGGGTACAAGATAAGGGCCACGGGGCTCGGACCCAGGCCAGCCGAGTCCAAGGGGATCAACCCCCGGACCATGAAGGTGGTCGCCATGGTCATCGGAGGCGCCATAGCCGGCTTGGCAGGCGCGGGGGCAGTGATGAGCGTCGGTCATGGCTGCGGCACCGCCGCCTGCTATGAGGACGGCTTCGCGGCCGGGTGGTTCGGCGGCTTCGGCTTCGCAGGCATAGCGGTAGCGCTCGTGGCGGCCAACGACCCGATCGGCTCCGTCTTCGCGGCGGTCTTCTTCGCCATCCTTGCGGCCGGGATGCCCTTCGCCTACCAGAGCGTCTATATCATGTGGGCCATGCAGGGGATAATCATACTCTTCATGGCTGCGCCTCAGCTGATCAAGATGGTCATAGCCTTCAGGGGGAGAAACAGATGGACCTAACACCAGTGATCCTCCTCGTGGTGTTCGGGCTGCAGACCGCCGTCCCCATAGGGATCGCGGCAGAGGGAGAGCTGGTGACTGAGAAGTCTGGGATCCTGAACATCGGCATCTACGGGGCCATGCTGATCCCCGCCTTCGTAGCGGCCGCGGTCAACGTAGCCCTGGGACGGAGCCTGGGAGCCGACTCGGCCTACGTCGGGGTGGCCGCCGCCATGGTCGCGGGGGCGGGGCTGAACTTCGTCTTCGCCTTCCTGTCCACCAAGATCCACGTCGACCAGGTGATCGCGGGGATAGGGATCAACATCTTCGCTGTGGGCATCACCTATGTGTTCCTGGAGCGGTACTACACCATAGACGGGACCCCCAACGGCAACACGATCGCACCCCTGTTCTCGGTCGGGGGGCTAGCCAACGGCGTCCAGATCGCCATAAGCCCGTTGGTCGCCGTGATGTTCATCGTCCCCATCCTCGTGTTCATCTTCCTCAGGAGGTCCAAGCTAGGCCTCCACATCAGGGCCGTGGGGGAGAACCCGAAGGCGGCTGAAGCCGCCGGGATAGACGTAGCCAAGACCAGAATGCTGGCAACCAGCATCGGCGGGCTCCTCCTCGGGCTGGGGGGCGCCTACTTCACGGTCGACTACAACCCGAACTTCACGCCTGACCCGACACAGTCCGTCATCCCTGCCTTCATCGCCCTGGCCGCGGTCATCGCAGGCGGGTGGGAGCCTGGGTACGTGCTGGGGATGAGCATCCTCTTCGGCGTGACAGCGGCGCTCCAGCCGGTCCTCGACCTCACCTCTGTCCAGGACTACCTCCTTTTCACGCTGCCGTACATCGTGACCGTCGCCGCCCTCGGCATCGCCGCCAAGAGGCTCAGACCACCGGCTGCCCTGGGGGCACCCTATAAGAAAGAGTGAGCCCTCCCTGGGCGCCGTGAGGATCCTTCTCGACACAGACACGGCCGGGGACGACACCACCGCCATGCTCATGGCGCTGAAGGCATCGAACGCCAGGCTCGAGGCGGTGACCATCAACTGCGGCAACGTGGGCTTCGACCAGGAGGTGGAGAACGCCCTCTACACCGTCGAGGTGGCTGGCATGTCCGGGAAGGTCCCGGTCTACCCGGGGGCGAGGCACCCGCTGCTCAGGGACTGGGAGACGGCTGAGCGCGTCCACGGGGACGACGGCATGGGGAACTCGAAGTTCCCGAAGGCGAGGCAGAGGCCGGAGAGGGCGCACGCGGTCGACGCGCTGGTCGATGCAGTGAACTCGTCCCCCGGGGAGCTGACCATAGTCGAGATCGCTCCCATGACCAACCTGGCCTTGGCAGTGCGCAAGGACCCGTCCATCGCAAGGAAGGTCAGGCGCCTCTACTTCATGGGGGGGACCAACCAGTATCTCGGCAACGTGACCCCGGCCGCCGAGTTCAACATGTGGGTCGACCCCGAGGCCGCGAAGATCGTGCTCCGCTCAGGGATGCCGATGACCATGGTGGGGTGGGAGATCTGCATGAGGCACGGGATCCTCCTCCCGGCCGAGCTGGACGCCATAGCTGGGATGGGGACGAACGAATCGAGGTTCTTCACCTCCGTCAACCGCAACGTCAGGGAGTTCATGAAGGAGGCGGAGGGGGTCGACGGCGTGTCCTGCCCGGACAGCATCACCATGGCGATCGTCCTGAACGAGAGGGTCGCCACGGACGTCAGACCCAAGTTCGTGGACGTCGAATGCGAAGGCGAGCTCTCCCGGGGGGCGACCTACGTCGACCACCTGGGGGTCACGAAGAAGGAACCGAACGTGGACGTCGTCTACGCCGCTTCAGAGACCCTCTTCAAGGAGATGCTCTTCAGGATGCTTGCCGGGAACTCCGTCTGAAACCAAACGGGCCTATTCGAGGACGTCGTTCCGCCTGAATTCGTCGAGCTCCCCGCGCCTTGGGAGGGCGGGGACCACCTCCCGCTTCGTGACCGCCAGGGCGCCCGCGTAGTTCGCAAACCTGACGGCCGTCGTGAGCCCCTCCCCCTCGGAGAGGGCGACCGCGAGCGCGCCGTTGAAGGCGTCTCCTGCCCCGGTCGAGTCAACGGCCTCCACTCTCGGGGCAGGGACGGCGACGGAGTCGTCCTTGGTGACCACCCTGGCCCCCTTCTCTCCCAAGGTCACCACCACCGCCCTTGGCCCCATCGCCAGCAGGCGCCTGGCCCCTGCGTCCAGGTCCGTCGTCCCCGCCAGGGCCTCGAACTCGGTCTCGTTCGGCGTGAGTATGTCCACAGACGACAGGTCGAGCCTGGAGCTCTCGACCGCCGGGGCCGGGTTCATTATCACGACCGCCCCTTCGCGCCTGGCGAGCATCGAAGCGGCCGCCGCCGTCTCCGCTGGGATCTCCAGCTGCGTGAGGAGGACGCCGCACCCCTTGAACGCTCCCGACGCCAGGTCTCCGGGGGTGAGGGCGCCGTTCGCCCCGGGGTCGACGACGATGATGTTCGACCCCCCCGGCCCGACCACGATGAAGGCGAGGCCGGTGTGGGCGTCTGTCCTCTTGACCGCGCCTGGCTCGACCCCCTCCGCCTCCCAGAGTCGCAGGGCCTCTTCCCCGTACCTGTCCCTCCCGACGCTCCCAACGAATCGTACCCTGGCCCCAAGCCGGGCCGCTGCTATGGCCTGGTTGGACCCCTTCCCCCCAGGTCCCTCGGAGTATCCTCTCCCAAGCACCGTCTCCCCCGGGGCTGGGAGCCGACCGGTCTCGATGGTCAGGCCGACGTTATAGCTCCCCACGACGACGACAGGCTTCAACCGGCGAGCCGTTCCTGCAGCTCGTCCAGGATTGCGGCCCCGGCCCTGGTCCCCAGATAGTCCGCGCCTGCGTCGATCAGCCTCAGGGCGTTGTCCAAGTCCCGGATCCCCCCTGACGCCTTGACGTGGACCCTCGGGGAGACGCTGGCCCTCAACAGCCTGACGTCCTCGACCGTCGCCGGTCCGCCGCGCCCCCAGCCACTTGAATTCTTCACCCCTGCGACCCCTGCCTTCTCGCTGAGCTTCGCTCCTCTCACCTTCTCTTCGCCGTTCAGGATGGCATATTCCAGCATAACCCGGACCGGCCGCCCCTCCGCAACTCTGACCACCCTTGCTATCTCGTCGGTGAACCTGTCGTCTAGCCCGGACTTCAGGAAACCGATGTTCGGCATGTAGTCGAACATCTCCGCCCCCGCCTTGGCTGTCTCCCTCACCTCGGAGAGCTTCGCCTCGGCCGTGACTCCGCCCATGGGGAACCCTACGCCCACCGAGAGCCTGACCCCCGACCCTTTGAGCATCTCCTTCGCCTCGGAGGTCCAGCACCCCTGGATGACCACGGCTCCGAAGCCGTAGGTCGCAGCCTCGCTGCAGAACGCCTTCACTTCGGCGAGGGTGGCCTCGGGGGCGACGATGGTGTTGTGGATCTTCTTCGCGAGGTCTTCCGGCTCGGGGAGGGTCGCCATAGGAAGGTCCCTCGCCCCCCCTTCGGATTAATGAACCTTCCAAGGGGCCTTGAGCCGACCGGAGCACCTCGGGTGGGAGCCACACTTTTAAGCAGGCTTCGAAGGCGGAGGCTAAGCACCTTGTCCAAGAAGAGGAAGAGCCGAGGGCGCGCGAAGGGAGGGAAGGGGCACAGCGACACCGTCTACTGCAGTAACTGCGGCGCCAGCGTCCCCAGAGACAAGGCGAAGAAGGTCACGACCCGGACGAGCCTCGTGGAGCCGACCCTTGCGAGAGAGCTTAGGGCGGCGGGAGCGTACATAGCCAGCCCGACTCAGACACGCTATTATTGCATTTCTTGCAGTGTCCACTACGGAATTGTGAAAGTTAGAGCAAAAAGCGAGCGACGGTCCTGGTAGAATCACAAACCATCCGCGGGACGCGCTAGTTCCGCCCCACATCCTGCCAAGCACTTCAGTTTCACCCATCCCTCTTCGTTAGTCTTCGACCTTCGACTGTCATCCTTAACTTTTGGAGGTTCTGCTTGGTTGCTCGTTGGGCAAAGTTGTCAACCATGCTTCTTGGGGAATCACTCCATTCAAAGAGGCGGTTGGAATTAAGGTCTATCCGAGCGGTGAAAGAAGAGTCATTAGTGATCCTCCGGCCGGACTGATAGCTAGGGCGTTTGACGAACTGGGAACGGAAGTCTCGGTGGCCGACGCGTTCGGCGTAGACAGGAACGTGGTCAAGAGATGGTTAAGGCAATGCGGTGTTTCTGTGGTTTCGCGTCCTGAGCTCAGGCTCGCCAATGCGATTCGAGCGAAGCTGAGCGAGTCTGGACGGGAGGAAGAGGTTGCTCAATGGCTGATGGACGAGGGATCTGTTTCTGTGGCGTATCTTCGGCAAAGCGATTTGACGAGCTTGCTGGTGTGCGGTTCGATGAACGACTACGCCGTGCTCTCCAGGGTCTCGGCTGCGGTAAGGGCTGGCATCGTGTCATCAAAGCTCCCCGAGCCGACGATTTTGCCCATGGGGGCCATCCGGGTTCAGTCGGCAAAAGTGTATGCCCTCCTGCAGGTCTTGGAGAATCACCTTATTGGGCTCAAGGCAACGGAAACGACGGAAGCCCTCCGGTTCTTTCCCCTATCGGGAGTCGTGAGGGGAAGGCACACAACCGACGAGTTCCTGGAGCCCGTGTGGAAGCAGTTCGCATTGGAGACCCTCTACCAATGGAATTCCAGAAGGCGTGTCAAGTCGCCCTCTTGGGCTCTGGAGGAGCTTGCCAGGACCTGGGTGGAGGGACGAGTAAGAAGGGCTCGCCGCTTCGTGGGCGCATCCCCTGCGGCGTCGTATTGCGAAGCTGGATTGGTGCCCCAAGAAGCAAAGCGCTCTCACCCGACGTGATGGTGCCGTAAGCGAGGGAGGAGCATCGGCCGTGGATACTGTGGCAAAGTCACCCTGCGAGGCATCAAAGCGTTGATGGGCCAGGAGAGCATGGTCGACTGGGACTCGGTCGAGAGGCACGAGGGGTCAGTCCTGTTGTCCTCCATGGTGCACACGATATTCATCCTGATCCAACCCCTCGAATAGGGGTTCGCTCTAGCAGGGTGTAGATTCGGATGAGCGCTAGCTTGCTTACGGAATCGTGATGGTCAGAGCGAAGAACGAGAGAAGCAACTGGGAGAGCTCCAGTTCTCCGCGCGAGCCGAAGCCGCATTATTCCCGGGGTTGCCTAGGCCGACGACGTGACCGAACTTGACGGAACCAGCGGGTTGGTCCCCCCCAGGATCACCACGTCTGTCAGGAACACCGGCGGGAGAGGCTCGTCTGCCACGCTCCATGGGCAGGTCGGGGACTGGCAGATGGGGGACTTCGCTATGGCCTCCACCACGCTCCACCCCGAGATCACCCTGCCGAACACGGTGTAGTTCCCGTTCAGGCTCAGGTTCGAGGAGCTGTTGGAGAGGTTGATGAAGAACTGGGTGTTGCCGCTGTTGACGTCTCCCTGCTGGCGCGCCATCCCCAGGTATCCTTCATAGTTCCCGATCCATGGGCATCTTCCCACCTCGAGGGGGACGTTGTGGTCGGCAGAGAGGTCGAAGGCGGTCAACCCGGTGGTGTTGCCGAACCCCTGGCCCCAGAGAGACCTCGTGTCGTTGTGCCCTCCCCTCGAGTGAGGGTCCCCGGTCTGGATGACGAAGGGGGAGGGGGTGTCGACGAGGCGATGCCAGACGAGGGCGTCGGATTGGGTCCCGTTGCCGTAGAACCCGCTGTCGGCCAGGCTCACGAGGTTGGCCACTGTCTGGGGGGCGCAGGCAGGGAAGAGCTCCACGTAGAACTCCCCGTCGCTGGTGTCCATCCTTGCGTAGATGGGGGGCGCCTGGTAGATGTAACTCTCGTAGATGTAGTACCCTGCGGTGACGACTATTAGCGCTATCACGGCCACGGCCGCTGCCTTCCCCCACGGGCGCCTCTGCTTCTTCCGCCTGCCGGGCTTGTCCACCATCGCGAGCTCTCACCGCCTCCGGCCAGCGTTGAAATAGGCTTCGGTCAGCGAGCGAGCCTGCCCCTGGCCCAGCCGAAGGTCTTCTCCAACCCCTCGGCGAAGGGGGTCTTGGGGGCCCACCCTAGCTCTCTGCTGGCCCTGGACAGGTCGGGCATCCTGTTGAGCGCCCCCCTGGGCTTGGAGGGGTCCAGCTCGATGTGGATGTCTTTGCCCGAGAGCGCGATGACCCGCTTGGCGAGGTCCAGCACTGTCACCTCTTCCGTGGAGCCGACGTTCACGGTGAGGCTCCCCTTCTCCTCCACGTGCTTCCAGAGCCCGAAGACAGCGTCGAGGGCGTCTTCTATGTACACGAAGCACCTCCTCTGGCGCCCGTCCCCCCACACAACGAACCCTTCTCGGGGGGAGTTGACCGCCTTCCGGATCAGGGACCCTATCACCTGGCTCCGGTCGGGCTCCAGATAGATGTTCGTCCCGTAGGCGTGGAAGATCCTCGCTATCCCCACCCGCGTGCCGGTCATCAGGCCGAGCTCCTTCTCGGCAACGAGCTTCGACCACCCATAGCCCCCCTCAGGGTTCACCTTCTCCTCGGCATCCTCCTCTCTGAAGCTTGTGTCCCCCCCCTGCTGCCTGTCGAAGGGGTAGACCGACACGCTCGAAGCGTACACCACCGTCCTGACCCTGTTCTCGAGGCACGCCCGGAACACGTTGGCGTCAATGACGAGGTTCGCCTCCATGGCGGCCAGCTCCCTCGCCGGGGTGCCGTGGAGGTACTCCACGCTCCCCACTTCGGCCGCGAAGTGGAACACGACCTCGGCATTCCTGAGCGAGCGCTCCGCGAACCCATGGTCCTTCAGGTCTCCCTCGACGACCTTCTGTTCCACACCGACGTCCCTGAGGTTCTGGAGAGACCCGGCGGAGAAGTCGTCGATGATCGTCACCTCGTGCCCGGCCCTGGCGAGCCTCCCCGCGATGTGGCTCCCGAGGAAGCCTGCCCCTCCGGTCACGGCGACCCTGGTCAAGCTGGAACGGACCCCCCTCTCAACTGGCCTGCAGGCTCCGGCGTGGGCTATTAATGTGGCACGCCCTCAGCGGTAGGACCTGATGATCTCGGCCGACCTCTCCACCCCGTTGTAACGCTTCGACACTTCTGCCACGGCCTGAGCCCTCCTTCCGTACCCCGCGTCTCCGAGGCACTCGCGCACGGCCTGAGAGAGGCTCCCCGCCGTGAGCTTCTCCGACCTGATCCCCTTGCCGAGACCGAGCTTCGCGAACTTCTCTCCGTTGCCTATCTGCTCCGGGTGGTTGTAGATGGGGACCAGGACAGCCGGCTTCCCTCCGTCGATGCACTGCCCTATGGTGCTGTGCCCGGCCCTGGCGACGACCAGGTCCGCCAGCTCGAAGAGCTCGTCCTTCACAGGGCACCACTCGAAGACCCATGCACCGCTGGCGAGCCTCTTCGGGGCCGTGGACCCCCCGGAGCGCCCCAGAGAGACGACCAGGTCGAAGTCGCGGGTCAGCCCAGGCGCCGCCTGCATGATGGTCTCAGAGAACCTCTTCTTCGTGACCTCCGGGCCGCTTATCTGGCAGAACACGAGCGGCTTCCGGCCTGCGTCGACCATCCCTCTCGCCTTCGCCAGGTCCTGTCCCTCCACCCTCTTCCGTGGGGCCGTGAACCCCACGAACTCGACGACCCCTGACATGTCCGAGCCCAGCAGGTTGGTCTCGGCTATGGTGTACGGCGGGGGGAGGTCGGTCATGAGCACCCGGTCGCTCAGGGACCAGAGTTTTCCGAGGACATCTCCCGCTATGCGCTCAAGGAACCTCCCGGTCCTGCTTCTAAACCTCGGAGGAAAAGAGATGACGAACTGGTTCAGCATGGTCACCACGGGGTACGACAGCCCCCTGGCTGCGAGGATGGGGGAGAGCCGGGAGTCGGAGACGACGACGCTGGGGTCGAACTTCCCGATGCTCCGCCGCTCGAAGGCGAGCTGGCTCAGGAAGGCGGAGAAAGTGAACGGGAGCCGGGGGAGGACGTCCCAGGATGAGAACCCTTCTTTGTCCCACTCGACGTCCAGCGGGGGGGCAGCCAGGGCGCGCGCCCCTCCTGCTCCCCTCGACCTGACATGGTCCAGGCCCTGGCCCGATGTCGAGAACAGGCACTGGTGCCCGTCGAGCCTGCCGGCGATGTCGAGGGTCCTGGTGATGTGCCCCAGCCCAGACCCGAAGACTGCAAAGTAGACCCTCCCCGAACCCATTGTTCTCCCCAGATGAACTCCTCTCAGGAACGGGCAGGCCGGCCGGGGGACTCTTTTAGTCTCTTGGGCCGGGTTCCTGGGTCCTCCTCCCTGCATGCGGCTGTCAAGCGGCGTTGACCTCGAAACTGATAAAACGACCCGCTCTCATGGGGGACCCATCCGGAGGTGTGAACCAGTGGTCGTCCAGATCTGGCTTCTTCTCGAGGTGATCACGCTGGCCATAGGGGCGCCTGTGCTCGCCCTGGAGTACTACTGGGTGGTGCTCCTGGCGATGTCCATGAAGTACCCCCGCAACCTTGCCAAGGAGAAGCCCGAGCTCGCCCGCTACCCCCTGGTCTCGGTCCTGATCGCCACCTACAACGAGAAGTTCGTCATCCAGCGCTCCCTCGAGGCCATAAGGAACCTGAGCTATCCCAAGGACAGGATCCAGGTGGTCGTGGCCGACGACTCGAACGACCAGACCGTGTCGATAATCGACGAGAAGGTGAAGGACCTGGCCGCTGCAGGCATCAGGGCAGTGGTGTCCCGGCGCCCCTCCAGGGAATATTTCAAGTGCGGCGCCCTCAACCAGGCCATGAAGCACGTGGACGGGGAATATGTCCTCCTCCTCGACGCCGACTCGATAGTCTCCCCAGACGTACTTTCAAAGGGGATCGACGCCATAGAGTCGCACCCCCGCGCCGCGTTCGTGTCCTACCGATACGGGCATTACAACAGAGACTACAACATGGTGACGAAGCTCTTCGCGCTCTCCCAGGACATAGGAGACACGCTCTCAAAGATGGGGGCCTACAACATCGACGCTCCCTTTTCTGCCCAAGGGGGACAGACCCTGGTCAGGACCAAGGACCTGAGAGAGGTCGGGATGTGGTCCAGCCAGAGGATAGCGGACGACACAGACATCTCGATCAAGATGTACCTGGCCGGGAAGAGGGGCATCTACCTGAGCAACGTGAAGATCATGAGCGAGGACCCGTCCACCCTGGAGGCCTGGAAGAAGCAGGTCGGCCGCACGTCCCAGGGGTGGTGGAGGTGCATCGCGAACTACTGGAGGGCGATCCTCACGGCCCCCAACATCTCGGCGAGGAAGAAGGCGGGGCTGCTCCTGATGCTGATGGCCCCCTTCTCGAGCCTCAGCTGGATCGTAGTCACCTTCCTGTCGACGTTCACGGTAGTCTTCAACTTCATCCCGCCTGCCTATTCCATCTTCAGCAGCCCCGTCTACATGGCAGTGGTGGCGGTCCCCTTCGCAATCTCCATGGCATCCGGCGCCTGGGCCCTCAAGGTCCAGGGCCTCATGACCGCACGGAACGTGATTCTGATCCCCATGCTAGGCTACGCATCGGGGGGGATGCTTGTCCTCGGCTCCATCGGCTTCTTCTATGGGGTCTTCGACAGGATGGGATTCTTCCTTTACAGGACCCCGAAGTCGGGCGAGGTGAAGGAGATGACCAAGACGTCGTACTTTCAGCACCTTACCAACGACAGGAACTCCCTGGTGGAACTGGTCCTAGGGGGGGCGGGGATCCTCCTGGCTTGGTTCGTCTTCATCCACGGCGTCTGGTTCCTGGCCATCTCCATGTTCGGGTTCGGCCTCTTCACCCTGAAGTCTATGAACCTGTCGAGGCACATCCCTTCGAGGCTGAAGAGGGTGAGCATCCAAGCCGACGGCGCAGGCGCCCTGAACGCGGTCCGGACCCAGACCCTTTCGGCCGCGGCCACGGGGGTGGCGATGATGACGGCTTCCAACGCGGCCCACCGCAGGGTAATGTTCTGACCAGGAACGCTACCTGAGCGCGCCCAGGGCCCTGTAGGTCCGTTCCAGGAACGTGTAGAGCGCCACCAGGAGAACCAGCACGACCCCCCACCCAAGAAAGCCTACGAACGAAGAAATGGCGACTATCAGGAGCCTCTCGCTCCTCTCCCCGATCCCCACCCCCGACAGGGCCACCCCCAGGGCGTCCCCCTTCGCCCTGGTGTAGCTCACCAGGAGGCTGAACGAAAGCGCCAGCAGGACCAGCGTGGGTGTGGAGTACCCTCCGACGAGTATCCCGCCGAAGAGCGCGACCTCCGCGACCCTGTCCAGGGTCGAGTCTAGGAACGCCCCAGCCTTCGACGTCTTCCCCGTTACCCTTGCCACGGCCCCATCAACGACGTCGAACCAGCCAGCTACGAGGATCAGCGCACCGCCCAGGAGCTCGCCGCCGTACCCCGACGTGGAGTATGACGCGGCGGCCAGGAAGGAGACCGCAAGGCCGACTGCGGTCCACACCGTAGGGGACTTCTCGATCCGGGCGAACACCCTCCCCACGGAGCCCAGGAAAGACTGGAGCCTGGTCCTCAGCCTGTCCAGCACGACTGCCCCTCCCCGGCCGTTTTTATAACGGGTTCCCGGTCGCGGAATCAGAGGGCTCTCACTGGCCTCCGCGGAGGGACTGGGTCGCTGGCATCACCGTCTTGCGGAGGGAGACGCGTCCTTCTCGATGCCCTCTGCAGCGACTAGTCCGAAGCGACAGGAGAGCCCGTATGGAGCTCTGGTCGCCCTCCCCAGCATCAGCCTTGTGGAGAAGACGATGGGCTCCGGTTCTGGCGGCTGGGCGTCCCTGCACAAGATCCAGACCGGCAAGACCCGGAGTTATCTGGGGACGTACAGATGGGGCACGGGCCTACCACAGACGCACCGCCGACGAGCCTGCTAGCCGAACTTGTACCTGACCCCGTGCCCGTCCCTCTCGTGGCCGAAGGTCACCATCTCCGGAGGACCTATCGCCCCGCAGGTCCCGCATTCGACGCAGGGGACGTGGTCGAACCTGAGCTGAGCTGAGGCGACGTCCTCCAGTGTCTGGGCGAGCGCCTTCCTCCCGTCCTCCCCCTTGCCCTGGGCGAGGTTGTGCAGATAGAGGTCCTTGAAGGAGGCGAAGACCCCCTTCGGAGTGAATAGGGTGTAGCAGTTCGTAGGGCAGGCCGGGACCCAGGGCTTGGAAAGCGACTTGGACGCCAGCGAGGCGTCGACCCTGATGTGGGAGTACCCCTCGTCCTCGTCGAAGTCGAGAAGGCCAGTCCCCTCCTGCACCCTGGACGTGGCGTCCTTCATGGTGGGGGGGTTCGGCGAAGGCTCGAAGTTGTAGACGCTGGAGGCGAGCCCCGTGGAGAACATCAGCCTGGGGAGGGTGTGATAGGTGAACGAGCTTTCGGAGATGAAGCTGTCCCTCCCCGAGCGGTTCACGTCTTCGTAGATGGGGAGGAGGAGGTCCTTGTATCTGGAGAGGTTCTTCCCCCTGAATGACCCTGACGACGAGGCCGAAAGGTAGGCAGAGGCCGCCATCATCCCAGACGTCACCGCCCTGCGCATGCCGTCGATCATGGGGCCGATCTTGACGAAGCTCCCGAGGGCGTCCCCGGTGGCGAGATACCCGTCAGAGTAAGGGCGCTTCAGCATGGCCCTGTGCCCCTTGGGGATGTTGTGGGCAGAGTACTCCAGGGGCTGGGCCCCGTCCAGCAGCTCGGCCACCATCGGGTGCTGCTCGAAGCCGTCCTGGACATCCAGGAGCTTCCCCACCTGGTCGAAACGCTCAGTGGTCTGCCTGATCAGCGAGTCGAGCGAGACCACCAGCCCGACCGACAGGGTCTCCCTGTTCGTGTAGACGAAGGCCCCCCCTCCAATCTCGTGCATGAACTCCCCTAGGAAGAAGATCGCCCTCCCTTCCCCCGGCTTCACCCTGAAGCGCTTCTCGATTGTCCCCGGGTCGAGCCGGTACACCCGCTTTATCCCGTGATAGAGCTGGCGAGGGGTCAGCCGCTCCCGGAGCCCTGCCTCCTCCACGAGCCTGGAGGTGACCCCCGAGGCGTCTATGACGAGCCTGGCCCTCAGCTCCTCTTTCGTCGTCCTCACCCCGACCACGGCTTCGCCATCCTTGAGCAGCCCTTCGACCGTCGTCTCTGTGGCGAGCATGGCTCCTGCCTGCACCGCCAGGCCTGCGAACCACCTGTCGAAGGGGCGTCGCAGTACCGAGTAGTCGTGGCCCGTCTCGAACCCCATGGGGAAGAGGCCCAGCTTGGCAGGGAGCGAGCCCTTCGAGAGCCTGTAGTACCTGCTCGTCCCGTGATCGTTGTCAGGCTCCCCCAGGACCACTACCTCGTGGGCGACCATCCGCCTTTCCAGGGGCGCGGTGGACTCGAAGTCGGGGACCAGGCTGATGAGCCCCCACTGGCCGGGGAAGTCCCCGTAGATCACCCCTCCGGTCATGCTTCTCTCCCCGGGGATCCGGGCCTTCTCCAGCATCAGGACGTTCACCCCCTTCCTCGCCAGCACGAGCGAAGCGGCGGCCCCGGCGGGCCCGGCCCCGACGACTATGACGTCGTACTCAGGCTGCACCTGTTTCCCCTCCGAGAGCCTCGGTCAGCCTGGGGAGCTCCTCGTAGAGGTCCCCGACGATGGGATAGTGGGCGATCTTGAAGATCGGCGCCTGGGGGTCGGTGTTTATCGCCACTATCTTGGCGGAGTTCTGCATCCCCACCCTGTGCTGCAGCGCGCCGCTTATGCCGGCGGCGATGTACACCTTCGGCTTCACTGTCGACCCCGTCTGCCCCACCTGGTTCCCCTTTCCTATGATCCCGGCCAGCTCCTTGATCTCTGCGTAGATGAGGGCCCTGGTCGCCCCTATCTCGGTCTTGAGGTGGTGGCGCCCCTCGAGCACCGCCTTCAGCTCCTGGGCGCGTCCGTACGCTTCCCTGGGGTCTCTCGGCGCCCCTGATTTGTCCTTGAGGATCCCCAGGCCGAGGCTGATCACCACGTCGGCGCCGGCCAGGTCGGGGACGGGCGGAGGGAGCTCGACGACCTCGGTGACCCTGGCCGGGTACCCCCTGGGGGTGAAGTCGACCTTCTCGACCTTCCCCTTCCGCGTCGGGTCCGGGGCGAGAGGAGAGAAGCTCCCAGCCCTCACCGTGGCCATCTGGGGCCTGTGCTTCGGCGTGTATATCCTCGCGAGCCGGGTCCCGAAGTCGGGCCTCACCTGGATGAGGAGGTCCTTGAACTGGCCCAGGGCAGGGTTGTTGTAGTCCTCCACCGCCAGCTGGACGTTGTCCGTCGCCAGCCCTGTGGGGACCCTGTAGGCGACCCGTCCGGCTATGTCCTTCCCCACTTCGTTCGAGGTGAACAGGAAGGCGTAGGGCCTCCGCTCCTTGACCAGGGAGTAGACCGCGTCGACGTATGCCAGGTTGAAGTACTTCTCCAGGGCCGGAGAGTCGACGAGGATGACCGAGTCGGCGCCGTACTGGATCGCCTTGGCAGCCAGGGGCCCGAGCCCGCTCCCGACCAGGATTCCCACGTTCTGCTGCCCCAGCTTGTCCGCCACCCAGCGCCCTGCGGCCAGGAGCTCCAGGGACGCGGGCATGATGTCCCCTTTGCTCTGCTGGAGGTACACCCAGACCCCCGTATGATCGTCGGTCAAAGGATGAGCTCTCCTGCGAGCATGCCGTAGTCGAACACCCCAACCTTCCCCTGAGACCTGAGGGTCGCGACCAGCCCCTCAGGGAAGGAGCCTGCCAGGTCTCCGGACGCGAAGGGCCCGTACTTCTTCCCCTCGAAGTCGACCTGCTCGCAGGCCTTCGCGAAGACCAGGGTGCTCCCGACCGCCTTCTGCACCGGGGGCTTCCCCACGTCGATGCCTGTCCCGACTATGGTCGGGGAGCCGAGCAGGCCGAGCCTCTTCGGGTCGGCCCCGAGGTCGTCAGCGGTCCACTTGAACGCCTGGAACAGCTTCCCTCTGTACGAGTTCGCACGCGCCGCGAACTGCCCCGCGGCCGAGGGCGTCCTGGGGCGGTATTCGGTGGAGACGGTGACGAGGGCGGGGAGCTCCATCTCGACCTTCTGAGAAAGGTACCCGATCATCCTCTGGGCCGTCAGGGTCTTGCCGCCGGAGTCGACCTCGAAATCCTCGACGTAGGTCGCGTGGGGGACGGTCTTCTGCATCAGCTCCGAGACCCCTTCTGCCACCTGGGGGCCGACGCTCCCGGTCTCGCCGTCGGTAGTCTTTATCCCTGCCACTACCACGAACCTGGAGACCTTCTCCTTCTCCTCCTCCAACTCGCTCAGGGCGGTCCCGGTCGTCACCTTCCCTTCCAGGAACCTACCCACGACGCTCTCCTTCACCGACGGGAGCTCGCTGTAGATGCTGTTGGGGATGAGGTTCTCGCGGTAGAGCTCGGCCGCCTTCGCCTTCACCGCTTCGGAGTACCCGGACTTCTTGATCGCATCTGCCACCTCCTCGATTGGTCTCAGGTGCCTTTCGACCACCTTCTTCACCCCCAGAGCGACGGCGTAGGAAGTGGCGAGGGTATCCGAGCCAGCCATCTTCCTGTCGCTCAGGACGTACTCCTCGTCGATCCCCAGCACCTCCGAGTCGAAGAGTGGTTTCATGAGCGGGACCAGCTTGCCGTCGGGGCCCATGCTCAGCGCCACAGCCTTCCCCCCCAGGCTCCGCTTGATGTAATCGGCAGCCTCCACAGCCTTTGCGTCGTGGGGGTTGAGGACCAGGTCCATGGCTTCGCGGTTGAGGACGCCCCCGATCTGCACTGCCTGGGTGGTCCTGGCCGGGACTCCCTTCAATAGGACGATTACGAGCAAAACGGCGAGGACCGCCCCGGACGACCGTTCTTTAATTCTTGCCGAACCCTACAGCTTCAGGGAGGATACGGCCTCTCTCAGGGTGTCAGCCCCTCTGTTGAACCAGTCCCTCTCCTTGTCGGAGAGCTTCAGCTCATAGATCTTCTCGATCCCTCCTCTCCCCAGCCTGAGGGGGACCCCGATGCATATGCCGCTCACCCCGTACTCCCCCTCGAGGTAGGCGGACGCCGGGACGACCTCCTTGGTGTCCTGGATCACGGCCTTCGCCATGCGCGCGACCACCCTCCCGGGGGCGTAGACCGTCGCCCCCTTCTTGGCTATCACTTCCGCCGCCACCCTCCTGGTGTCGTCTATGGCCTGCTGGATCTGGGCCTCGTCGAGGAGGCTGGCGAGGGGGACTCCGCCGACATAGGTGTGCCCGGCCAGGGGCACCATGCTCTCCCCGTGCTCGCCTATGACGAGGGAGGTGATGGACCCTCGTGACACCCCCAGCTTCTTGGCGAGGACGTACTTGTATCTCGAGTTGTCCAGCAGCCCCCCCTGACCCACGACTTTCTGCTTGGGGAACCCCGAGGTCTTGAGGGCGACGTAGGTCATGACGTCCATGGGGTTGGTCATCATCAGGAGGACAGCGTCGGTGGCGTGCTTCGCCACTTCCCTGGTGACCGGGGCGATGACCTCGGCGTTCTTGGCCAGCAGGTCCATCCTGGTCATCCCCTCCTTCCTTCCCATGCCTGCGGCGATCACCACGAGGTCTGCGCCCCCCAGGGCGGAGAAGTCCGTCGACCCGGTCACATCCACGTCGACCCCCATGTCGGCCAGCTTGTGGCTTATGTCGAGCGCCTCCCCCTCTGCCAGTCCGGGGACGATGTCGACAAGGGCGATGTCGTCGAGGCCCATGGAGGCTATCTCAAGGGCGGCGGCCGCGCCTATCTTCCCGGCCCCCGCGATCCCAATCATCGCAGCCAGGCGGGCGGGGGGTGAGAGTATAAACAAGTCGTTGCTCCCGCGGCGCTCCGGACCCCCAGGGGACTGTCGACGCGTCCCTTCGCGGGACCAGGGGCGGGTGCGGGCCGAACCCCCTGATCCAGGGCCGCTTCACCCGACTGAGGCCCTGGCACGGGCAATTCTCAATAGTGAAAATGGAGCAAACTGCCTAAAAAAGGGAGGAACCGGGGGCGTCCCAAATGATCACCGTTATAGGGTCTGGAAGGGTCGGAGCAACGGCAGCCGGGCTGCTGATGCTGGGCGAGGTAGACACCGAGATATCGCTCATAGATATCGTCGAAGGCTTGCCACAGGGGGAAGCGCTCGATCTGAACCACGCGGCCTCCATCCTGGGCAAGGACGTCACGGTGAAGGGGTCCAACAGCTACGAAGACATGAAGGGGAGCGACGTGGTCGTGATCACGGCGGGGCTCCCCAGGAAGCCAGGGATGACCAGAGAGGAGCTCGCAGGCAAGAACGCCGAGATAGTCTCGAGCATCGCGGACCAGGTCAAGAAGTTCGCCCCTGGCGCCATCGTCCTCATAACCACGAACCCCCTGGACGCCATGGTCGCGGTCCTGTACAAGAGGCTCGGGTTCCCGCGGAACAGGGTGATAGGGTTCAGCGGCGTCCTCGACTCGAGGAGGATGGCCTTCTACGCGTCGCGCCCCATCGGGGTGTCTCCCTCATCGATAACGCCGCTTGTGCTCGGCCAGCACGGGGAGAACATGTACCCGGTCCCTGAGCTGTCCATGGTCTACGGCAAGAGCCTAAAGGCGTTCCTGACCCCTGAGCAGTACGAGCAGGTCGTCAAGGACACCATCGGCGCCGGCGCCCAGATAACGAACCTCCGCAAGTTCAGCAGCAACTGGGGTCCGGGTGCCGGGCTGCTCCTCATGGTGGACGCCATCAAGCGGGACAAGAAGGCGGTGGCCGAGGCGAGCGTATACCTGGACGGAGAATACGGGGTGAAAGGGGTGTTCGCCGAGGTCCCGGTGGTCCTGGGGAAGAACGGGCTGGAGAAGATCGTGGAGGTGGAGCTCGGCGCAGAGCAGAAGGCGAAGTTCATGGCGAGCATAGACGCCATCCGGGCGAACCTGAAGCAGGTGCCGGAGTCGTACCTCAGGTAGCGCAGCTCTCTCGCAGCCGGCTACAGGCGCCCAGCGAGGCTCTGGTTACCCTTAAAGGCGGTAGCGGAGATGTCTCTGGTGAGCGGGAATGCTGAGAAAATGCCCGAGCTGCGGCAGTCGGTTCGGAGTGAAGTCCCTGGGGAGGAAGCTAATCGAATCAGAGAGGGAGACGGAGCAGGTGAACACCAACCCTGTGGCCCTCAGCATCACCGGCGGGCCGGGAATCATCTCCGACGGAGTCTACCAGGTCCCCCTGACCGTCAAGCGGGACGAGTACAGCCGGGACTTCGAATGCCGCAAGTGCGGCCACCGGTGGTCGGTCAAGGAAGAGAAGACAGAGTAGGCGCCCCGGCGGGAGGCGTCCGGGCTCGGCTGCCTACAGCCTGAGGCCGAATGATTGGGCGAAGTCCTCGAAGGAGTAGTATGCCGCCAGGAACCGGATCCCCTTGTCGGAGATCATGTACTTCGATATCTTGTCCTTGTTCAGCTCGAGCAGGAGACCTGAACCGACCAGCTCGGACAGCAGCTTCGACATCCTGGTGTACGACATGTTCCCCCTCCGGAGAAGCGCCGTCACGCCGACGCCGCTCCCCTCGGTGTTGAGGTCCCTCGCAGTGCTGAGCACGTCCGCGATTATCCTGACCTGGGTCCTATACTGTGCCATCTATTTTCACTCCTCCCGCTGACTTGAACGTCAATACGGGGACGAACATCATCAAGAGACCCATCTCTTGCAGTATAATCTGCAGTAGTGAAAGAATTCCAACGTTTTGGTATAGAAGTGATAGCCATTGGAAGAAGGTCCCGGCCCCTATCAGAGACAGACCCATGGCGATGAGGAGGGTGTCGGGCTTCTTGGTGCGGGAGTACGAGAACACTGTCTCTACCACCCCATACATGACGAAGTAGAACGCTACGAAGCTCAGGATGTCTGCGAGCTGAGTGCCCGAGAGGGAGATCGCAGGGAAGACCATCAGGGCCGCCCCCATCCTCTTCGAAAGCACCACGTCGACGGCGTGGGAGAACGCCAGGAAGAAGTACCCGGTGGTCTCAAGCAGGAGCCCACCGACCACCACCGTCGTTGTCGTAAGGGGGATGAGAGGGACGAGCTGGCTGAGCCCTACCAGCGCCTCGACCAGGAACCCAAAGCCGAGGAAGACGAAGGCGGTCGCGAGCCTGAGGAGGGATGAGCTCTCGGTCCTCCTGACACCTTTGAACGAAACATATGCAATCGAAAACGAGACGAAAACGCCAATGAATTGGAGGATGTCGTCGATGAGCTGCATGTCCCCCTGTAGCGCCAAGTTACAGCGCGAATGGCCGGTTTCGGGTATAAAAGCGTGACGCACACCAAATTCTGATAACTTCGTTGCAAGCTTCTCTCATGGAATGTCCCTGTGGGAATGGCTAAATCGTCTCGCGCACATGAGGAACGGGAGCAGGAATTCAGGAGGAGGTTGAAGGCTTGACCTTACGCCGTAAAGTGTGTGTCGCCACGGCAATCTCTGGCCTGACCATCACGGTGTTCATTTTTCTCGTCCCCGCACTTCAGCAGACCGAGTATTCTACCTGTCCCCCGCTTGCCCTGAGATGTCCCCAACCTCGGACGTATTATGTGTCCTATTCGTTCGGCCAATGGAGCATCGGTGCAACGTATGATTTGTGCGGGCCTGCCGACGGCTATCATCTGATCGACGCGCAGTCGGGCTATTCTTGCTCAAGCGGGCACCTACAATGAGGAGAAACCTTCGGTGCAGCGAATTCAACAGGGTTCGCACCGCGGAAATGGAATATCGCCCGGGGGGCCCATCGCAGAGTGGCCGTGGCCCCCGCCCTTTACCCGCGCAGCCAGATTGTTTTTCGATGCAAAGCCGCAGCGAGCCCGCCCTCCTGGACCAGTGCGTCCCCTGTGAGAAGAGAGGCCCGGTATCCTACTTCGTCACTATGGTGAGCACGTCCTCGTCCATGAGCCTGTGCGCCACCCCCACCCTCTGGCCTCCGAACTTCACGCTCTTCCCCCAGACCAGGGCGTACCTGAACTCGTCCTTCATCCCCCTGTGCACCTTGTCGCATATGTCCCCGATGGTCGCGCCTCCCCTGACCACCATCGGCTCCTCGAAGTCTGTCTCTCCTGTCCTCCGGCGCATGTAGACCCGTACGAATTCAAGGCGCCTGTAGATCTCCTCCTTCAGCGCCAGTATGTTGACGTCCGCCTCAGCCGAGACCGGGACGAAGCTGTAGGGGAGCTTCCTCGAGAGCTCTGAGGTGAACCCGGTGTTGACCAGGTCGATCTTGTTCATCACCGTCAGCGATGGGACGTAGACCCTGTTCCCTGCGAGCACGTCCACCAGCTGCTCGTCGTCGATGTCCTCCCTTATCACGACCCTCGCCCCGTTGACGTCGTAGACCCTGAGTATGTCCTTGACCAGGGCCTCGCTCAACTTCGTCAGCTTCACCTGGGCCGCCACGCTGATCCCCCCCGAGTCGACCTTCTCGATGACGACGCCGGGGGGGTCCTCGTCTGCCCTTATCCCGGTGGACCTGAGTTCCCTGTCCAGCAGGCCCCGCGCTTCGGGCTGGAACACGTCGACCACGAACAGCACCAGGTCAGCGCTGCGGGCGACCGCCAGGACCCTCCTCCCCAGCCCCTTCCCCGACGACGCCCCCTTGATTATCCCTGGCAGGTCGAGGACCTGGATCCTGGCCCCTCCATGCTCCATGACGCCAGGGACCACCTCAAGGGTGGTGAACTGGTAGGCCCCCACCTTCGACTTCGCGTTCGTGAGCCTGTTGAGGAGGGTGGACTTGCCCACGCTCGGGAGCCCTATGAGCACGACGGTCGCGTCGCCAGACTTCCTGACGTCGTAGCCCAGCCGGGCGCCGGTCTTCCTGGTGTGCTGCTCCTCCAGCTCCGCCCTCAGCTTGGACAGCTTCGCCCTGAGGAGCCCGATGTGGTGTTCGGTCTTCTTGTTGACCTGGGTCTTGTGAATATCGTCTTCTATCTTCTTGATCTTCTCGGGGAGTCCCAACTGTCCCCCCGCGCCGTCGGCTCGCTATTAAGCTAGGGCTAGGCGGACGTGTATTCGATGACTATCTTGTGTCCGGTCCCGTAGGGGTAGCTGGCCCCTCCGTCCCAGTACGGGTTCCCGGAGGCAGTCTGGCACGGGAAAGCGGAGCCGATGGTCGCGTTGCAGTAGTCCAGCGTCATGAGGTTCAGGTTCCCCCACTGCGCAGAAGGGGTCCCGTCCACCAGCAGCTCCACCTTGTGAGTGGAATCGGCCGTGAACCCGAGGATGTCCGTCGGGCCCAAGGCGACCGGCCGAGACGTCCCGTTCACCACCGGGCAGTAGGCGCCGGACTGGGCGCATGAGAACTGCCAGATGCTGAAGAACTCCCCGAGGGTCCAGTTCTGCCCTGCCTGAGACTGGTCGAGCTCCATGTGCAGCACCCCGGACGAGTCGTGGGTGTGAATCGGTTCGGTGCATGTCCCCTCCGAGAGGATCCCGACATCGGCAGGGATGGTGACGTTCTTGCCGTCTATCCAGATCTGGAGGTACGGGTGGATGTGGACGTAGGTCCCCTCGCTGCCGCAGGGGTAGGGAGGCTGGGCGAAGAGAGGGGCGGCGAGGAAATAGAGCACAACCCCGGCTGCCACGACCCCGACCACCAGCGTGAGGGCCACAGGATGCCTGTTCCTCCGGCGGAGGGTCTTCTGCTTCTTCACGACCTTGGGGGCGTCGGGGGCCGGGTGCTTCGCCCCCACCGGGGCGCCTCCGCCGTGCTTGTCCTTCATGTGCTGGGACAGAGCGGCGTCGGTGGTGAACTCCCTGCCGCAGACGTCGCACTCCAAGACCGGAGAAGAGCCGAAAACCCTCCCAATTTGAATCTGGTGTCTCCTTATATCGTCCGGGACTCGGCCGGCCCACCGGCGTTTGAAGTCCATTGTGCTGGACCCCGAGCCGGGGGGGCACGCCCTGACGCCCGTGCTGAAGGAGCTGGAAGTCCCTGTTCCAGGGCAGGGGGAGCTCGTGGTGAAGATGGAGGCGTGCGGCCTCTGCGGCACAGACCTCGAGAAGATCCGCGGGGAGTACACCGCTTCGATGCCGGTCATCGGGCACGAGGCGGTGGGGACAGTCTCCGCAGTGGGGAAGGGGGTCCGAGGATTCGCTGCAGGAGATCGGGTGTTCCCCCATCACCACGTCCCGGACTACACCTGCTACCTCTGCAGGGGAGGGAACGAGACGATGTGCGACCACTACCGGTCGAGCAACCTGGAGCCGGGCGGCTTCTCGGAGTACCTTCGGGTCCCCCGCTGGAACGTGCGAAAGGGGGGAGTGCTGAAGCTCCCCGGGAGGATGCCCTTTGATGTGGCGACTCTGGTCGAGCCGCTCGGGTGTTGCGTGCGGGCCGTGAGGAAGTGCAGGGTCAGGACAGGTGACGCTGCGCTCGTCGTCGGTGCCGGGCCGGTGGGGCTGATGCACGCCCTCCTGCTCGGGAAGAGGGGGGTGAAGGTGCTCCTGAGCGACGTGAGCGATGCAAGGCTGGGTTTCGCAGAGCGCCTGGGGGCGGGGCGCGTGGTAGACGCCAAGTCGGACGCGCCTGGACAGGTCTCGTCCGAGACCGAAGGGAGGGGGGCGGACCTGGCGATAGTGGCTTCAGGGAGCGGAGCTGCCATACTGCAGGCCCTCCGGTCGGTGAGAAGAGGGGGGCGGGTCTGCATATTCGGCGTCCCCCCCAGGGGCTCAGTCCTCGACTACGACATCAGCGAGCTCTACAACGCCGAGCGGGAGGTGTTCACCAGCTACGGGGCGACCGAGAGGGATACCCGGCCGGCGCTGAAGGTCCTCTCCTCCCGCGGCGCCGAGTTCGGGAAGCTGATCACCCACAGGTTCCCCCTAGGGAGGTTCGCCGAAGCGGTCGAAGAGGCGTCGAAGGGGCGCGCGATGAAGGTCGTCGTGACACCCCGATGACAGGCTATGCTTAAAATCCCAGGGGGCCCGAGCCAGGCCAGGGCTGCGCTTGAGCTGGGGGCTTTCGAACAGGATTGCAAGGCTGATGCACGGCGGGCGGACCGTGATGCTGGCGGTCGACCACGGCTACTTCCAGGGGCCTACCACCGGGCTCGAGAACCCGAGGCAGACGATCACCCCGCTGATCCCCTTCGCCGACTCCCTCATGCTCACCAGGGGGGTCCTCCGGACCTCGGTGGACCCGTCCCAGAGGCTCCCCATAGTGCTGAGGGTCTCAGGGGGGACGAGCATACTCAAGGAGCTCTCGGACGAGGTCGTCACGACCTCCATCGAGGAGGCGGTGAGGCTCAACGCGTCTGCGGTGGCGGTGTCGATCTTCGTGGGTTCGGAACACGAGAAGGAGACGCTGGCCAACCTATCGGAGCTAGTCAACGAAGGGGAGAGGTATGGCATGCCGGTGCTGGCTGTGACCGCGGTGGGGAGGGAGATGGCAAGGGACGCCCGTTACCTGGGGCTGGCATGCAGGATAGCCGCGGAGCTCGGCGCCAGCCTCGTCAAGACCTACTACTGCGAGGACTTCCACAAGGTCGTGGAGGGGTGCCCGGTCCCTGTGATAATCGCCGGGGGGAAGAAGCTCCCGGAGAGAGAAGCGCTCCAGATGGCTCGCGACGCGACGTCAGAAGGGGCCGTCGGGGTCGACATGGGGCGGAACATCTTCCAGTCGTCGAACCCTGTCGGGATGATCAGGGCGGTCAGGGCCGTGGTGCACGAGGATAAGGGGGCGGACGAAGCCTACGCAGCCTTCAGCAAGAGCGAGGCGGCAGAACAGCCGACGCGGTAGCCTACCTCGGGAGCCCCGAGACGTCTTCGCAGTCCAAGATGGCCCCACATCTGCTGCAGACGTACTTGCACGCCTGGACCTGCACCATCTCCTCTCCGCAGGCGTAGCACCTCTCCGCAGCCAACGACCCGCTTGAGCTCGGGAACGGTTTTAAGGGCGCCGGGGCGGTCGCCGAAATCGTGCCAGACGAGGGCGAGCCCGGAGGGAGAGCCCCGAGGCTTGCAAGGCGGAGTCCGTTTGCACCTGCCGTCAAGCTCTGCCCGAAGTGCCTGGCCCCCCTGAAGCCGCGGAACGAGCTCGGGGGGTGGCTGATCCCCCAAGACTACTACTGCGCGAAGTGCGGCTACACGGGGACCGTCTTCTTCGAGAAGGAACCGGACGAGACGGCGGAGAAGCAGTGAAGATGGAGGAGCAGGGGACTCCCGACGCTGGGCAGGCGTCGAAGTCAGTCACCGTCGTCCTGCTTGTTCTCCTGGCCTTCACCCTGGTCCTCGTCGTCCTTTCGTTCCCGGCCGGGGCCTACGCTGTCTTCAGCGGTGGGCTGTCGTCGAAGCTGGGATACGCGTCTTTTGTTCCGACGTTCCTTTGGCTTGGTCCGGAGTCGGTCCTCCTCCCGTTCACCGTCCCCATAGGCGGGGTCTTCCTCCTGATCAGCGCGGTCTACGTCGGGTTCTTCGTGCTCGGTTTCCTGCAGCCCAGGTCTCCCTTCGAAGCGGCGCGCGGGGCCTTCTCCTCCGGGGTCGGGGCCCTCGCGGGGAGCCCCTTCATCGTCACCCTCGTTGCGATTGGCTTCCTCAACTTCACAGCGATAATCGTCACCGCCCTTTCTCAGGCCGCCGCAGGCTCTGTCGGGAACCCCTTCTCTGGGGTGGACCCCCTCCTCGAGTTCGGCTCTCTCGCCATGGCCCCTCTCCGCGAGGAGTTCGGGTTCAGGATGGTGCTCATCGGCCTGGTCGCTTTCGTCCTGAGCATCGGCAAGCCGACCAGGGAGGCTCTCAGGGCGCTCTGGAGGCCGTCGGCGGCGTACGAAGGGGCCCTGGTCGGGGGCGGGGCGTCAGTCATAATCTGGGCCGCGACAGCGGCGAGCGCCGCGACCTTCGGGGTCTGCCACGTCACCTGTGGAGGAGGCGGGGGGTGGAACTGGTCCAAGCTCCCGGAGGCGACTTGGGGGGGTCTCGTCCTCGGGTACCTGTACGTGAAGTACGGGTTCCACGTGGCCGTCCTCACCCACTGGGGGATCGACTATCTCGGGAGCGTCTTCTCTTTCTTCGGCCAAGCCGCCTACGGCATCCCTGCAGGGTCGACCACCGCAGAGTACGTCCTCCAGTACCTCGTCGACGTCGACATGGTCCTCCTCTTTGGGCTCGCCTGCTTCATACTTGTGACCTATCTCGGGGTGAAGAAGTACCTGGGGACGAGAAGGGACGCCGGCGTGGTTGATAAGGGGCCGCCGCTCGGGGGAGGACTGGAAGCTTGACGGTCCTCGGCGCACCGATCCTGCGGGAGCTGGTCTCGAAGTACAGGTCGATCTACCCGTCAGACGAGAAAGCGTTCGACGGGGACGGGTACGTCCTCACTGTGAGGGAGGACAGGACCCTCAACTACCTGGAGCACCGGAACATGGTCTCCCACGAGATCGTCTTCACCCCACCTGACTGCGTCGCCCACCTCACGTCAAAGAGCAGGTTCGGGAGGCTGGGGCTCTCGTTCCTCAATTCTGTGAAGGTCCACAGCGGCTTCGTCGGACGGCTCGCGTTGGAGCTCGTGAACCTGAGCAACGAAAGGACCCCGATCACCATCAGGAAGGGAGACCCCCTGATTCACATCGAGTTCCTGCGGAGGGAAGGGGCGCCCGAGCCTTACTCGGGGAGGTACATGTTCCAGTTCATGGACGAGCAGGAGACCGGGACCTACGCGCACATCCTTGCGGAGAACTTCCCCGCCCTCTACCCCCAAGAGAAGCTGGAACAGTGGGTGAAGGGAAGGCTCACCCGCGAAGACTGAGCCTCAGCGACGCGTGGTCCTTCCGACCCAGTAGCATACCACAGACGGCAAGGAGGCCTTCCCTGTCACACCGCCCCCATGGACCGACCCCAAGGTTCGGCAAGGTCGGAGAGCCCTTCCATGCGCGATAGCTTCTCCCGCAACACGAGGAGCTTCTGCCGCGTGTCCGGGTGCAGGAGGACACGGCAGAAAGCGTGCATGTCCGCGAATGCAGCGAAATCCGCCGGGTCGAGCCTCTCCGGGACCTCCTCAAACCTCGACAGCGCCTTCGATATGTCCTGCTGGATGTCCGAATAGAGGGCGTATGCCTCCCTGACCGCCTTCCCCCTTGGCTCGAGGTCCAGAGCCCTCTTGCTGACGTACTTGGGGGCCCTCGCCCTGTACACCTTGGACTCGAGGTTCCTGATCCGCTTCGACCCTGTCTGCTCTATGACCCCAGCCCTCGTGAGCTTCGCTATCCGACGCCACATCTTCACCATTGGGACGTCGAGCTTCTTGGACAGCTCGGCTACCGAGCGGTCTGCAAAGACGAGCTCCCTGACTACCCTCGCGTTGAGCGAGTCGTCCAGGAGCCCTGCGTCCTCCGCCTCCAGCACATGGAGCCTTTTCATCGAGTGAAATCGATATCACGGAGGGTATATATCACCTTCCCCGGCGGCACGGTAGAAGGGCTGCTTGGAGGATGAGACGCGCATGGACGAGACAGCTCCTGGGCGCGGGGTGGTAGCCGGGGTTGCAGAACATCGACCCTGTCTACTTCCTGACCCCTGCGATCACGGTCGCGTTCAGCTTCGGGCTGGCGGTCTACTGGCGCCTAAGGAGGAGGTTCTCCGGCTGGGTCCTCCTGACGTCGCTGGTCGCCTACGCAGGCGCCATCGCGTTGAAGGTGGTGCTGCAGGCACTCACCTACGCCCCCTTCGCGGCCGCCGTCGGCGGGAACCCGGCCGCCCTCGGAGTCTACTTCGGGGCCCAGACCGCCGTCTTCGAGGTGGGAGGGGCGTTCGCGGTCGCCCGGTACGCGGTGTCAAGGCAGAAACTCAACGCAGGCGACGCTGAAGGGTACGGCATCGGCCTGGCGATGTGGGAGAACGGGGTCCTTATCGGGGCCCTGGGGCTGGTCAACTACGTGGCGTACTACGCCATCCTCGGTTCGGGGGGCTCTCTGGCGACGCAGCTGTACAACACGCTCGTCGCGGACGCGCCGGCGCTCTTCAACCCCCCGTCGGCGGCGCTCCCCGTCGTCGGCCTGGCCGTCCTCGAAAGGGTCTCCTCTCTCCTGGGCCATTTCTCCTGGGGGTACCTCGTCGTCCTGGCGGCAGTCTTCAGGAGGAGGTCGCTCTTCCTCCTCGCCCTTCCGATGGGCTTCGGCATCGACTTCCTTGCCCCCTTCGCGGGGGCCATGGGCCCAGCCCTGTTCGAAGCCGCCGTCTTCGCCCTGAGCGCGGCCAGCCTGGCCGTGGCCCTCCTTGCGACCAAAGGCGTGAGGGGCGAGACGACGCGAGCTTCGAGACCCGGGGCCGAGGGGTCCCCCCAAACCCTGGCGAGAACGACAGTGCTGAGGTCCATGAGCTTCGGCAAGGTCTACATCGGGCTGGGCGTCCTGCTCCCCCTCCTGACGGACCTGCCTCTCGGCGCAGCCTCCAGCTCCGCGGGAGCCCAGGTCCCGGCCCTGATCGGCGAGCTTCCGGCTCTGATGGTCCCCATGGCCGTGATAGTGGGGTGCATGGGGGGGCTGATGGTCTTCGCCAGCGACAGGAGCAAAGGGGTCTTCGAGTACCTGATCGCCTACGGCGTAGACACGTCCGCGATCTTCTGGTCTGTGCTGGAGGCCACCCTTGCGCTGGCCTCACTGATCCTCGCCCTGGACCTGCTGGAGTCTGTGCTTGTGCTCGCCGCCCTTGGCACCGGGGTCGGCGCCGGGTTCATCGAGCTTGCTGTGTTCTACACCATCCCGTTGAGCCTGGCCGCCCCCGTGTTCATGAACGCCGCAGGCATGGTCTGGTCCTCGCTGACCAAACAGATGGTCGGGGTCAACACCCCGGTAGGCCTCGCCCCTCTGCTTGGCCTGGCGCCGGTCATGGTCGTCCTAACGCTTGCGGGCGTTGTCGGGACAGGAGGCTTCGTCCTTCTGACTGGGGGGACCACGGTCGGGCTGTTGGCGGCGGCGGGTCTGATGGTCTACGTCGCGACCAGGAAGATGAGCAGAGAGAGGTTCCTTTCAAATGCTTGATACCCCGATCCGGGAAGGGAGGGCGATCGTCGGCGTTGACGGAGTGGTCTCAGGATACTTCGGCAAGAGGGTCATCGACGGCATCTCTTTCGCCATCTCCGAGCCAGCCGTCTACGTGGTGTTGGGGCCGAACGGTGCCGGCAAGACCACCCTCCTGCGGACCCTCGCGGGGATACTGAAGCCCATCGAGGGGAGGGTCGAGATAAACGGCCACCCGAGCGAGAGCCAAGAGGCCAGGACTCAGATAGACTACATCACTCATCTGGACGGGATCCCCGAGGGGATGAACGTCGAAGGCGCCCTGCGCTTCTATGCAGGGATCCAGGGCGGGGACGACGAAGACGTCGCCAGAGTGGCGGACCTATTGAGCCTCGGGGAGTTCAGGCAGATGCGCTTCAACCAGCTCAGCCAGGGCCAGAAGAAGCGGGTCTCGGTGGCCCGGATATTCCTCAAGGAGAAGAGCGTCTACCTTCTGGACGAACCCACCAGCAACCTCGACCCCAAGGTCGCGGGGGAGATCAGGGAGCTGGTCCTGAAGCTCAGCAGGGACAGGGTCGTGCTCTATTCGTCCCATAACCTGTTCGAGGCAAGGGAGATCGGGAGCTACGTCATCGCCATAAAGAAAGGAAAGCTCGCCCTCTTCAGCAGGATAGACGAGATCAGGACCCAGAACTACGTGATCGGCGTGCGGACCTTGGGGGGCCCGGTCGCCCTGGAAGCCAAGAGGGAAGGGGATTACTACCTGTTCGAGCTCGACGGCCCTGAAGCGGTTCCAGACCTGGTCACGGACCTGACTTCGAAGGGGGTAAGGATACGGGAAGTGAAAGAGATGCAGAACCCTCTCGAAGAGCTGTTCAGGTAGGGCCCGACGGCACCTTCTGGTAGTCCCTCCGGGAACGCCTCTCGTGGCACTTCGGGCACCCTACCCTCCCCATGTACGGCAACGTCCACCCTCCCCCGGAGAGGATCTTCTCGTCCATGACCGGGGCCCTGAACACCTCGCCGCAGTCGGGGCACTTCAGCATCTTCCCCCGGCCGAGCAACCAGAAGAGGAGGACAACGGCGACTATCGCCACAAGCGGAACAAGCGTGACCGCGTAAAGGGTAAGCGTGTCCATGGCTCGCTCCCCGAGGCGAGAGTGTATTACAGATTTGCCTCTGTCTTGGCCTGCCGACTGACCAGGTCTATGGCTCCCCTAGATGCCGAGCGCGGACCTGAGCCCCTTGTACCTGTTCCTGATCGTGACTTCTGTGACCCCGGCTGCCTCGGCGACGTCCTTCTGGGTCTTGTCCTCCCCCTCCAGGGTGCACGCGACGTAGAGTGCAGCCGCTGCGAGCCCCATGGGGTCCTTCCCGGCCGAGATCCGCGTCTCCTCCGCCCTCTTGAGGATCTCCAACGCCCTCCGCTTCGTCTTCTCCGAGAGCCCTGCCTTCGAAGCGATCCTGGAGATGCACTTGGTGGGGTCCACCACGGGCATCTTGATGTCCATCTCCTTCAGGAGCAGCCTGTAGCATCTGGCGATGTCCTTCTTCTTCACGTTGGACACCGCTGCGAGGTCTTTCAACGTCCTCGGTGTCTGGGTGTCGCGACACGCAGCGTACAGCGAAGCCGCGATTATGGCTGATATCGACCGCCCTCTCACCAGCCCCCTTTCAAGCGCCTTCCTGTAGATGTAGGCCCCCTTCTCGATGACAGCGTCAGAAACTGAAAGCTTGTCCGAGAGCCTGTCGAGCTCGCTGAAAGCCTGCCTGAGGTTTCTGTCAACCGGCTCGTGCACCTGGCTGCGCGAGTCCCAGGTCCTGAGCCTCTCCACCGTGGCTTTCATGGACGCCGAAAGCGACTTCCCCGAGGCGTCCTTGTTGATGCCGCCGATCACCGTCGCGAGCCCCATGTCGTGCATCGCGATGGAGGTGGGTATCCCTCCCCTGCTCCTGTCGTCCTTCTCTTCCTTGGAGAACGCCCTCCACTCGGGCCCGACCTCCTCGATCTTCTCCTTGACGACGAAGCCGCATGAGCCGCAGAAGAGCTCTCCTCCCGCGTTGTCGACTATCATTGGCCCCTTGCCGCAGCGGGGACACTTGTCGAGGGCCTTCTGCAGGCGCATCAGTCTTGAGAAGTCTTTGTCTGCGAACATTACCATCACTGGCGAAATACTTACATGGAACTCCCTCCGTCTCCAGTATATATGCGTTGCGGTGAGATTGAGAGAATTTCAAGATATCTGCACTATCATGCAATATTCGGATGGTTTGTTCGCATCCGCGAAAACCTGAGAGTGCCTTGGTTTCAAATACTCAATTCGTCGACCGCCGATGTGAGCCAGAAGTGAAGGGGAAGCTCGGAGCCGCGGCGCCCGTTCTCAGGCCTGTCCTGGACACCTACATGGACTCGGCGGTCGCGGTGATAGGGTGCAGCTCTCGAGGGATGGCAAGGTACTCGTGCGAATACGATGTGCTCGTGGTGGGGAGCGAAGCGCGGCCCTCGAGGTCCCTGAGGATCGGAGATGACTTCGTGGAGCTGAGGTTCGCAACCGAGAAGGAGGTCCTGAAGCCGACCACCCCGGAGATAGCGTTGTCAATTGCCCTCGCGAAACCCATCAAAGACACCTCTCTCGTCCTTTCGACCGCTTCCGCGACGAGCGCGGCCACGGCGTCCGACTCTGCGACCAGAGCGAGCAGGGCCCGGCTGGCTTCAGCGCTGAAGACCCTCGGCAGGGCCGAGGTCGCCCTTTCGCGCAAGGACCTGGTGGACGCGGACCTCTGGCTGCTCGCTTCGTCCTACGAGTTCGCCTACGCGATGCTCCTCTCCCACGAAGTCCTCCCGTCGCCGAGCCATCTCCTTACGCAGCTCAGGTCCGTCCCGAAGAGCGCTTCCGGCGGCTTCGAGGGCGTGTCCATCGGGAGCGGGTTGGAGGCAGCAGGGCGGGCGGGGTGCGGCGCGAGGCTGGAGGGGCTGACCGTGCTGCACGACCTCCTCCGCGAGAGCTCGAAGCCGGAGGTAGTCGAGTCTGCGTGGCCCGGGGTGAGAACCGAGATCCTCGCGGCCAAGGCGAACGAGCTCATCACGAGGGTGGAGCTCGCCGAGTGCTATTCGTTCCTCGGCCAAGAGCTCGTCGACGACCTGATGGAGCTTATGCGGAAGCATCCGAGGGCGACCCTCGCAGCCCTTACCTCGGGGAAAGACCAGCTTCTGGGGGAGAGGCTGGTGAGGCAGCTGGGGCTCGCGAGGGGGGAGAAGGGGATCCGGGCGGGGATGGACGTCCTGATGGCCCAGGTCAACCTCCTTGCGAAGAAAGGATGACGGCGCTCGTGCGCGGACCTCTCCGTTCCACCGCCGAGGGCCTTTCTTCGTCAAAGCCTTAAAGCACAGTCGACAAAGGCCGAAGTCCCTTGGAATCAAGCGGGAGCGATGCGCTGGCCAAGATAGCTGGGAACGTGGTCGCGAGCTCTGACCCAGGGCGCGCCATGCGCGCCTGGAGGGAGAAGCTGGGCATCAAGCAGAAGGCGCTGGCAGACTCGCTCCGCATATCGGCGTCTGTGCTGAGCGACTACGAGAGCGGGCGGAGGCCGTCTCCGGGGGTCGGCTTCGTGAGGAGGTACATCGAGGCGCTCGTCAGGCTGGATGAGAGCAAGGGGAGGGTCGTCGCTCAGCTCGTCTCCAGCGAAAAAGACGAGGCGATACTTTCGATCGGAGAGTTCCACGCTCCGGTCCCGGCGAGCAGGATCCTGCAGGCGCTCGACGCGACGGTCCTGGCGGGGGACCCGGAGAGCGTGAGGCTCTACGGCTACACCGTCGTGGACAGCATCAAGACGATCGTCGCCCTTTCAGGGTACGACTTCTACCGGATCTTCGGCGCCACAACCGAAAGAGCCCTCGTGTTCACGAAAGTTGGGATGGGGAGGAGCCCTCTGGTGGCGATACGGGTGTCCCAACTGAAGCCCCGCGTGGTGGTCATCCACGGCCCCAGGGAGGTTGACCCGCTCGCCATAGACCTGGCCCGCCGGGAGGGGCTGGTGCTCGCCCTCTCCGGAGTCCCCAGCGAGGAAGCGGTGATCAGCGCACTGTCGTCGGTCGGGCGCTAGCGCCGAGGAGCGCCAGTATCTCGTCGGCGGCCTTCTTCTCTCCCGAGTATGGGCGGGGGGGACCTCTCTTGCCGAGCTTCGTGCGGACCAGCTCAAGGAGCCTGCCGGAGTCGGCGTTGCTGTATCCCAGGGCGGCGGCGTTGCGTTCCTGCTCGGCGTGGTTCCGGATCGGGATGGCGATGATGGGGGTCCCGGCGGCCGAAGCTTCGTCGATGGTGCTCTTCCCGGCTGTCGATACCACGACGTCCGCGGAAGCCACCAGGTCCTGGTTGTCCTTCACCACCCCGAGGTCGTAGACGCCATCCCCACGGATCCTGGCCCCTCTGTTCCCTGTGATCACGAGGGACAGGTCCCTGGGCCCAGCGCTCCTCAAGGACGCTGCGAGCCCCGCCGCCAGACCCACCCCTACCCCGCTCCCGCTCGCGCTGAACAGCACCATGTCTCCCATGGGGATCCCGTACTTCTGGCGGGTCCCCTCGGTCGACATCGTGGGCGCCCGCACTATCGGCCCCACGAACCTCCTGTTCCCGGAGTCTTCGCCCCACTCGGGCACGATGAGGAGGTCCACCCTGTCCTGCACCCCCCTGTACCACCCCTCGACCCTCCGCTCGAGGCGGCGCGAGAGCCACGACCTGGCGAAGCCGAGCTCGAGCTCGTCCGAAATGAACACCCGCCGCTCCCCCCTCCCTTCCGCCACCTCGACCCCGGAGAACTCCTCGTCGCAGACCACCAGCTCGTGGGGGTTGGAGGCGAAGAGCCGCTCGGCCCTCTTCATGTTCCCCTTGTTGGCCCACCAGGACCTGATGTACCAGAGGGAAGGCCATCGCATCTCCGTGCCTACGACCGTTGGACCGCTGTCCTCGATGATGCCCTCCACCCGCGAGCCGTTCTCCCTGATGAAGTCGGCGGCCTTCCCTCCGGAGAAGAACAACACCTCCGCCCCCCTGCTTTCGAGCTCCCGCTTGAGGACGAGCGCTCGAGTCGCGTGCCCCAGCCCGACTGGGCTGACACCGAAGAGGATCCTGGGCACGGGCCCCGCCTCGTCGCCAGGGATTTGAAACCTGCGCCCCTGGCATGGGTCTCCCGCGGCCGAGGAGGGGCCGCGTCATAGGAGAATGGGCCTAGCGGCGCGCATTTATCGCCCACCTCCGGCCGGGGTCTGCACAGCTCCGAGCCGGCGAGCGTGCCAGAATGGACATCACCCCAGTAGCCGCAGTCATAGAGTTCTTCGTCGTGGTGGCAGTGGCCCTTGCCGCCGTCCTGCTGAACACCATAGACGCGAGGGGATTCCTGGCGAGCGCGGCCGTGGGGTTCGCCGTCGTGTATGGCGGCGGGATGCCCTGGTTCATAATAGTCGGCCTGTTCTTCATACTCGGGGTGGCCTTCACCCTCTACAAGTACGGATACAAGAAGCGGATAGGGGGGGCCCAGGGGAAGGGGGGAGCCAGGAACTGGCCCAACATCCTGGCCAACGGAGGCGTCGCGTCGCTTGTCGCCGTCTGGAACTTCTTCGCCCCTGGCGCCCTCCTCGCCGCCATGTTCCTCGGGGCCATCTCTGCCGCTGCTGCGGACACGGCAGCTACCGAGATCGGGCTCCTCAGCCACAGCCAGCCCAGGCTCATCACGCACCCGTCGGAGACTGTCCCCGCCGGGACTTCCGGGGGAGTGTCCCCCCTGGGCTTCGTCGGCTCTGCCTTCGCCTCCCTCGTGATCGCAGCCATGGGGGTGTCCCTGGGGATCGTCCGCGACCCCTACGTCCTTGTCCTGGTCTGCATGGTCGGGGGTGTCTTCGGCGCCCTCGTCGACAGCCTGATAGGGGCCGCGGTCCAGCGGAAGGGGTACTGCGTCGTCTGCCTCAGGCCCACCGAGGAGCTCCGCCATTGCGGGGAGAAGACGAAGGCGACCCGTGGGACCCCCTACATCGAGAACAACATAGTGAACGTCATTTCGACCGTGGCTGGGGCGGGCGCAGCCCTCGTCATCGCAGCTACCCTGTCCGCCGCATAGCAGGGAAGCGGACCTTGGAGGCCAGCTTCAACGGCAGGTCCGTGACGGCGACCCTCTCCTGGCTCCTGGTGTCCCTGTCCCTCAGGGTCACCGTCCCGTCCTTCAGGGTGTCGTAGTCGAGGGTGACGCACGCAGGGGTCCCCACCTCGTCTGCCCTCGCGTATCTCCTCCCTATCCCCCCGGAGTCGTCGTAGAAGACGTCCAGGTCATCCCTAAGCATTGAGCAGACCTCCATCGCCTTCTCCTGCAGCCCGTCCTTGTTGACGAGGGGGAAGACGCACGCCTGGACGGGGGAGAGATAGGGCCTCAGGGCCAGCACCCTCCTTTCGCCTTCGCCCCCCAGGGAGGAGTCGAGGACCGAGAAGACGGTCCTGTCGATCCCCATGGACAGCTCGAAGACGTGGGGGAGGACCTTCTCCTCGCCGTCGTCCACAGCGAAGTTCGAGCCGCTGACCTTCGCATGCCCGCCGAGGTCGTGGTCCCCTCTGTAGTTGCATGCGACGTGCTCCACCCATCCGAGAGAGACGCTGATCTCGAGGTCGTAGGCGGCCTTTGAATAGAAGGCCCTGTCCTCCTCGGAGAGGACCCGGAAGCGTATCTTCTCGGCCTGGATGCCAGCCGCGACGTAGAACTCCTCCATCAGGCCGAGGTAGTGGCCCACCAGCGCGTTCGGGACGATCCCCTTCGATATCGCCTCCGAGATGGTGGCCCTGACGTCAGACCCGTCGGGGAGGCGGAAGGAGAGGACCTTGGAGCCAGCCCAGCCGTAGCGCGCGTCGTCTGTCTTCTTCGGGTTGAAGAACACCTCCACCTCCGCCTGGTTCAGTTCCCGGAGCCTGATGAGCCCCTGTCGCGGCGCGATCTCGTTCCTGAAGCTCCTCCCGACCTGGGCGATCCCGACCGGGAGCCTGGCCCTCTGGGTCTTGAAGAGAAGCGGGAAGTCGACGAAGATGCTCTGACAGGTCTCAGGGCGGAGGTACGCCTCCTCCCCGGCTGGGCCTATCCCCAGCTTGAACATCATGTTGAACCTGGAGGTGCCTGTGAGCTTCGAGCCGCACTTCAGGCACTTCACCCCCGACTTTTCCATCAGCGCGTCGTAGTCTGCGTCCCCCAGCTTCTCAGGGACCCCCTCCCTCGTCTTCTCCTCGATGAGCTTGTCCGGCCGGAACACCGAACCGCAATTGGAGCATCGGACGAATGGGTCTGTGAAGTTCACCAGGTGCCCCGACGCCTCGAACACGGCCCGTGGGAGTATCTGGGCGCCGTCTATCTCCAGCATCCCGTCTCGCTTCACGATCATCCTGCGCCACAGCTCGACTATCCTGTTCCGCAGGGCGACCCCCGCCGGCCCGTAGTCCAGGAAGCCCGCAGGCGTGTTGGGGTAGCTCTCGGCCGACTTGAAGAAGAACCCCCTCTGCTGCGCGAGGCGCACTACATCATCGTATCCCATCGGTGCGTCGTCCCTCTCTGTCCCGTGATAAAGCCTCCCCCGGAGCCGGGTGGCCCTCGATGTCTTTCATGCTCCCGTATGTGTCGAACTTCTGCAAGGTCTCCTGGCTCCCGAAGGACCTCCGGATGTACCTCGTCAGCAGGGGGCCCTGAAGGAGTATGCTGAGCATCACGACCCCGAAGGTAAGGGCGGCGACGGGGGCCTGCGAGTCGAGGGGGACCGCGGAGACCAGCACTATGGCCAGGGCCCCCCGCATCCCCCCCAGCGAAGCCGTGTTCATCCAGGTCAGGGGGACCGACGACCCTCCGACCTTCGTGAGCCCGAGTATGGGGTAGGCCGACGTTATCCGCGCCATCACCACCACCCCGTAGGCGACCAGGAAGGGCCCCACGCTCCCGGCAAGGACGGAGATGTTCACCGCTACCCCGATGAAGAAGAAGGCGACCGCGTTGGCAACGAACGCCATGACCTTCCAGAACTCCTGGGTGCTCTGGGCTATCTGTTTGCTCTCGACGTTGAAGAGGACAGTGTTTCCATAGAAGAGCCCGGTGATGGCGACCGCGATCAGCCCCGAGAAGGGGTGGCCCGGCCAGAGGGTATCCCCGAGAGAAGTGGCGAGGCCGTAGGCCCCGTACACGGCGACGAGCGTGAGGACGATCTGCGAGATGGTGTCCTTGACCTGTCGCTGGAGGTAGCGGGCTCCCCAGGCGACGCCCAGCCCTATCAGCACCCCTCCTCCGAGTATGTAGGCGAAGTCCAGGACGGCCTGGACCGGCTGCAGGGTGACGGCGCTCGCCGTCGTGAGGACGATGGTAAAAAGGGCGATTCCCGTCGCATCGTTGAACACAGACTCCATCTCGATAAGCGTCGCCAGCCTGCTCGGGACGCTCGCCCTCCCGAATATCTCGAGCACCGTGGCCACGTCCGTCGGAGAGATGAGGGCCGCGAAGAGGAACGAAACCAGGGGCGGGAGCCCGACCACCTTCCAGAGGACGACCCCGACCACGAGGGCGGAGATGAGGACCCCGAAGGTGGCCAGGAGGAGAGACGGCCTGTAGACCGCCCGGAAGTCCGACACCTTGATGCTCATGATGCTCTCGAAGAGGAGGGGGGGCAGGATCAGCCCGACGAAGAGCCCCCCGCTGGCAAGACCGTTGAAGAAATTGGTGACCCCGGCCAACTGAGAGATCGGTAGGGCCGAGAGGACGAGGCCTATCAGGACGAGGAGGGTGGTGTACGGAGTCTTGATCTTCCTGGAGACGAGCGACGCTACGAGCGCGATCAGGAGGAAAACAGCGAGTGCGACTTCGGTCTGCGCCATCACCGCAGGCTGTATCCCATCGGTCTTAACTGTCTTGACAGAGTGGGGGTCAGAGGGCCACGAACTTGAAGCCGTATACTATCTGGCCCGAGTCGCCGTCCACCATCGCACGTCTGACCGTCGCCCTCACTCTTGCCCCTGTCCTGACCGACTCCTCGGGGGAGTCGACGACCTGCGACAGCACCCTGGCCCCGTTCTCCAGCTCGATCACTGCCAGATAGAAGGGCGCCTGGGCCTCGAACCCGGGGAGGGGCTCGTGGAGCTGAGTGTAGGTGAGGATCTTCCCGGTCTGGGGCATCTCCTTGTCCGCGACGTGCTCGGACCCGCACTTCCTGCACAGATAGACGGGGGGGAAGTACTCGGACCCGCAGTCCTTGCACCTGGTCCCCACTAGCCTGTAGTACCTGTCCCTTATCCTCCAGTGTTGGATGGCCGTCTACTCCGCCCTCCCGAACACATGCACGGCGCTCGACGCGTCGACGCCCCCCACGTTCTGGGTGACGCCGTACTTCGCCCCCTCCACCTGGTTCTTCCCCGCCTGGTCGGTCAGCTGCAGGTACGCCTCGGCGACCTGGTACATCCCCGTGGCCCCCACGGGGTGCCCTCTGGCCTTCAGCCCCCCGAAGGTGTTGATCGGGAGGGTCCCTCCCCTGCTGTATCTGCCAGCCCTGGCATCCCTGGAACCCTCTCCGCGCTTCGAGAACCCCATGGCCTCGAGCGAAAGGGCCCCCACCACGGAGAACGCGTCGTGCACCTCGGCGAAGCTCAGCCTGTCTGTAGCCACTCCGGCCTGGGCTACGGCCCCCTTGAACGCCTCCTTCGTAGCCTTGAAGTCGAGCATGTCATCCCTCTCGTAGAGGCTGAAGTAGTTGGTGGCGATCTTCCCGCCCAGCACCTCGACCAGCCTCCTTCTCCCCTCTGGCGCGGCGTTTTCGTTCACTATGAGGGCCGCAGCAGCCCCGTCTCCCACCGGGGCGCAGTCGAACAGCCTCAGAGGGTCCGCTATCATCGACGACCTGCTCACGACTTCGGGGGTGATCGCCTTCCTGAACTGCGCGTGCTCCGCGGTCACGGCGTTGGCGTGGTCGATGACAGGGATCGAGCTTAGCTCGTCCCTGGTGACGCCCATCTGCTCCATGTAGAACCTTGCGAGGAGGCCGTTGAGGGCTGCGAAGGTCGCGCCCACGAACTGGGTGTACTCCGCCGACTCGGCCATGGCCAGGGCCTTCGAGATCTCTTCGGGCTCCAGGTCGCGCATCTTCTCCACCCCTACGACCAGGGCCGAGTCGATGGCGCCCGACCGGACCAGGTTGTACCCCACGTTGAAGGCGGTCCCCCCCGACGAGCAGGCCGACTCCACCTTGTAGGCAGCGGTCCCCTGCATCCCCAGGGAGGTGGCCAGCAGAGACCCCAGGTGCTCCTGGCTGGCACCCACGGCGCTGAACATGTTCCCGACTATGATCTGGTCTGGCCTCTTCTTCCCGAAGCTGCCGAGGGCGCCCCTGGCCGCTTCGACCGCGAGGTCTACTATCGACTTGTCCCAGTGGTCGCCGACCGGGGTGAACCCCACCGAGGCTATGTATGCCCTGCTCACTGGACCGCCTACTTGTGCAGCTTGTCCCTGAACTTTGTGTATGTAGAGTAGTCGATCTTGGTGCTCCGCTCCATCATCGACCTCACCGTCGGGTTGATCCCCCTGGCCCTCGTGATCCCCTCCAGCACCTCTATGCAGAAGGCGTCGGACCCGGCCCCAGAACCGAAGCTCGCCATCAGTATCTTGTCCCCGGGCTTCGCCTCGTCCAGGACCGCGGCCAGGCCGATGGGGGAGCTTCCGGCATAGGTGTTCCCGATCATCGGGTTGAGAAGCCCGGTCCTGATCTGCTCCATGGTGAACCCCAGGCGCGTGGCCACCTCCACAGGGAAGCGCGGATTGGGCTGGTGGAAGACGGCGTACTTGAAGTCCGAGGGCTTGTGCCCCGTCTCCTCGAACAGGGTGTTCACTGAGCTTTCTATGTGATGGAAGTAGGCGGGCTCCCCCGTGAACCTCGAAAGGTGGCGCGGGTACCGTTCGTGGGCCCGCCTCCAGAAGTCCCCGGTGTCCGACACGTAAGAAGTGCTGCAGTCTATCAGGGCCACAGCCCCCTTGTCCTGCCTCCCGATGACGTAGGCCGCCCCCCCGCTGGCGGCGGTGTACTCCAGGTCATCCCCGGGCCTCCCCTGCGCCGTGTCCATCCCAATGGCGAGCCCGGCCTCTATCATCCCCGAGCCGACCAGCCCAGTGACTATCTGCATCGCCTCGGTCCCGGCCTTGCAGGCGAACTCGAGGTCCGCGGCAAGGGTGTGGTGCTGCCCTAGGGCCTGTGCGACCATGGTGCTCGTCGGCTTGACGGCGTAGGGCTTCGACTCAGTCCCGACGAAGACTGCTCCCAGGCTGTCCCTTCCTGACATCCTCACGGCCTGCCTTGACGCCTCGATGGCCATGGTCACCGTGTCCTCGTCGGCGGCCGCGACTGCCTTCTCGAGGTTGGGGCCCGAGCCCCCACCTTTCCAGACCCGGGCGATCTCCGTGGTCGGGAGCCTATAGTATGGGACATAGGCGCCGTAGCCGAGGATGGCTGCGCGCTCTTTGCTCTGCATTACGTGCAAAACGCTTCGGGCGGCCCGGACCTTTGGTGTAATTAAAGTGTGAACAGGGGATATGCAATCGACGAAGTTTGCCCTTAGATTGCCTTGATCTGCTTGACCACGGCCGGCCTTGCCTTCCTGAACACCCTGTAGCCGCAGATGCACTTCACTTCGGGGAGCTTCGAAAGCTCCTCCTGGGTGGTCCTTGTCCCGCACCTGACGCACTCGTAGACCGCGCCTGCGAAGACCTTCACTGGCGCCGGCTCTTTCGGGGCGGGCATCGGCGCAGGGATCTCAGTGCTCATGGCTGAGTTTCGGCCGGGTTCGCTCGTATTTCTGTCTTCCTCCGCCTGGCTCTGTTAACCTACGGGGACATGACCTACGGTTTCAGGTTCTGGAGACTGTCACCTGGCTTGACACGACTTCGAAGTGGGGTTCATGAGCGGCTTGCTAATGATAACTCTGGCTGACATCGCTTTGGGATTGTCGCGACTCTGGTTATCGCCGACGCCTTCCTAATCCCTTTGATAACCGTCTTCGCATCGCTGAGTGGCTGACCCTGATTCAAAACGCAGCTCATGCAACAAAGGAGGGGTTATCTCTTGCGTATGAACAAAATGGCTAGTGGCCCGAAGATAAGCCAGACGACGACGGCATACTCGAGGTTGAATGACGAATTGGAAAACATAACCACAGGCGGAATCAGAGTGCCAACTACCAGAATCGACAACAAGAGGGAGCCTACCCACCTTCTCGTTTCCCTATGCTCAGGGGTTTCCTTCGAGTCTGCCAACCTCAAGGAGAGCCTGCAGGTGCAAGATGACCATGTCCAGACAGTTAACGCTCTGAAGAAACCGGAGGCCAAATCCTGGTGTCCCGCCAAGCTAACAGAACCCTCCGCCTCTCCCCAGCTCGGGGTGGTGCCTCACGCCCTTCCAGTTGGGTGGGACGGCAGTCAGAAGCATCCCCACAGGGTCACACCGTGCGTCCAGAGCTGGTACCCTCCGGAAGGGCCGGAGAAGTAGACGCCTCCGACGCCGAAGAGATGGTTGGACAGAGAAGCATAGTCAGGGCCAGACGGCGAAGGTATGCAAGGAACGAGATACGTCGGGACGACGGGGGCGAAGATGAAGAAAAGAGCGAACGCAACGAGAACGAGCAGAAGCGAGGTTCGCCGTCTCACGTGAGCGAAGCCCTGCACCCGATATTTACGTCCACCATCGGCAACACCGCCCTTTCCCTGAATCCCGGCCCCTTCGGCCGGAGCCTTCCCCCGCGCGAGCCGACCCACGGCGGTCACTTCACCTGAGCGCGGCCTTCAGCAGCTTCCACTGGTAGTGGCTCGTCCGCCTGGACTCGGACTCGTCGTTCGTCCCCGATCGGTACCCGTACTGGACAAGCCGCGCCTTTGATTGTAGCGCGTGCCTGAGGATCTCGATGTGCACGGTCATGTCGGTAGACTTCAGGGGAGGGAGGGACTTCATCAGCTCCAGCGACAGCCTGCAGAGCCCCCCGGTCGCGTCCCTCACCCGCCTCCGGGCCAGCAACGAGAAGCCGAGAGAGTATGCCTTCGACTGGAAGCCGATGTTCACCCGGTACGGGAGGACGAGCACAGGGCCGTCCCCGAACTCTGACAAGGCGAGCCTCGTGATCTCCGCCGGCGGGTGGTATCCGTCCGTGTCTGCCGTCACCAGGTCCATCCCTCTCTCGGCCGCCCTGGCGATGGCGACCCTGTAGGCTTCCGCGTAGTTGGGGGTCCTGTTCTCGAAGAGCTCGTAGCTCCCGTCCTGCGCGAGCTCGATTCTCGGCTCCCTATCAGGGTGGCACATCAGAGACACGACCACCCTCCTCAGGCTCCCCCCTCCCGGCGCGTCGTGCTACAGGTGCTCTCTTGCCGCCGCAAGGAAAGCGTCTCCCACCCTCTGGAGGTCATCTGTGGAGAGCCCGGGATACACAGGCAGAGAGAGGGCCTCCCTCGCAGCGGATTCTGTGCGGGGGAGCTTCTTCCTCGCGAACCCGAGCGACGCATAGAGGGGGGTCCTGTGCACCGGGGTCGGCCAGTAGACCGCCGCCCCCACCCCGGCCGCGTTCAGAGCCTTCTGGACCTTGTCCCTGTTCCTCCTGAGCCGGAGGGTATAGAGATAGTAGACGTGTGTCCTGTCCCTCCCGTCCTGGGTGAACCTCGCCCCTTCCACCCCCTTCAGCCGCTCTGTCAGCTGTTTCGCGTTCTTTTCCCTGGCCTTCAGGAACCCTTCCAGCCTGTCCATCTGGGCCGACGCCAGAGCCGCGCTCATCTCAGGGAGCCTGTAGTTGAACCCCAGGTGCCGGGAGTCGTAGCCGTGGACCTGGCCGTGGTTCCTGACGAGCCTTAGCATGTCGGCGAGCTCGTCACTGTTGGTCGAGACCGCCCCCCCTTCCCCCGACGTGACCACCTTGGTGGCGTATAGGCTGAAGCACCCGGCGTCCGAGAGTCCTCCGGTCTGGGTCCCCTTGTAGGTCGCCCCCAACGACTCGGCCGCGTCCTCCACCACCCTCACCGACTTCGCAGCCGCGATCTCCCTGATCTCGTCCATGTCTGCCGGATATCCGTAGATGTGGACCGGGACCACCGCCTTCGTCTTCCTTGTGACCGCCCTCCTGAACGCCGCCGGGTCCATGTTGAAGTCGTCCCTGATGTCCACGAAGACAGGCTTCGCCCCGCAGGCGAGGACCACGTTCGCCGTCGCCAGGAAGGTGAAAGACGGGATTATCACCTCGTCTCCGGGCTTGACCCCGAGCGCGAAGAGGGCGGTGTGAAGGGCCGCGGTCCCTGAGTTGACGGCCACGACGTGCTTCACCCCCAGGAGCCGCTTCGTCTTCTCCTCGAAGGCCCTGACCTGCTTCCCCCCCTCGTAGGACGCGTTGACGAGCATGCCGGACGAGACGACGTCCAGGACGGCCTTCTTCTCTGCCTCTCCGACTATCGGCTTGTTGATGGGTATGAACGACATCAGGCTCGGTACGGCCCGGAATGCGGTTTATTTTAGCGTTGGAGCGCGCCTAGCTCGGAGCCGCCTTCGGCGGGTTCACTCCGCTGTAGAAGAGCAGCAGATGCAGGACAGCCAGGACCGCGAACACCCCTGAGGCCTCCCCGGCCACGGTTGAGAAAGCTCCCCCCAGATATGGGACCCACGCATATACCAGGTAGGCTGCCAGGAGAAACCCGAGCACAGCGGTGGAGATGGCCCAGGCCCAGGTCAGCCTCCGCCCTGGCCACATCCTAAGCTGGACCCCTCCGAGAAGGCAGGCGACGACTGGCCAGAGGATGAGCGCCGAGCCGGCCAGGACCGCCACGGCCAGCCAGATCACCCCGACGACGAAGAAGAGGTACGCCGAGTTGGTCTTCAGCGTCCCGAGGAGCGCGGACATCTGATGGGGGCGCGCCGGGCACGCGATATAAAGCGTCCGCCATCGGCGCCAGTTGATCTCGGCTAACCCTTATCTGTCAAAAAGACGGCAGTCGCCCGACCCTTCTTGGCGGCCCAAGCTTCGAAGACTGAGAACCTCGCTGAGAAGCTGGCGGGGCTAGTCGCCCCCCAGACAGAGATCGGGGAGTCCCTGCTGGCCTCTGCGACATACGACGGCGACAGGCGCAAGGCCATACTGAAGTTCTACGACCCCAAGTCAGGGAGGTTCTGGCTCTGGGAGGACAACACGGGGCATCGTCCTTACTGCTTCACACGGCTGTCGATGGACGAACTCGGAGCAGTGAAGGCCCGCAAGGACGTCGTCGAGATAGTCGAGGAGGAGAAGCTCGACCTCCTGAACGACACGACGGCGAAGCTCAGGAAGATAGTGACCACCGACCCCCTCGCGGTGGGGGGCGGCAACGACAGCATCAGGGACCAGATAACAGCGTGGGAGGCGGACATCAAGTACTACGAGAACTTCGCCTACGACCGCGGCCTCAGGATGGGGACCTACTACCGTGTGGAGGGGGGGAGGGTGGTCCCGGTGAAGCATGAGGTGCCGGAGAGGGTAAACAAGTCCCTCGAAGAGGTCACAAGGAGGAACCCCAAGGAGTTCCAGCCGTACCTCAGGGACTGGGCGGAGCTGCTGAGCGAGCCGTTGATGGACTTTCGGAGGGTGGCTCTCGACATCGAGGTGGACAATGTGGAAGGGAGGCTCCCGGACCCAGAGGACCCGAAGCAGCCTGTCATCGCCGTCTCCTTCTTCAACGAAGAGGAGAAGCTGGTCTACCTCCTGCGGGGGACCAGGGACGGCAAGGGGCTCGACGGGAGCCCCTTCACCTTCCAGGTGTTCGACGAGGAGGCAGGCCTCCTGAGGGCAGTGCTTTCGAAGATGATGGACTACCCTGTCATCGTATCCTTCAATGGGGACGACTTCGACCTGAGGTACCTACAGCACAGGGCAGAGTCCCTCGGGATAAGGGAGGAGGAGAACCCGATACAGCTGGAGAGGGTGGCCGCGTCCCTCAAACACGGCATCCACATCGACCTGTACCAGTTCTTCCGCAACAGGTCCATCCAGGTGTACGCCTTCGGCAACAGGTACACCGAGCACACCCTCAACGCCATCTCCGAGACCCTCCTGAGCAAGTCCAAGATCGAAGTCGAGGGGGAGATCGGGGACCTCCCTCTGGCCAAGCTGGCGAGTTACTGCCTGAACGACTCGCAGCTCACCTACGAGCTCACGTCGATGATGGGCTCGGTCGTCATGAAGCTCCTCCTCGTCATTTCCAGGATCGGGAAGATGCCGATGAACGACGTGTCGAGGCTGGGGGTCTCCAACTGGATCAGGAGCCTCCTCTTCTTCGAGCACAGGAAGATCGGCGCCCTCATCCCCAGGCCGGAGGAGCTCAGAGACAAGGGGAAAGCGTCCTCTCAGGCGGTGATAAAGGGGAAGAAGTACAAGGGAGGGCTCGTCATAGAACCGAAGCCCGGAGCCTATTTCGATGTCTCTGTGCTAGACTTCGCTAGTCTCTATCCCTCGCTAATAAAAACCCGGAACCTCTCTTATGAGACGGTGAACTGCATCCACCCGGAGTGCAGGGCGAACAGGATCCCCGACACTTCATCCTGGGCCTGCACGAAGAGGAAGGGGATAGTGAGCTTGGTCACGGGATCCCTCAGGGACCTCAGGGTGGCCCACTACAAACCGCTCACCAAAGACCCGACCCTTTCCAAGGATGACCGAGACCTCTACAACGTAGTAAGCCAGGGCCTCAAGGTGTTCCTCAACGCCTGTTTCACTGGCGATACGTACCTGGTCACCCCACGAGGGATCAAGAACATCAAAGAGATGAAAGTCGGAGATGAGGTCGTCAACGTCAACCCGCACACCCTCAGAGCTGAGATTGACCGGGTCGTCGAGGTCCAAGCATTCCCGTACGTTGGGAACCTGTTTCATTTCAAGGATTCAAGATTCGTAGATCTGATGGTCACCCCTAACCACAGAATGCTGACCATCGACCGCCGGAACTCGTCCACCTCTCCTGCCTCGTTCAGGACTGCCGAGGAAGTCTACGAACTGACCAACGTGGCCATTCCTAGACTCAGAGGCGGGCTCGAAACCACCATTCACCCTCCGCGGATCTCGTTGCTCGAGACAGCGAAGCTGGTCGGCGCAAACGCCAACCTTCACCCGCCCGCAGGAATGCGGCTGATCAACTGGTTCAGGAAGCTCCCTGCAGGGCAGCAATGGAAGATCAGAGAGCACGGGAAGGTCCACAAGTACTGGAGCCAGAATCGGCAGAAACTCGAGTCGCATTACCGGGTTCCTGCAGTTCATCTTACGGAGGAGGACATCGACGTTGTCGAGGGAGCTGGAGGACGAGTCCTCGTTGGCAGGTTCAACTCCGACAAGATACCTGTCAGGTACGACGCCAATGATTTCGCCTCACTGTGCGGGTGGTTCGTCTCCGAAGGGTCTCCACACATCACCGAGGAGAAACGGTACGCCAACGGCAACTTCCGCGGAAGGGCTGCCTCAATCACCATCTCGCAGGGTCAGGGCAGGGGGAATCCGAGAGGGATCGAGTTCAGAGGCGAGATCAGAGAACTCCTAGATCGACTCGGGCTGCCTCATGTCCAAGATAGTGGTGAAAACAAGTACCAAGTCACCAGCTCCGTGCTGTACGAATGGATTGTAGGTCACTGCTACGTCCCTGAAGCACAGTCCCACGATGCCTCGACCAAGATAGTTCCGGAGTTCGTTTTCGGCTCATCGGGCACGACGAAGTCATTCCTGGAGTCAGTCTACAAAGGCGACGGGAGTCGGAGACAAACGAGGTATACGACCTCTAGCGTCAGGCTCGCGCAAGACCTGGTTGTCCTGACCGCGATGCTCGGAATGAAGTCGAAGATTCGGTATGACGGGGAGATCTTCAGAGTGACGTTCAGAAATGCGAGTTCGAAACTCACATACGCGGGGAACGATAGGAACAGACACGTAGAGAAGGTGCCATTCGACGGGGCTGTCTATTGCGTCACAACAGAGAAGAACCACACGGTCATCGCAGGAAGAAACGGCAGGTTCGTCCACGTCGGACAGTCATATGGCGTCCTAGGATTCGAGACTTTCGCTTTCTACTGTCTCCCGGTAGCTGAAGCAACCGCCGCTCTCGGAAGGGACGCCATCACGAGGACCATTGCAAGGTGCAAGGAGTTGGACGTAGAGGTGCTTTATTCTGACACGGACAGTTTGTTCCTGCACAGTCCGTCCAAAGACCAGATTTCAACAATCACGCGATGGTCCGACAAGGAATTGGGCGTCGAGTTGGATCTCGACAAGTCTTACAGGTACGTCGCCTTCAGCAACAGGAAGAAGAACTACTTCGGTGTGTTCCCGGATGGAACCGCGGACATAAAGGGTTTGACTGGACGCAAGAGCCAAACCCCGGAGTACCTTAGGAAGACATTCTACGACACCCTCGGCATACTCAGCTCTGTGAAGTCCCCCCAGGACTTCGAAAAGGCAAGGGCGGACACGAAGAGCCTGCTCAGCAAGATGCTATCGGACCTGAAGGGGAAGAAAGTCTCGGTCACAGACCTCGCCTTCACCGTCATGATGGGCAAGCCCCCGGACAAATACAACGGGACGACCCCTCAGCATGTGAGGGCCGCCATGCAGCTCCAGGAGAAGGGGAAAGAGGTCAAGGCCGGGGAGATAATCGCCTACGTCAAGACGAAGAACCCCCCCTACGTGAAGCCGGCAGACTACGCCAGGCCGGACGAGATAGACGCCGACAAGTACATCGAATACGCCCACTCGATGTTCGACCAGCTCCTGGACGCCTTGGACTTCTCCTTCGACGAGATAATGGGGGCGACCACCCTGGACCTGTTCTGGGGGAGCTGAGCCATCGCGGCTAGACCGACCGGAAAGAAGCCTCGCAGCTGAGGGTTCTGCAAGGGGTGGGCTCCGGGCCCATCTTGGGTTCGACGCCTTGCCGGGAGAGGCGTCGCAGGTGACATCAATAACCACGAGAGTTGTTCAGCCGAGCGTTTGACTGCGTGCTACACCGGCTCCTTTCTTATATACGGTAAAAGGAGTCTGTGTTTCAGGCACGTCCCTTGATTGAAGCGGAGGCACTCACGCGGAGGTTTGGTGATCTTGTCGCGGTCGATCAGCTCACCTTTCGCGTCGAAGAAGGCGAGGTCTTCGGCTTCCTGGGGCCCAACGGAGCCGGAAAGACAACGACTGTCAGGATGCTCTGCTGCCTGATCTCCAAAACGAGCGGAGCTGCGAGGATCGGAGATTACGAAGTCGGAAACAGAACAGACTCGCCAAAGATCAGGAAGATGATCGGGCTGGTTCCGGACAACGTCGGGCTCTATGAAAGCATGTCGGCCTACGACAACCTGGACTTCTACGGGAAGCTCTACGACCGCCCGGAGAACCAGCGGAGGGAGAGCAACCAGTACTTCCTCACCATGCTGGGACTCTGGGAGAAGCGCGACTCCGCTGCAGGGACCTTCTCGAAAGGGATGAAGCAGAAGCTGGCCGTCGCGCGCGCACTGATCCACGACCCGCAGGTCCTCTTCCTTGATGAGCCCACCGCGAACCTTGACCCCGAATCGGCGAAGACCGTCAGGGATTTCATCCTCGAGCTCAAGAAGGAGAAGAAGACCATATTCATCAACACGCACAACCTGGACGAAGCCCAACGAATCTGCGACAGGATCGCCATACTCAACACCAGGCTGATGGCGATCGGGACCGCCGAAGAACTCGAAGGGGCAGTGAGGGGTAAGAAGACTGCCATCAGACTGACACGGGTGAGCGAGGCCATCGTCAAATCGTTGGAAGGGCTCTCCCTTCGGGGACTTGGCTTCGACGGGGACGGGGTCACCTTTGACGTGGCCGACCCGGAGAAAGAGAACCCGCCAGTGGTCCGGACCATCGTGGAAGCGGGAGGCGAGATCCAGACCGTCACCGTGCAGGGGTCGACGCTTGAAGAGGCATACCTGAAGCTTGTGAGGGAGAAAGGATGAACCTGAGGCATTCTTGGATAATCGCAGCCAAGGACCTGAAGGCCATCAGGCACAGGAGGACGATCCTCTACACAGTTGTCGGCACCCCCGTCGGCATCTCGCTCCTGTTCTCATACGTGGTCCAATACGCGTTCTCGTCGGCTCCTGGCGCAAACGTGGCGGATTTCGGCGGGCTGCTGGACGCCTTTGCATTCTGGTTCGTGATCATAGCTGCCATCATCCCTTCGCCCATCGCGTCCTACAGCATCGTTGGGGAGAAGGTGGAGAGGAGCCTCGAGCCTCTGCTCGCGACTCCGGTCACGGACAGCGAGATACTGCTTGGGAAGAGCCTGGCCTCGTTCCTTCCTGCCCTCATGGCCTCCTACGCCGGGGCGGCGATCTACATGACGCTGGTGGATCGGGCCCTGTACGGCGTAGTGGGCCACCTGTACTACCCAAACTTGGAGATGGGGGTCATCCTGCTTCTCCTCGCCCCTCTGACCTGCCTCTTGAGCATCGAACTCAACGTCATCACTTCGTCGAGGGTCACAGACGTCCGCGCCGCTTCACAGCTGGGGAGCGTGGTCTTTGCCCCGTTCATTGGGCTTTACGTGGCTGGGGAGATCGGGGTGATCACCCTCGATGCTCCAACGCTGTTGGTCATCTCCGGCATCTTCGCCGTCATCGCGGTGGCACTGTTCTCAGTGAGCACCCGGACCTTTCGACGGGAAGAGATCCTCACGAAGTGGAAATGAAAGCTGCTGGTCGCCTGGCCTGGATTTGGGTTGCCGACGAGCCAGACCGCGCTGGCCCTGGAGCCTCGTACAGCGGAGCAGAGGAGGTGGTCCTGGAACTCGGAGAGGCGGGCCCCCTTCGGGGTGGCCGGGAAGGCATCTTCCGGGGGAGCCCGGGGCGTCCTGACCGCGGGGATGGGCTGGACGTCCTTCAGCTCCTTCCGACGATCCTAGCCTCTTCCCCCTCCTTCAGCTGGGCGTGCAGCCTGATCAGCTTGGTCAGGATCTGGGACTTCAGCTCCGCGTGGTCCTGCCTGCGGGCATTCAGGGTCACCTTGACTATGTAATACTCCTTGTCGCTCTGCTCGTTGACATAGACCCTTTCGACGGGGAAGTCCCTTGTGAGGTCGCGGACTCGCCTCAGGACCTCCTCCGGGTCGAACCTCATGGGGAACTCGTACCTCACGTTGAAGAAGTAGTCTCTGTTCGTGTATCGTATGACCGCGGCGTCGGTCGCGAGGATGGAGTTCGGTATCTTCATTGTCTGCCCTTCCTCAGTCATCACCGTGGTGAAGAAGAGGCCTACGTCCATCACCCTGGCCAGGTATCCGGGGTAGATCTGGTCCGGAGAGAAGTACTTGTAGCCGGGAGAGAACGCCCACTGGAAAGGGAGGTGCCAGGACAGTATCCTCACCTGGGTCCCAGGCTTCATCTCCCCGGAGACGAGGACGAGGATCCCGGCGAAGAAGCTCCCCAGGGTGGGCTGCAGCGCCAGCCCGAGGACGAGCCCGCTGAAAGCCGCCGACGCGAGCAGGGTCGTGGGGGAGAAGGACGCGTAGGAAGCGGCGGCCACGGCGGAGAGGATGGAACCCGCCACCTGGACCACGTTGCTTGCGACCAGGGCGTTGCTCCCGAGCTTCCCGGTGAACTCCCTCTCGACGAGTATGGCGAGCTCCCTTGACATCACGACCCCGACGACGAGTATCATCCCCGCGTAGACGTAAGGGAAGAGATAGCCGTAGGCCGGCAGAGTCCTGGCGAGGTAGACGACGATTACCACCCCCGCGATGACGACCGCGACCACGGCCAGGAGTCTGGCCAGGCTCCTTCGGACCGTGCCATGGGGAGGGTTGTCTGGCGAAGTGGATTTCACGTCCAATGGGGGTTGGCCTGCCATCTGGCGACGGATTGGGAAACACCCTCATCCATAAGGATGATGCCCACGAAGGCCACAACGCTCTTCTGAGCGATGCTGTTCCCTGACCCGAGAGCGCCTCAGACCTTCAGCTTCCTCTCCAGCCTCGCCTTCGCCGAGTGGTTCAGTATTGGCCCAGCAGAGAGGTTGCTGTTCCCTATGACGACTATCACCCCGTCCTGCTCCCTGATCCAGGTCGTCCGGAGGGAGAGCTTCACCACCTCCCCCCTCACCCCACCTGGGCCGCCGTACTGGATGTCGTCTCCGAGGCGGATTATCCCGTCGTTGAGCAGGAGGACCCCTGCGATGATGTTGGAGAGGGTGTTCTGGAGAGCCAGGGAGACGGCGAGGCCCGCGATCCCGGATATGGTCAGGGTCGTGATGTCAGACGAGAGACCGGTGAGGTAGGCGACCCCCGCCACTATCCCGACTGTGATGAGCACGCTCAGCCACTGCCGCGTTTCGTGGACCACCCCCCTGGGGGCGCCGGCCCTCCGAGCGATGGACATGACCAGCCTGACGAACAGGGTCCCCGCGATGGCGGCCCCCGCGACGAAGACCGCCACCTCGACGGTCGTCAGGAAGAGGCTCTTGCCGACGGTGGACGTGGAGGTGCTGTTCGTCGCAGCCTGGAGGGACCCCGCCAGGAGCCACATGGGACGCCCGGCAGACCCCACGCGGGAAAAACGTTTGCCGTTGGGGTAGCTTGTAGCATAACTGATTGAGCATGATGTCTAGCGTCCTTGTCCTGGCCTCGTAATCCCGCCCGTCCCTCCGACGAAGGCCATGCCCAGAGGCATGTCATGGCACGACTACAACGACTCCCTGGAGGAGAGGGGGAGGATCCTCTTCGACCTAGGCTTCGCCAGGAACTGGAATAGGGAGCTCGAAGTGATGAACAGCGACAAGAAGGGGAGGCCGTATGAATTCCCAGACTCGTACATCGAGTTCCTCTCGTTCTTCAAGGTAGGGCTGAACGCACCATACAGGGTCATCGAAGGGATGACCGAGGCGCTCTCTGAATACCTCAGGATGGTTGAAGAGATGCACTTCACACAGATCAGGAGGAGAGTCCTGGCCATGGTGAGGAAGAAGAAGCCGGAGTGCCTGGACAAGGTTGGCGAAGGGATTCACCAGGACGACCCACCGACGGTCGTCGTAGACTCCACCGGCCTCTCGACGACCAACAAGGGCTCCTACATCGAAGCCATGTGGAGGAAGGAGAAGAGGAAGTTCGTCAAGCTTCACATCGTCGCGGACAGGAAGACAGGGAAGATAGTCGGGTTCCGAGTGACGTCGGAGAAGACCGGGGACACAAAGAAGTTCGTACCGATGGTCAGGGAGGTAGCCAGGAAGAGGAAGGTGGCGAAGGCCTACGCAGACTCAGCCTACGACTCGAGGTCGAACTTCAACCTCCTGAGGGAGATCGGGGCTGAGCCTGCGATAAAGCTCAGGAAGAACGCATCCGAGAAGGCGAAGTGGTCTCCTCTCAGGAAGGAGGAGGCGATGCTGACCCACAGGGTGGGATACGAGGAATGGAAGAGGCTCAAGGACTACGGCAAGAGGTGGATGGCTGAGATAGTCTTCTCAGCATTCAAGAGGGTGCTGGGGGACACCCTCATGGCGAGGGGATTCCTCGCCCAGAAGGCAGAGGTGGCGCTGAAGGTCATGCTCTACAACAGGTTCATGTCATTCTGAAGGAGCGAAACAAGCCCCAGCACGCAGGCAGACACCAAGGTCTGAAGACATCAAGAAACCATTATGCTACAAGCTACCGTTGGGGCGACGCGTTTAATATGGGAAGGGGTCGTCTGCCTCCCGTCAGGGCGATGGCACCGGAAGTGACTTTCGCGAAGGCGCCGAAGCTCTTGGTGGCATACATCGAGAGGCGGGGCCCATACGGGGTGATAGGGGATGAGATGAAGCGGCTCAAGGTATGGATCGACAAGAAGGGGATAGAACAGGCCGGATACCCGTTCTGCCTCTTCTATGACAACCCAGGGGAGACGCCGGCAGAAGAACTCCGGAGCGACGCCTGCATCCCTGTGGGGAAGGAGTTCACCCCCGAAGGGGAGTTCAGGTTCAAGGAACTCGGAGAAACGGAGATCGCCGAGACGAGGCATGAAGGCCCGCCGGAAGAGTTCGGGAGGACATACGGGCCTTTCCTCGAGGGGCTCCTGAACCAGGGGTACAGGCTGGACGGCCCAGCGAGGGAGTACTTCATGAGCGTGGCGGACGTGAAGGGGCCGGGGTCTGGGTTCGTGATACGCCAGCCCATCTCCAAGAAGTAGCTCGCGGTTTGTATAGTCCGACCACGGGGGTCTGACAGGTTGGCCAAAGGAACCGCGAGGCTCGGCCTTGTCCAGATGTCGATGGGGGAGAGCGTCAGCGCCAATGTCGAGAAGGCGGTCGCAGGGGTGGAAAGGGCCGCGAAAGACGGGGCCGAGGTCGTCTGCCTCCCTGAGCTCTTCGCGTGGCGTTACTTCCCGTCCGCGAGGGGGTCGGCGGCGGAACCGGAGAGGGTCCCCGGGAAGGTGAGCAGGGCGCTGTCTGCCTCGGCGAGGGGCAACAGGGTCGTCCTCGTGGGCGGTTCGGTCTACGAAGCGGCGGGGAAGAAGCGGTACAACACCAGCCTGTTGTTCGATGAGAAGGGGCGGATGCTGGCCAGGTACAGGAAGGTGCACCTGCCGCAGGACGAGCACTACTACGAACAGGACTACTTCGAGCCGGGGAGGGGGTACACTGTCGCAAGGACCAGGGTCGGGAAGGTCGGGACGCTGGTCTGCTTCGACCAGTGGTATCCGGAGGCTGCGAGGGCGAACCGCCTGATGGGAGCAGACCTCCTGTTCTACCCGACCGCCATAGGATGGGTGGACGGCATAGAGCCGGTCGAAGGGGATTGGAAGGGGGCCTGGGAGGCCGTCCAGGTCGGTCACGCCGTGGCGAACAGCGTCGTCGTCTGCGCCGTGAACAGGGTCGGGAAGGAAGGGGGCACCACCTTCTGGGGAGGGTCCTTCGTCTGCGACCAGTTCGGGAAGGTCCTGCTGAGGGCGGGGGGGAGAGAGGGGGTCTTCACCGTCGACGTGGACATGGGGTTGGGGAAGGCGGTTGAGGAGGGGTGGGGTTTCATGAGGAACAGGAAGCCGTGGACCTACGGGGTCATCTCGAAGGGCCCATGAAGGAGACACCGGCTGCGCTCGGCTACAGGATGCCAGCGGAGTGGGAGAGGCACGAGGCGACCTGGCTCTCTTGGCCGAAGGACCCCGACACCTTCCCCCCAGAGATAATCCCCGGGGTGGAAGCGGCATATGTCAGCATGGTCGAGTGCCTCAGCAAAGGGGAGGAGGTCAGGGTGATGGTGGACGACGAGAAGATGGAGACCAGGGTCAGGTCGCTGCTCCGGAGGGCGGACAGGGTCTCCTATCTCAGGCTGAAGACGGCCGACGTCTGGGTGAGGGACTACGGGCCAACCTGCGTCCTGGGGAGAGACGTCGCCCTCGTAAGGTGGCGCTTCAACGCCTGGGGGAACAAGTACGAAGACCTCCTCCCCGACGACGCGGCGGGGGACGCGCTGGCGGAAGGGACCGGGTGGCGGACCTTCAGGCCGGGGGTGGTCCTCGAGGGGGGGTCGATAGACGTCGACGGGAAGGGGAGGGTGATGACCACCGAACAGTGCCTCCTGAACCCCAACCGGAACCCGGGGCTGAGGAGGTCGGACCTTGAAGCCATACTGCGCGACAACCTGGCTGCCGACGACGTCATCTGGCTTGGGAGAGGGATCGAGGGGGACGACACCGACGGACACGTGGACGACATCGCCCGCTTCGTCGGGCCCGGGAAGGTGGTCGCAGCCGTGGAAGAGAAGCCAGGGGACCCCAACCACGGCCCCCTTTCGGAGAACCTCCGCTTCCTCGGTGCAGAGAAGGGGGTTGATGTCCGCACGATCCCCATGCCCCCCAGGGTGGACGCCCCCGACGGGAGGCTCCCTGCGAGCCATCTCAACTTCTACATAGGGAATGACGCGGTGGTCGTCCCGACCTTCGGCGGGGAAAGCGACGGAGAGGCGCTCAGGACACTGGGAGAGCTATTCCCAGAAAGAGAGGCCGTCGCCATAGACTGCAGGGCCCTGGTTCATGGGCTGGGAACCCTCCACTGCGTCACTCAGCAGGTCCCTTCTCTCTAATCACTTGTGAGCGGCGCTCTCCGCCGTCACCCGAGACACGAAGTCGTCCAGCTTCACCCCGAAGTTCTGCTCCCCACCCCTCGTCCTGACCGCGACCGTCTTGGAGTCTTCTTCCTTCTTCCCGACCACCAGCATGTAGGGGATCCTCTGGAGCTGGGCGTTGCGTATCTTCGCCCCCATGGTCCCGCTGGCGAAGTCGCCCTCTGACCTGATTCCACCCTCCCTCAAGGCCACCAGGACCGACCTCGCGTACGGAAGGTGCTCGTCGGAGAGGGGGATCACCTCCACCTGCACTGGCGAGAGCCAGACCGGGAGGACCCCCCTGTAGTGCTCGAGCATTATCCCCATGAACCGCTCCAGGGTCCCCAGGATGGTCCGGTGTAGCACCACGGGGGTGTGCTCCTTCCCGTCCGAGCCGGTGTAGGCGAGCTTGAACCGCTTGGGCATCTGCATGTCGAGCTGGAAGGTCCCGCACTGCCACTCCCTCCCGAGGGAGTCTCTGATGTCGACGTCGATCTTGGGCGAGTAGAAGTTCCCCTCCTTTTCCTTGATCTCGTACTTCCACCCCTTGCTCTTCACGACCCGGATCAGGGTGTCTGTGGCGCGCTCCCACTCTTCGTCCGTCCCCATGTGGTCGTCGGGCCTGGTCGAGATCTTCACCTTGTATTCCAGCCCGAAGACCCTGTACACCCGCTCCATCATGTCGAGCATCTTCGAGAGCTCCTCTTCTGCCTGGTCCTCGGTGGCGATTATGTGGGCGTCGTCCTGGGAGAGCATCTTCACCCGGAATAGGCCGCTGGCGACGCCGCTCAGCTCGTTCCTGTAGAGGGGGTCGAAAGTGGCGTACCTCACCGGGAGGTCGCGAAAGCTCCATTTCCTTGTCTTGTAGATCAGGAAGTGCGAAGGGCAGTTCATCGGCTTCATCCCCATCTCCTCGTCCCCCATCGAGGTGAGGAACATGTTGTCCTTGTAGTGGGCCGAGTGCCCGCTCACCTGCCAGAGGGCGGTGTTGGCCAGGCTCGGGGTGCTGACCTCCTGATACTCTCCCTTGGCAAGCTCCACCCTCATGAAGTCGATCAGAGCGTTCCTGACCCTGAGCCCCTTCTCGTGGAGGAACACCATTCCTGGGGAGACCTCCTGGAGGCTGAAGAGGTCCTGGCGCTCCCCGATTATCCTATGGTCCGTCTCCGGGAGGGCTCCGAAGTCGCTCTTCTTCAGCCTGGCCATGGCCTCCTCGGCCGAAAGCTCCCGCTTGGCTTTCGGGCGCTGCGCCGCCGGGGCTCCCCCGTGGGAGTAGCTCCTGGACATCTCGGCCAGCGGGTGCCCCTTCACCTTGATCTGGAGCGCCTTGGTCCACCCGAAGGGCGCCCTGCGGACGTCGATCCCCGCGGCCGCGGCCTCCTTCTCCATCGCGAGCAGCAGGGGGAGCGCCACCTCTGGAGGCGCGAGGCTCTGGCTCAGGTGGGCGAACGGGTAGATGAGGACCCTCTTCGCCCCGAGCTTCCCCAAGAAGGCCTTGGTCTCTGCGACTGACTGCTTCGCCAGCTCGAGGTCGTCCCCTCCCTCAAAGGCAGTGAAGAGGACCACGATGTCGTCCTCCCTGACGGGCTTGGGCTCGATCTCCTCCGCCATCTTGATCTCCTTCTTGACAGGGGTGTACTCGATGAAGTCGGCATGCATCTGGAGGATCTTCATGTCGGTCCTACCACCTAGCGCGCTCTAGCGTCCTTGACTTCTTCGTCGCCTTCTTCCAGGCCTTGTAGTGCTCCCTGCAGAGGTACACCCTCCGGCCGTCTCCCCCAACGCTGAGCCCGCTGTTCCCCATCTCGGTCCTGCTGAGGGACCGCTCTGCCTGGTTCTTGCACCCGGCCACGTCGCACCCGACCCCCTTGTCGACCTTCCCCAATGCTTCCATCGCGGACCTCATCCCATGGGTTATAAGGTTCTGGGGCTCGTCGAGCCGGTCGCGCCGAGCGTGGACGCCGTGCATCCTGTACAGCGAGGACTCGTGGCTGCGTTCGCCGGAGGAGGTCCACGAGATGATTCCGGGGCGGCCGGCCAGGCGCTCCCAGAATCTATAATACGAAGTCTCCTCGGCGGCCCGCAACAATGCAAAGGAAGGCCGGGGCCTAGGCGCCGAGGAGTCCCTGCGATGTCCTACAACTACTCGGAGAGGCTGGCCAAGACAGTAAAGCAGCATCAAGATTGGAGGACGAAGGAGTGCCTCAACCTGATCCCGTCAGAGAACAGGGGGAGCCCTCAGATGAGGTCGATGTTCCTGGCAGACCTGGGAGGGAGGTATAACTCCCCGGACCGTTTCTACAGGGGGACGAAGTACGCCGACGAGCTCCTTTCTCTGACAGAGGAGCTCGCGAGGAAGGTCTTCGGCGCGAGATACGCGGACGTCCGCTCGCTCTCTGGACACACCACGGACATGGCGGTGCTCCTCGCGCTCACGCGGCCGGGTGACAGGATCCTGTCGGTGAACCCGGATAATGGCGGATATCCTGGGATCACCCACCTCGGACTCGGGTCGCTGCTCAAGCTGGAGAACCTCTACTTCCCCTACGACGAGAAGACGGTGAACATCGAGCAGAGGGGGGCTGCGGAGCTGATCAGGTCCGCCCAACCCAAGGTCGTGTTCTTCGGTTCAAGCTTCATCCCCCTCCCGCACCCGGCGAAGCAGCTCTCGGCCGAGTCGGAGGGGACCTGCGTCTACGACGGGTCCCACGTGCTGGGTCTGATCGCAGGAGGGGAGTTCCAGGACCCACTGAGGGAAGGGTGCTCCCTCCTGATAGGTTCGACCCACAAGAGCTTCCCCGGGCCACAGGGGGGGATCATCCTCTCCAACGACGAACAGGCGTTCGACGCGGTCGCCGGGAAGATCTTCCCTGGCGTCGTGGACAACATCCACCTTGACAGGGTCGCAGCCATGGCCGTGGCGCTCATCGAGATGCTGCAGTTCGGGAAGGCCTACGCCCAGGCCGTCGTGAAGAACTCGCAGGCGCTCGCCAGGGGGCTTGCGGCACGGGGGGTGAAGCTCAAGGGGGCCGCCGTGGGGTACACGAAGTCGCATCAGGTGCTGCTCGACTACGAGCCGGGGAAGCTGCAGTTCCTCTCCATGCGCCTGGAGCAGGCCAACATCATAGCAGACAACGGAGGGAGGCTCGGGACCTCCGAACTGACCAGGATGGGGTACGGCGTCAAGGAGATGGAGGAGGTGGCGGAGCTGGTGTCCCTGATAGCCCTCGGGAAGAAGCCGCCTGACTTCGTCCAGAAGAAGGTGCGGACCCTGGTGAAGCAGTTCCAGCAGCCAAGGTTCGTTCTCACCTCCTTCCCGAAGTTCCTCGAGTAGCTGCCTTTCCTTGCCCGCCATGGTGACCCGGCTGTTCCGCGTGCCGCGCGCCCCAAACGGCCCTTCCCCTCCATCGAGAGCGCTGTTCACCCGGAACGTCGCCCTGGTCTCCGCCACCAGGGTCCTCAGCTCGGTGGGCTTCTCGGCGACCATGCCCTTCCTGGCCCTCTACCTCGCGGTGGAGAGAGGCGTATCCCTTGATGTCGTGGGCGCCATGTACCTGTTGCAGGCATTCGCGAGCCTCGGTTCCCAGGTCCTCTCCGGGCTCGTCTCCGACCGCGTCGGAGCGAAGAGGACATACCTGCTCGGCTACGTCTTCGCGTCGGCATCGGCGCTGTACATGGCGGGGCTGATCATCTTCGGCCTCCCAGTGGTCGTCATCGTGGCGACCTACCCTGTGTTCTCTCTCTTCAGGGGGTTCACCATCCCGGCCGGCGCCGCCCTCGTGGCCGACGAGAAGACGGACGTGGTCACCAACTTCTCCCTCTTGACCATGGCGGCGAACCTCGGGTTCGCGCTAGGACCGGCCATGGGGGGCATCCTGGTGGCCTACACGGGGTACGGGCCCCTCTTCCTGTTCAGCGCCGCCCTGAGCGTGGTAAGCCTCCTGGCCTCGTTCTTCCTCGAGGAAGGGACCTACCACCTCGCCAAGGAGAAGGCGAGGGTCTGGCCCGACCGCCACACCCTCACTTTCATCCTCCTTTCCTTCGTCGGATACCTGGTCATAGGGCAGGACATAGAGCCGTTCGCGCTCTACGTCGGGAAGTTCGAGGGGGTCAGCAACCTGATGGTGGGGTACCTGTTCTCGTTCAGCGGCCTCATGATAGTCCTGCTGCAGATCCCGCTCATGAGGCTCCTGGGCAGGTTCAGGAGCCACGCTGTGATCGTCCTCTCGTCGGGGGTGAGCGTCCTGGCCTTCCTGATGCTCTACCTGTCGGCGGGGACCCTGGACCTCTTCGCATCGATGGCGGCGATGACCTTGGCGGAGATTCTGCTCGTCGTCCCTGCCCAGGTATGGGTGACGCTCAGGGCGCCCCCGTCGAGAAAGGGGGCGTACCAGGGGTACTACGGCGCGGCGAGGAGTTCGGGCCGGTCAGCGGCAGCCTGGTTGGGGTCCACGATCCAAGGCGGCTTCTTGCCGGCCCCCGGGATCTCCTGGTTGGTCATGGCAGGGGTCGCCCTCGCCACCGGGGTAGGGTTCGCCTTCCATGGAAGGTCTGAACGGACTGGAGCCCCGGCTGTCGGGAAGGACGGATAGCCCGGCGGCAGCCGGGAGCTCTCAGGAACCAGCACCGTCAGGGAGGCGGCCTGTGCTCGATCCCCAGGGACTCGTCGGTCATCCTCATCGACTCTTCGCGCGAGCACCCCCCTGCGAGGGCCCTGATGGCGTCCACGTCCTCGGGGACGACAATGGCCTCCTGGTGCACGGCCAGGAACATGTAGGCCTCTCCGTCCACCACGGTCACCGAGTCCTTCCAGACTGTGGCTTCGTAGACGTCGTTCCTGTCCCTCCCCTTCTCCCGGGCCCAGTCCATGATGCTGGACGTTGACTTGAACCCAGACTTGCCATCCACGAGGGTCATCCTCTGGGCCGATTGCAGCGCCTTCACCAGCTCCTCCCTGGGGGCGGGGCGCTTCAGGCTCAGGATCAGGCTGTGCAGGTGCATGTGGGTGGTTGGGACCTTGAACGCCATGGTCACTATGTTGATGTGCGGGAGCACGGACTGAACGTCCGGGCCGTGGTGGGAGGGGAGCGTGGTCGGGTCGAGGACGACCGAGTCTATGGGCCCCTTCTTGACGTCGTCCGGGTCGGTCGCCCTCCTGGCCAGGACGGCTCTTGCCTTCGAGACGCCGACTGCGCGGTCCACAGCGTCGATGGTCCGGCAGAGGCCCGTCGTGTTGCAGGACACCACCTTCACCGATTCCTTGCCGACAGCCCCTTCGAAGTTGCACTGCGCCACGAACGAAGGGATAGCCATGTCGTCCCCGGCCCCGCCGTTGAAGACCGACTTCACCCCAGCCTGGGAGTATGCCTTCAGGTTCGCGGGCCCCGTGTCGTCGGGCCCTGCGTCCACCACCACGTCGACCCGGTGGAGCAGGTCGTTGAGGGTCCCCTTGAGGGCGAAGCCGGCCCCGTTGAACGCCTCGAGGCTCTTCATGTCCAGGGCGTAGAGGTCGATCCGCTTGTCCCTGGCGAGGCCGTACTTGTAGTGGGGGTGCGCCGCGGTGACCCCGACGAGCTCCATGTCCTTCTGCTTCCTGACGGCGTCGGCCACCCTTCGGCCGATGGTCCCGTAGCCGTTGACCCCGACCCTGATCATGGGTGCGCTCCTCGGTTCCAGGTCGGCTTATAGGGCTTCAACCCGGCTTCCCTCCCCACCTGTCCGCTGCCCTTTCGAGGGCGTCTATGAGCGGGAGCCTCTTCCCCGCCAGATATTGGACCAGGGCGCCCCCGGCCGTGCTTATGTGGTCGATCTGGTCGTGGATGCCGTACTTACGGAGGGCGGTCGAAAGGTGGCCGCCGCTTATGATCGTGGTCCCGAAGGAGGAAGCCATGGCCCTCAGGAGCCCTTCTGTCCCTGCGCTGAACTCCTCCCATTCGAAGGCTCCGGGGGGGCCGCTCATGAACACTGTCCCTGCCCCCTTGATGAACCGCGAATACGCCTCGACTGTCTTCGACCCGATGTCCAGCACCTGAGAGGAGGACGCGATCTGCCCCGGGGGGGTCTCTCTCCTCTCGCCGTCTACCTTCACTGCCACGTCCGACGGGAGGGCGTAGCGGTCAGGCTCCTCCTCTATGAGCTGCCTGGCCTTGGCCACGAACTTCTGCTCCCCGTCCACCCCCAGGTCCCAGCTCAGCTTCTTCGCCGCCTTCAGGAAGACGAGGCCCACCACGCCGCAGAGTAGCACCTTGTCGGCCCTGTTGTTGGCTATGAGGGCGTCTATGGCCTCCAGCCTGTCGCTCACCTTCGCCCCCCCGAGGACCGTGACGTAGGGGCCCTTCTCCACCGCGAAGATGCGGTCCAGCATCCGGAGCTCCCTCCCCACGGTCCGCCCTGCGCAGGTCGGGACGAGCCCCGCGAACCCTACGATGCTTGGAGAGGCGCGGTGGGCTGTGGAGAACGCGTCGAGGACCGAAGCGTCGACGTGCTCCCTTATCCTTCTGACCATGAAGGTCTTCTCGGCGTCTTCAGGCTTGTACTCCAGGTTCTCTTCGGCCGCGAAACGCAGGTTGTCGAGGACGAGCACTTCCCCGTCCGCCAGGCCGTCGATCTCCCTCAGGGCCTCGGGTCCGAAGACGTCGGGGACGAACTTCACCTTCTTCCCCAGCATCTTCGCCATTACCGTGGCGTGGGCTTCGAGGCTGGTGTAGTCCGAACGGGCCACCCTCCCCTGGTGGGATGCCACAACCACTTTGGACTGGTTCAGGTCTGCGATCGTGCGGACGGCCTCCTCGAACCTGGCCTGCTCCATCAGCTCCCCGGTGTCAGGGTGTATAGGGGTGTTGATGTCCACACGGGCGAATACTCGTTTTCCATCGAGGTCGAGGTCCTCCAGCGTCAACATCTTGATTGGCATTGGCGCCTGAATCTTGGCTTCCAGCCACCGAGTATAAGCGTTGCCATGGGGCTGCGAGCTGTTAGGATAAGCACGACGATAGCGGTCGTCGCCCTTCAGGCTTAGCTTAACAGCCCCCCGCCCCCCAGGCGATGACGCCCACTGCCCCATGGATGCAGGTGGCACCTGGAATCCTGGCTATGGCTCCTGGGACGAGCCCGTCCTCTCCGACTTCTTCTTCTGGCTAGGGGTGAGTTCGCTCAGGGGGGTTACGTCTACCCTGCGTTGAACCCGAGGGGGAAGAAGCTGATTACCAATCCGCCCGCTATCGCTATCGCCCCCAGAGCCACTATCAGGTACACTATCTTCGCCTTCCTCGCGACCTTCAGCAGGGAGTCGATCAGCAGGAGGCTTACTACGAATGCTACCCCTATCGAGATTAGGATCCCCGCCGTCCCCAAGTCCGAGACCCCCACCGCCACGTTTTGCCTGCTGAAGACCAGGGTGACGGCTGACGCGGCGGCGGACGCCAGTATGCCGATGATGAAAGACAGGCGGAAAGCTTCCTTCGCTTCGACGTTCAGCAGGAGCATTGTGCTAGTCGTGGTGCCGGACCTGCTGACACCTGGGAGGGCTGCCAGCCCCTGGGCCACCCCTATGATCACATACTCCTTGACCCCCAGATGGTCGAGGGCCCTCCTGTTCTTGTCGTCCGCGTACCTCGACCTCGAGTACATGATGACCCCGGCATCGATGAACAGGACCACCCCCAGTATCATCATCGGGAGCCCGATGTTGTACCCGCCCGAGACGTTGTCCAGCGACACGTAGATTGGGACGGCGACCAGACCGGTGGCGACCGTGGCCACGAGGGTGAACTTGAAGAGCTCCCATTCCTGCTGGTTCCCTTTCCCGACGAGCGCCCTGATGAGCATCCACACCTCCTTCCGGAAGTAAACAATGGCGGCCAGCGCTGTCCCTATCTCAAGGAAGAGCCCGAAGGTGTATGCCTGCTGGAAGTTGAGCCCGAGCAGGTTCTGGGACACGAGTATTATCTGGGTCTTGCTGCTGACCGGGAGCCATTCGCTGACTCCCTGCACCAGGCCCAGGATGATGGCGAAGAGCCAGTTGGACACGGTCAGAGGGGCGCCCCCTGCTCTGGAGTTAAAACATTGCCTGACCGAGCCCTCTGTCATCCTTAAAGGCGCCTCCCAAGCGGCAGCCCGAGACCTCAGGTGCAGAACGGGACTCTTACCAACGTCTTTTGGGGCCTCTTCCTCATCTGGTTCGGAGTGGTGGCGTACTGGCTGGACGGGAACCTGGGGGCGACCATAAACCACCCGGTATTCGCAATGGGGACGGGGGTGCTGTTCCTGCTGTTGAACCTGGTCCGGTCGTTGGTGCACCTTAGGCTGAGCGTGCTCACCATCGGGCTCGGCACCCTGCTCTCGGTCGCCAACGCGGTGGTCATCCTCTTCGGCCAGACAGTCCCCTTCCTCCCGGAGCTGCTGATAATCGCAGGGGTGGCGCTGGTGATAGGGGCGTTCCGGACCAGGAACTTCCAGACCTACTGAGGCCGATCCTTCAAGGTCACAGCGAAGAGGCAGCCAGGCGCGCCCGTCGCCGCGCACTGCTCCTCCGTCACCTTGACGGGCCCCTTCAGCACTCTCTCGAAGGCCCCGGCGATCAGGCCCCTGGTGAAGTGGCAGATGGGCCTGCTCGACCTGGCTCCGGCGCTCTCGAATCCGTCGAAGAGCCTCATCTCGTAGCGGCCGCCCCTTATCTCCCCCATCTCCAGCCTCCCCCAGCCGACGGCGGCGTACAGCTTGGTGAAGCTCGAGGCGACCTCAATGGTCAGCTCCTTCCCAAGCAGGGCTGTGAGCTCGTCGAACCCCTTCCTACCGACCGATGCCCCGGCGTTGTAGATGATCGTCTCCCCTCCTGTCCCGAAGAGCCTCACCAGGTCCCGGAACATCGCGGTGGTGCCGGACTGCGGGAGGAGTATCCCCCTCCCCGAAGGGAAGAACATCAGGGGGAACGAGAAGTCGTCTATGAGCAGCGCCGCCTCTTTCTTCTCGGTGTGCAGGTCGAGGACGAAGGGAGACGAGTGGAAGACCTTCGCCATGTCGTCCTCGGACATCTTGGGGTCCTTCGACTCAGCGAAGAACGAAAGCACCGACTCGGGGTGGTCGGGGAGGGAGTAGTTGCTCGTGGAAAGGATGTTCATCGAAGCATTCCCGGCGCGGGTGGCTATGTCTCCGAGGGCGCCCGGGACGTTCTTCGTCTTGAGCACGACCAGGAACAGGTTCCTGTCTGGTCCGTAGGCTGCGATGTTGAGGAACTTCGGCTCGGGTTCCACGTCCCGCCCTCGGGAGGTGCGTATTTCACTTTTCATCGCCAGCCGGTCATCCGTTGCTAGCCGACGAAGCCATGGGAGCGGAAGTGGACGTCATACAGCTCCTGATAGGGGGTGACGAAGTTGCAGAAAGGGCACTTCAGCAGGTTCTCGGGGAGGAGCTGGCCTGTGTCCTTCCTCCCACGGGAGCGGGCGAGGGGGTCGGGGGTGTGCACCCTGACCTCGTCCCCATCCAACTCGACCGAGTAGTACCTGGCGTCTTTCCTCTTCGAGACGAACCCCCTGACAATGGCCGCGACCTCCCCCGTCGTGACTTTGCCGGACACCGTATCGAGGGCCAGTCTGTCGTCTTTTACGAAGGCGAACGCCCTCCCTCCCAGGCCGTCTGATATGGCAGACGCGAGCGCGAGCTGGTCGTCGAGGGTCATCTCGCTGCAGTCCACCTTGATCAAGGGGTCGCGGGCAGCGCCGGGCGCGCTTAAACGGCTCGCTTCGACTGATATCTACGTCGATATCAAGGTCGATTATGCTTCCCAGGCGCTGCAAACGCTGCTGAAAACTACTCGCCCAAGATGATGACGAGCCAGGGCACGTCCGCCACCGGGGTCACCGTGCAGCCGTGGCTCTCGAAGTACTGGGTGATGTTGACCCCGCTCGATGTCACCTCCGTGACAGGACAGTCTGCCGACACGTCGAAGTAGGGGGCCTTGCCGACGAAGTAGCCGAACTGCGAGGACTTCGCGTCCAAGAGAGCAGACCAGTGAGAAGGTCCGGACCCTTGCAGTTCTGTGGCGAAAAGGTATGGCGGGGCGTTCCCGGGGAAGAGGAGGAGCTCGTTGACAGGCGAGCCGGCCCCTCCGAAGAACGAAGCCTCGTCGCTCTGGAAACCGAAGTCTGAGGTGCCGGGGACCTTGGAAGCAGTCTTGAACCTGAGGGCCGCGAAGCTGTCCAGGGTGGTGTTCTCGGCGAGGCGGACCCCCTGCCTTGACTGGTCGACCTCCCCCATGAACAGGTCGACCCACCCCTGGTCCACTCCTGGCCGGGGAGACGGCTCGACGAAGTCCTGCGAGTAGAAGAAGGCGTTCCCGTCTGCGACCCCGGCCACCCCCACCCTGAAGCTGAGTTTCGAAGACGGAAAAGTGGTGTTGGCAACCTGGGAGGTCACGGTGCAAACCCTCCCTGGGGGGAGGAGGGCAGCACAGTTGTCCGGGAACCCTTCTGGATACCATGTGAGACCCTTGTACGTTTCGCCGTAGCCTGGGGACTCGAGAGGAGCGACCCCGTAGGCGTCGGCGCCTATGGGGTTGAGGGGGGACGACCCGATGTTCTTGATCGCTGCGGTCAAGACGAGGTTCCCATAGCCGTCTCTCTGGATCGAGGCGTTCAATATCTGGACGACGCCGCTTGGCTGGACGGCGAGGCTCTTTGCGGGGATGTAGAACTCATAGGCTGCCGACGGCTTCGTCCCGTTGAAGAAGACAAGCGCGGTGTAGTTCCCCTGCGAGAACACGACGTGGTCAGGGAAGGGTGGAGGACCTATTCCGAACAGGGCGTAGGCGAGGGGTACCTGCGCGGACACGACATAGGGGGGGTATAGGTAGCTCGAAAGGCAGCTCTCGTACTCGTCGAAAAGCTGGGTCAAGTTGGGAGCGGTAGTCGTGAGGGCAGTGGTCGTGGTGGACGTCGGAAAGTACTCGTTGCTGCACGTCGTGACTCCGATGGGCTGGTAGTCGTTGGGTATGGTGAGCTGTTGAGAATACCCGACCACAGGGGCCTCGAAGAACACAAGCACCAGCGCCGCAGATATCACGGTTGCGGCGACAGCTTTGCGGAACATCGACGGCGGAAAGCGCAGGACGCCGGCGGATAAAGTGCGCTTTGGCCTAGGCGGTCAGCACGATGACCAGCCAGGAAGTGTCAGGCAACGTAGCCAGGGTGCAACCATGGCTCGCGAAGAACTGGGTGATGTTCACCCCCGCAGACGGGACCTCGGTGACCGGACACCCCGCGGGGATGGCGTAGTAGGGGGCAGAGCCGATGTAGTATCCATAGTGGCCGTAGGTCTCGTTCGTCAGGGCGCCCCAGTGCCCGGGAGCTGAGGTCCTGAGGAAAGACGTGTAGTTTGCCGGGGTGAAACCCGCGGGGAACAGGAGCGTCTCTGAAGCAGAGGCGGGTCCTCCTGAAGTGAAGAAGGCGCCAAGGTCCCTCGCGAAACCATAGTCAGAGACGTCCGGCTGGGCCGACGCGGTCTTGAACCTGAGAGCTGCGAACTGGTCGAGAGTTGGCGTCTCGGCCAGGGGGACCGGGCCTCTCGCCCCGTCGACGTCCTGGATGAACTCGGCCACCCACGACGGGGTGACCGCCTCGGACGGGACGAACTGTCTGAAGTCCTGGCTGTAGAAGATCCCGTGACCATCCATCTCTCCCCTGACCTCGACCTGGTACGTGAGGGTCGCGTTGGTCGGGAGGGTAACGAGGACCGAGGTCTTGCATTCGGAACCGGGGAGGAGGACGTGCGGGGTGGAGCGGCCACAGAACCCCAGTGGGTACCCCGAGCTCCAGAGCAGGCCGTCGACGGTCTGGTTGAAGCCGTACCCTTCTGTCCGGAGGTAGACGACAGGAGAGGAGACGGACGAGTCTCCCTCGTTCCGTATCACCGCCGTGAAATTCTCCTGGCCGAAAGGCGCCGGGGACAGCGACGAGCGGACAATCTGAACCGGAGGGTCGATGGTCGTCCCTGCCGGGCCGATGGTCTCGGCGGCCACGGCCTGGTCCCCCTGGAAGAATATCAGGGCGGAGAGGTTCCCCTGGGTGATCTCTGCCTGGCTGGGAAAGGGAGGGGGCCCCGAACCCAGCAGGTAGTACGAGAGGGTCGAGCGGCCGGCGACCGTGGCCGGAGGGTAGGGGCCGTCGCCGAGGCACACGATGGTGAATGTAGCGTTCCCACCTCCTCCGGCCTGCACCAAAGTCACATTCCCAGCCGGGGTCGAGCATGGGGCGACCTTGATTCGGTCGTTTCCGGGGATGGCGAAGGAAAGAGAGTAGGGGACCATGGGCGCCAGGAAGAAGGCCCCGACCAGGAGGAGCCCTGCCACGGCCGCCCCCAGCTCGACCTTGAGGTTCAACGACGCCGATTTCCATGGTCGCCATAAACGGGTTTTCCTTCGGCTTGGAAGCACTCTCCGGTCGCTGGAGCCATCGGCAGTGTGAGGGATTCCATTAACGTCTTAAGACCCGTTCCCCTGGCGCGGGCCGTGATCCGGGTCTCCGGGCTGACGAAGTCCTTCTCCCGCAGGGGCCCCCCGGCCATCGAGTCTGTCTCGTTCGACGTGTCCGACGGCGAGATTGTGGGGTTCGTGGGCCTGAACGGGGCAGGGAAGACGACCACGATAAGGATCGCCGCCGGCGTCTCTCTCCCGGGGCAGGGGAGCGTGCTCATCGACGGCCACGACGTCGTGTCGGACAAGGTCGAGGCCTCCAGGAGGGTCGGGTGGGTCCCGGAGACGCCGAACTTCGAGCCCAACGCCACCGCTCTCTCGCTGATGGAGTACTTCTCGGGGTACTACGGCACCCTCTCCTCGCAGTCGAAGTCCTCGGAGCTCCTCGCCTCTGTGGGTCTTCAGGGAGAAGAGACGAAGAAGCTCCGCGCCTACTCCCAGGGGATGAAGAAGCGCTTCGCGCTGGCAGCGTGCATGCTGAACTCCCCGAAGAACTACCTCTTCGACGAAGTCCTCAACGGGCTCGACCCCGAGGGGATCAGATACTTCCGCCGGCTCATGGTCGACCTGCGTTCGCAGGGGTCCGCCGTCCTGCTTTCCTCCCACATGCTCGTGGAGATCGAGGGGATCGCGGACCGGATCGTCTTCATCCACAGGGGGAAGGTCATCAGGGCCATCGCCCGGTCCGACCTTGTGAGCCAGGGGCACACCTACATCAGGATCGTGATACGGAACCCTGACGCCAGGGTCAGGCAGTATCTGGAAGGGGTGGGGACCGTCCGCGAAGGGTCGGGCGCCTTCATAGTCGAAACGAAGGCGGACCCTGCCAAGCTGAACTCCGAACTCCTGGGGATGGGGTACCAGGTCTCTGAGTTCAGCCAGCAGAACGAGGGGCTGGAAGAGTACTTCCTCAACCTCGTCGGAGGGAAGTGAAAGAGCTGCCCCCACTCGCTCACGACTTCTCCAGGACGCTCAGGAGCAAGTCGGTCCTGATATCGATGGCGGTCATAATCGCGCTGAGCCTACTTCTCATCCCCCTCGTCCAGGTGGCGTCGAACAGCACCGTCTTCGGGAGCGGAGGGAACGAGGTGCTCGACTACTACTCAGGCACGGAGTGGCACTTCCTCGGCTACTCCTACAACGTCTACGGCCAGCCCATCCAGGGGACCAGCTTCAACGTGACCGTCACATCTCCCCTGGCGGCCACCTCGTCGGCCGCCACGACCAACTCGTCCGGCTTCGCATCCTGGGCCATGCCGGGCCCGGCTCCGACTTCCACGGTCAGCCTCACCACCAGGGTGAACGGCAACGTCGAGATGGCGGGGCCACCCTCCTCGGTCGGGTCCCTCATCGCCTTCGTCACCGACCCGGCCAACGCCTCCCGTCTGCAAGTCGTCTTCTTCGGCGAGGGGCCCGACGGGAGCGCGCCACGGAACGACAGGGTCTACTACAGCTACAGCGCCATCGGCTCGGGGGGGTACGTCGGTGCGGCAAACGAGTCCCAGATGACCTACCTTGGCCCCACGTCCGGGTATGTCACGGTCCTCAGGCTCCCGCCCATTCCGGCCGCAGACAACATGGTCACAGCGGCCGTCTTCGACTCGAACGGCACCATGGTCACGTCGGCCGGCGAGGCAGGGACAATCATCAGTCCGCAGATCCTCTCCCCGAAGGCGTTGTTCACGTCCATCGCCTCCTCGATACTCGCACTCGTCGTCCCCCTGATGGCGATCCTGGTCGCCTACAACTCCTATGGGAAGGACAGGGCCACGGGGGTCCTCGACTCGGTCCTCGCCCGGCCGGTGACTCGGCGGGGTCTGGGGCTGATCCGATACCTTGCCCTGGTCCTCCCGATATCACTGGCCATTGTGATAGCGATCGGGGTAATGGCCCTGATATCGCAGCTGGTCCTGGGGAGCACGGTCCCGCTCAGCTTCGCTCTGTCATCCATCGGGGGCCTGATGGTCGAAGGGGCGGCCTTCGTCGGGATAATGATGCTCCTCTCCCGACTGATAAAGTCGACCGGGGGCCTCATGGGGGTGGGGATCGTCCTCTGGGTGGTCCTCGACTTCCTCTGGAGCGTGATCGTCGTCCTGGCCGCCGTAGTCCTGGGGACCCAGCTCGGCTCCGGGGACTACCTCGCCCTCTCGATACGGTCCGGCTTCTTCAACCCCGCCCAGTTCTACGGCCTCGTGGGAGAGTACCTCAACGGGATCTCGCTGGTGTCTGGGAGCGGAGCCAGCATTCCCATCAGCCCTGCCACCTACGGGCTGAACCCTATCACCCTTGGCCTGGCGGCCGCCTTCTGGGTCATCGCCCCCCTGGCTGGGTTCCTCTACCTGGCAACGAGAAGGGACTGAGGAGCCGATGGCGTCCCTTTCCAGAGGGTATCGAGGTTGATATCGACGTCGATGCTATTGTTTTCCCGCGGGAAGCGAGCAAACACTGTTGTCGCGCATCAGGCACCCTGGCAACCCGCGGAGCCTTCCCGTCAGCTCAAGGGCGCCGCAGATAGGCCTAGGCGGACGCCTGCACCAGGTCGTTCCACCCCTTGGAGGCCTGCCATGCCTGCTTGATGAACCCCCCCTGAGGCGGTCGTTCGGTGATCGATTGGAGCTTGAGCTGGTAGACGACGGCAGTCTTCTGGTGCTTGGCATCCCAGACCGTCACCCCTCGCTCGAGGAGGCCAAGGTCCAACAGCTTGCGGACGAGCTTCGTGTAGAAGTTATGATAGCTGTACCTGACTCCGAGCTTCCCCGACTCGAGGTCCTTGGCGAAGAAACGCATCTCTCTCCTGGTCATCGAGAGGGTGTTCGTCTGCTTCATCCTGTCGATGGTGAGCTTCGCGGCCTTGACGGTCTCGTCCCTCTCACCGAAGAGGAAGGTGAGTATGTTCCCCCCGTTGACCGACTCGGTGTTCCACCACAGCTTGATGCTCTTGGAGGACAATCTGTGCCGTTCCCCTCAGGGGTTCAAAATTAGGTGACAGGTGAGTTTTGCCTTACCTCGCGGTCAAAACAGGGAATCTGGCTTTGGGCTGACCCGGCCGGACAATCCGGGACTGGTCCGGACGGACGGTTTCTCGCTCTGCCGGCCCCGAGCGCTTTGTTCCCCTTTTGGGGAACAGGAAACCCCGGAACCTGTTTTCGCTAGTGCACCCCAGAGGGTCATAAAACACCCCCCCAGACCAAAGAATCCCCATTGCGTGGCAGGCACTTTTTGCGAGGCAGTTGGTGTCCCTGGAGGGGCACGGCGACCAGGCGAAGACGCCCCGCCAGCAGGGGGGCCGGCGACAGGATCGTCACGAACGAATCCCTCCCCTGGGAGACCTTTTGTCATGCCGTGACACCATGCCTTGACGGGTCCCATCACGAATCACATAATCATATGATTGGGCACGGACAGGCAGTGCCCGACCCCGTCGTGCTCTCTTCGAGGGGCCGTGGGCATAATCGGGCTGCATGGCGAAGCTTTGTTTGATGCACACCATGCGGAGTGTCGCGGCTAGAACCGTGCCCCTCGTCTCCAGGGCACTGCCCGTTGTTCCATGACAGCAGTCGTGTTCTGTTCCGAGCTGTGACGAGGGACCATAAAGGGTCTTACAAAAGCGTTCTTTGTAAAGAATTAATCTTTAAGAAGAAGATGTTTGCGCGGGGCTTCATGGGCGGCGCAGAAGATGTTTGGCGCTGGTTCGGCTTCGAAAAGAACCCGTACGACTTTCGTCCTTTGGGTGTAAGCAGGGAGGACAGGGAGCTGTTCGTGGGGAGGGAAGCAGAGCTTCCTAGGCTGGCGACGCCCGTCGTGAGTGAGGAGGGGGGCATGATTGTCGTCGAAGGACGAGTTGGCGTGGGCAAGACGAGCTTCGTCAATGCAGTCCAGTACGACAAATGGCAGGAGAGAGTGTGCCTGCCATCGTTCCAAGTCTTCCAGACTCAACGGGGCACCGACCCAATAGGGTTCATTCTGTCCGCGTTCTCCACTTGCCTCGGCTCTTTCGAGCAGGTCAACCCCGGAGTCGTAGACAAGAACAGGATCCTATCGACTGGCAAGGCGATGGTCTCTCAAATGCTGAACATCGGATGGAGTTTTTCCGCAGGAGGAAGCCTGGGGGTCTTTGGAGCCCAGGCAGGAGCGGGCAAGACTGCCGCATCAACCTCACCTTTGCTTCCCGTTCTGCCGCAGATACTCCGGACATCAGAGAGTTGGTTCCAAGAAGCTAGAAGGATCGGGGCACCGAAGTTTGTGGTCCCGGTGAACAATCTCGACATGCTAGACGACGACACCGCAGTCGAATTCCTCAACGTCTCCAGAGACTATATGCTGAGTTTCTCAAAGATGGGCGTGTGGTGGGTCCTCATAGCGAAGGAGCAGTTCATGCACCTGCTTGAAACGCGCGCGCACAGGGTCAGCGAAGTAATGACGGGCCCACCCGTCCGCATAGGCGCGCTGTCGTTCGGCGAATTGAACAAGGCGATCAGCGTCCGCCAGAAGAAATACGCAATCGGAAGCACGGAGGGGCCGGTGCCACTCGAGGTGGTCTCGTGGCTCTACGAACTGTCAGGTGGCGAGGTGAGGGCAGTGTTCAACAAGCTCACCGATTTGGTCTACAGCTATCACGCGGCCGTTGCCAGCGCCAGGGATATCCCAATCAAGGTGGCGAAGAGCATCCTCATCGACGAATCGAGAAGGAGGATAGGAGAGATGGGCGTGCAACGAAACCATCTGAACGTGCTCAGAAGGTCAGTTGTGGACGGCGGCGTCAGATTGAGCGAATACGAGGCCCACGGCTTCAAGAGCGAACAGGCACTCGGTTATGCCGTCCAAAGATTGTGCAGTCTGAACCTCCTACGCCGAACTGAAAAGGGCAAAGGCGTCACGTACATACCTGCAGTAGATGCTAACCTCGCTTTCTCCACTGCCGAATGATTGTCGCATGCCCTCGTGCCGTTAAGACTATCCTCACCGCCAGGACCGCCATGGCACTTTCTCCAACCCCTCAAGTCACGATAAGGCCGCAACGCCAGCGCGCTTGCCACCAACAAATCATCGCTGTAGCCTTGCTTCGTCGTCGTCGCCGGCTGCGTCTGCTCGACGACAAGTGCCGGCCTTCCTTCAGGAAGGATTTGAGCAGGCCAAGCGGGCTCCTCAAGCGGCCTTCTCACTTCGCATAATGGGGTGGTCATTTGTTGACCAGAGACACCATGCGTCTGCATCTCGAATTCTATATCACATCATCACATGGCCGGGAACAGCATGGCAAAGAAGGTCGCGATCTCGATCACCGTCGACGGGGACGTCCTCCGCTCGGTGGACAACGCCCTCCGCTCGGTCCAGTCGAAGGAGGTGGCCAGGGGGAGGGTGTCCTCCAACAGGAGCAGCCTGATAGAAGGAATCCTCCGGGACTGGGTCGACGGGAGAGCCTAGAGCCTCTCTAGATGAGCGGGCTCTTGGCTTCTACGAGAATGTGAAAGTCGCCGTTATGTTGGTGAAGTCCTGTCTGGGGCTCAGGCTCATCGTGCTCCAGGCGAGCGTGAAGTCCACCACCGTCGTCCCAGGGTGGACCAGCACGAAGTCGTATCCGCTCCAGCACCCGGGGGTGGACGAGGTCCTGTTCTGGCCTTGATGGACCGGGGTCGAGGATTCTGCGCAAAGGCACACCGGCCCCCCGCTGACCTTCTGAAGGACGTTCGAAGCCGGGGACAGGTAGGCCGTCAGGCTGCTCCCGCACCCCTGGATTGTGTAGACGTCCAGCGAGCCCATGTTCTCGTAGGTCACAGTGAAGGTGACGGTGGTCCCCTGGCTCCCCTGGAAGGTGTTGGCGACGACCGACTCGATTTTCACCGGGGAGGTTGGGGAGTAGGTGAAAGAGCCCTGGGCGGTGGTCGTGGAGCTCTGCACGGACGTGGAACTCTGCACAGAAGTGGTCAAGGTTTGGGACGTGGCAGTGGTGCACGTGGACGAGCTCGTCCCCGAGCCTGGCGCCGAGGGGCCGAGGACCACAGGGATGTAGGCGCCCACCCCTATCAGGGCGACGATCGCCACCGTGAGCGCGAGGTACTTCAGCGCCATCATGCCAGCTGGTCTCGCCCTGGCGGCTAATAGCTCCACTCTCGCGAACAGGTGTTCAAAGAGCTCCAACGGGATGGCTCAACATGTGCCCGAGGGGGAGATGACCAGCTCCAGCGCCAGCGCCGCGAGCGCCGTCGTCTCGGTGTTGGCGCCCGCCCCCGGGTTCCGTGCGTTCGCGAGCCCGGTGTAGAAGGTGTCGAACCCCCCGGTCGAGTTGTCCTGCTGATGGAGGAGTATGGGGAGGAGCTTCGGGTAGTTGGGGTCGGAGCTCTGCTGCCCGAGGCAGGTCCCTGCGTAGAGGTACAGGGCGAGCTTGTATGTCTGATATTGGCCGTAGGAGCCCGAGGCCGCCTCGCCGAACGGGACGTCTCTCATCCCGGCGCCGTCGAAGTCGGCTGCACCCTGGCGGTAGAGCGCCAGCCCCTGCGACACCGAGCCAGCCCTGTGATAGTAGACCGCCTGCAGGAAGAGGAGGTCGGCGTAGTTCTGGCCGGCGCAGGCCGGGCTCTGGTCGTTGGCCGTGGTCCTGACGATGGCCGAGCCGTTCCCAGGAGCTGAGCTCCCCCCGGTCGACCAGGAGACGGTGTAGGCTGCCGAGCAGTCGAAGTACCCCCTCGTGGAGTTCAGAGCCTGATACTGGTTCTGGCCGAGGGGGGCAGGGAGCGTCGCCAGGTAACCTCCTAGAGCCGCCTCGAGAGCGGAGGCGAACCCGCCCGTGGACTGGTTGTCGGCCGAATACCTGGCGACGGCGAGGGTCGCGAGATAGTTGTCAGAGTAGAGCCAGTAGGCGTGGCTCCCCGGGGTCTCCGGGATCAGCCCCGTGGTCACGTTGTAGTTGTCTGCGAAATAGGCGATCGTCCTGTTGAGGGCGACCTGGTCGCGCGTCTCAGGGGGGCCGGGCGGGACCGGGACCAGCGCTGCGACGAGGAGGACCACGAGCAGCCCGATGGGGATGATGTACCTCAGCCTCTTGTACCATGGCCTCGGGGGATTCTGGGTCTCCAATGCCGTCGCCCAGCCCCGGGGGCTTCTTAACGGCACCGAGGGCTGGAGTTGCGAATGACTCTAGTGCCCCGCTTGGTCGACGGCGAAGCTCGTGCCGTCCATCGAGATGGGGGTCGGAGATGCCAGGGCCGCCATGGACTGGGTGACCATGTTGATGGCGATGAGGGACCCCCCAAAGGAACCCACCGGGCCGGTATGCCCTGAAATCGTGGCCATGGCAGGCATTTTCATCCCCGTGAGGTCGTTTCCAAAGTATGCCGACCCGAAGTTGGCCAGCTGCATCGGTCCACTGGTGGTCGAGGGGTCTTCCACCACCCACTCTGCAGAGCCCCTCTGGGCGGTGCTCACAGGCAGCACCCTCGACAGCGACTCGCCCGAGCGGAGGTCCACGAGCGTGAGGTTGAACCTCCTGTCCGAGTAGGAGACCTCCCCGAAGACGACGTCGCCTGGGTTAACCTTGATGGTCGGGTTGGTCACCGACGGAGATGGGTACACCTCGGACCAGGCGTAATAGCTGGCGGCCCCATGATAGCAATACGAGTCGGTCCCCACCTGCTCCACGGTGCTGGAGTTGTATCCGTCCATCCCTACCCAGAGCGACACCCCGGAGAGGGTCTGCCCGCACGACTGGACCGAGGGGACCACCCAGGAACCGCTGACGTTGGTCACCGAGCCCTGGGGTGCGAGGACGGCATAGCCGCTCCATGTGAGGCTGTCGTTCGAGAGAATCCCGTGGCCTCCCCCCTCGGGGTGCAGGATCACGAGGCTCGAAGCGATCTGAGAGCCTCCCTGGAGCGAAACGAAGAGGAGGAGCATCAGGGAGACGGTCACCGCCTGGCCTAGCTTCATCTTGGACCAAACGCCTGCATCGCATCTAAAGCGGTTTTTGGGGTTCTCCACAATTCCAAGGGCGCTCTTTTGACGGAGCCGCAACCAGCGGGCGTTCATGGTCGGCTGTCTCCGCCCGGCGCGCTCCTCAGGGGGGACTCGACCATGAACCCTCTGTCCGCGCGCCACTTCTCCCCGTCGAAGTTCGTCGGCTCGTTGTCGAAGTAGTACTTCATGCTGGAAGCGTAGTCCCCCCACATCAGGTCGACGGACTCGCACCGCTTAGAGAGGAGCTCCGCGAGCTTCGACACCTCCCCCGAGGGCATGTTCAGGAGGAGGACGAATCCGTCCTCGACCGGGTAGATGCTCCCCTGGTAAGGGAGGAGAGGGGTCGCGTTCACGAACTTCCCGGTCACGTCGACCCGCGCCCTGCACCGCATCAGGACCGTCATCTCGACCCCCATGATCCCGGTCTCGTGCACCAGCCTGTGGTAGGAGACGGCCCCTCCCTCCATGAGGAACTTCAGGCGCCTGCTCATCTCGTAGTCTCGGACCCCGACCTCCCTTGCAATGGCCAGCCTCTGGAGCTTGGCGTCCTTGGACAGGATGCGGAGGATCTTGATGTCGACTGGGTCGAGCTCGTGCAGGACCGAGGGCCTCGGCTGACCGAGCTCCGAGGGGGAAGAGAGCACCTGCGACTCCCACTCGTTCCAGTCGAACCGCCAGCGCTTGGTGGCCGGGTCGAAGAGCTTGAACCTGGTCTCCGAGTGCCCCCACTCCGCTATCAGGTCCAGCATCTTATAGGACGAGACGGCCCCTGACCGCACGAGCCCCTCCATGAACTCGATCAGGAGCATCTTCGACCCCTGAGGGACGGCGAACACCGCAAAGAAGCCGTTGACCGCCCCCATGCACCTGATCCTTAGCTGGGTGTACGGGTGGAGGTCGCAGGCCTTTTCGAAGGCGGCCCAGCCCGTGTACTTCGACTCGACGAACACCAGGACGGGTTCGAGCCCCACCGCGGGGTACGACACCTGCGCTCTCGCATAGCGGTCGCTCAAGAACTCGTCTGACACGAGCGCCGAGATCCTCCCGGCCACCCCTGATTGGCTGAGCCCGGTAGCCTCTCCGATGAGATTGTGAGTGGCCAGAGGGGACCGAGAAAGTTCGTCGAGGACTAGGATGTCGGTTGTGTCAAGCATGGCGTCGCACGCCCCTCACCTGCGCCGACGCTCTCCCTGGAGGCCGTGAGCCTCTTCCACTCGCACCGGGAGTTCAGAGGCGAGATAGTCGAGCGCCCTGCGTTCTATCACCTGCGCCCCTGGCCCTAGGATCTGGCCGAGGGCGTAGAAGGCTGCTTCGAGCTTCTGGGGGAGCTGGTCTGGGCCCACGTGCCCGAACTGGGAGATGTAGAAGAGGAGAGCGCGCGACTCCCCCCTCCCCAGGTCCATGATCGCCCTCTCAAGAGACTCGGCGACCTTCTCTGGGTCTGCCCCTTCGGAGGTGATCCGAGAGGACAGCTCCTCGAAGGCCCCTGCAGGGAGCTCTCGGCCGTCATCTGCCATCCTGCTGAGGGCAGACGAGAGCGGCACGTCGAAGCGGACCAGCTCTGGCAGGTACATTGCTCGCTAGGAATGGTGATATTTCACCATATAAGCGTTGTTGGTTGTTTCCAGATGCAAGCCACAACGACTGCGCTCGAAAATGCAGGTCAACCTTGCGGCATGGGCGAAACGTGCGCTCCTCACTACAATCGATGTTGATATCGACGTCGATGTGCCGCCACTGAGGACATCAGGGACTTGGCCGTGTCGGGCGGTCTAGGATGCCGTTCCATAACTCAAGCTTAGTCCAGACGTGTAGCAGAAAAGAGGGGGCGTAGCCCACGACTACGCCTTTGTCACAGATACGACCCTGAGGGTGAAATCTCCGCTGTCTCCGTTGCTGGTGCCGCTGAAGTTGAGGTATGTGACCAGAGAGATGCTCGTGCCGGGGACTGTCCCGTAGCTCATCGAGAACGAGTTGAGGGTCCCGGTGTATCCGCATTCGGTGTAGGTCTCGGGGAGGTTGTTGGCCTGATAGTTGGTGACGGTCATTGTGGTTGGCCCCACGGTCACAGTCGAGGTGCCTGAGGAGTGGAAGTAGGTGCCGGTGTACACCTCGATGTACCCCACATAGGATGACTCCACTGTGAACGGGGTCATGAGTCCCACGAGGATCGAACTGGCCATGGACCCGGTCTCGTTGTAGCCGTTGAAGTCCACGGCAGTGACGTTGCCGTTCGACTGGACCCATGCGGTCCCGTTCTCTGGGGCGCCGTTGCTGCTGTAGTAGTCGATTTCGACCTTGTAGGTCGTCATGCCGGCGGAGGTGTCGGCGTAGATGACTCTGTAGCTGGCTTCGAGGTTGTATGGGGTACCGTTGCTCGTCCCGTTCCATTGGACTTCCATGGCGGACAGAGACTGGAAGTAGGGGAGTACCGACTGCACTGTCAGGGCTGCCCCCGTGGTGGTGGTAGTCGTGGATGTGTAGGTGGCCGAGCACGAGTAGGTCGACTGCGTCGTGGTTGTGGTTTGCGCGCTGGTCGTCGTCGTGGTGGCTGCTGACGAGGTCATGGCGGTAGTTGAGGTGGTCGTAATGGGCGCCGTCGTGGTCGTGGCTGAGGTCGTCGTTGGCGGGGTGGTCGACTGCGTCGTCGTCGTGCTCGAGGGCGTGCCGCCCCCGGACTGAGTGGCGAGGTATATCCCACCCGCCGCGACGACCACCAAGATCACCAAGACGGCGATGACCATACTGGCGCCGATGCCTTTTCGATAGCTTACGTCCATCCAGGGGGTGTATTTTGAGTGGGTTATAACCCCTAACAGGTTAGGCACGAAGACCCGGTCACGGGATTTTCTTCTTCACCCTCAAAGTCCGCCTGGCGAGGTCCGTGACCCTCTTGTCGTGGGTGGTCACGAATATGGTCCTCCCCGACGTCATATTGTCCCCTCTCAGCAGGCCGAGGACCACTTCTGCCATCAAAGGATCCAGGGCCTCGGTGGGTTCGTCCAGGAGGAGTATTGGAGGGTCGTTCACGAGGGCGCGTGCGAAAGAGACCATCTGCCTTTCTCCGACGCTCAGGGTCCCCACGACCCGCGCAGACTCCCCCCTTATCCCCACCCTGGCTAGGACTTCGTCCACCATCCTCCTCCGCTCGTCCCTTTCGACCTTTGAGAAGAAGAGGGGGAGCCCCACGTTCTCATGCACGGTCAGCTCAGGGACCAGGGTCTGCACCTGTGGGACAAGCCCGATCATCCTTGTCCTGTACGCGGCGAGGGTGCCGTCGTCCATGCGGGTGATCTCCTGGCCGTGGACCGTGATCGTGCCTCCGCTGGGCTTCTCGAGGCCGGCGAACATGTTGATCAGGGTGGTCTTTCCGCTCCCGATCGGTCCCACCATGGCGACGAACGTCCCCTTCAGGAGCTGGAAGTGCAGGTCGGAGTAGACCTCGGCCTCGCCGTTGGGGCCGTAAGACTTCTTCACGTGGTTGAGCTCGACGGCGAACCTTTCGTGGGGGGACGGCTGCGCCTGCCTCTGCAGGACCCCTAGCTGCGCCACGCGCCCCTCACCCCGTAGTAGACCCCTGACGCCGACGCTGCAGAGCTTGCAGCCACGACCGCGAGGACCTCGACCGCCAGGCCCACCCCTGGGCTCCCTCCCAGCAGGAGCCCGATGACCGCCCCGACCCCCGCCCCCACGGTCGAACCGGCCGCGCCGTAGAGCACCAGGGGGACAGCCATGGCCGCGGATATGGCCCCCTTCGTCGCCCCTATGGACCTGAGGTTGGACACAGTCTGGCTCGACCTCCGGTAGACGTCGGTCGAGACCCCCCATGCCCCAACTGCGACCGAGGCGAAGACCAACACGGCCAGCACGGCCGCTCCCAGAAGGCCCGTGAACTGCATCGCGACCGTGGCGTTGGCAGCCACCGCGGCGGTGACTGACCCGACGACGATGTCGGTCGACCTGGTCATCCCGAGGCCCCTGGCGACGAGCGCGCTTTCGTGGATGGAGAACCCTCGGCTCATGCTCTCTTCACCATGTCCACACCCTCGGCGCCAAAGTCAGGGCCCCCGAACGGGCCTATTCGGCGGTCGCCTGCGCCACTCGCTGGACGGGGGCCACCTGCTGCTGGGGCGCCTGCCCCGTGTTGAGCGGCTCGGAGATCGCCTTCAGCATCTTCGATAGCTCCGCCATCTCCTGGGAGTTGCGCGTCTGCATGGCCTGACAGCTTTCCGAGGCTACTTTGAACGCAGCCTCGTCTATCTCTCCCGCCCTGAACTGGACCTTGACCTCGACCAGGAACCTGTCCAGCGACTCCTTCTGGCCCTCTAGCTCCCCTATGCGGACCACCATCGACTCCGCCAGCGACTTGTAGGAGCCCTGGATCTTCGAGGCTTCGTCCGAGTACTTGCTCATCATGTCTTCGTAGAGCGACCTGGGGACCTCTCCCTCCCGGGCAAGATCCTGGAGGGCCTTCGCCCTTCTCTTGACCCCATCTATCTCCTTGCCGAGGGACTCGCACTCGAGCTTCCATTCGGGGATGACCACGAACCCGTCCGAAGTCGAAGCGACCCTCCCGCTCGGATACTCGGTGAACTCCCCGTTCCCCTGGTCCACCCCAACGGACTTCAGTTCCCCGGAGGTGTCGACGGAGAACCCGACAACAAACCCGACATACCTCCCGTAGGTGTCTTTGACTGGCCTGTTGACCAGCTTTTCAAGAGCTTCGGCTCGCATGGACGCATCGCGGGAGCGAACGAGATATAGTGCGGGGGGTGAATTTCGGCGCGCTAACGTGTCAAAATGGGAGCCCGAAGAGGTTAGGGGTGGGAGACCTCGATTTCGCAGTGGTCGTCCCCTGCCGCTACGCACTTCGTCTCCTTCCCCTGGAGCTCCTTTCCTGAGAGGAAGCTGAATATCCCTGCGAGGTACCCGGACATGAAGTACCCTGACTCCTTGGCCTGCTCCCTCCCGACGCACTCGAAACATTCATCCACGCGTACCGTCGCGTGGGCGAGGTCTTCGCTCGCCTCCAGCACCTTTGGGACCCCCCAGCCCGTCGCCATAAGCATCATCAGCCCGTACCTGTAGTTCCGTACCATGTAAGGCCTGGTGAGGGTCTTCGCCATGTCGGCGGACTGCGACTTCCCGTAGTTGTACCCCTGCTCGCGGAGGAGGACCGCTCCGCCCGTCCCCAACACCGACCCGAGGGCCTCGAACATGCTCACAAGGGCCCTGGTCTCGAGCATCACGGCCCTGGTCCCTTCGAACTGGAGCGGGAATGCGAGGGTGTCGACCACCGACCCCTCGACCCCCTCCCTCGCCTGTACCTCGATGACGAACTGCGAAGCCTTGAGCTTCGCGACGAGCTCCTCCAGCGGGTACCCTTTCTTTGTCAGCCAGACGAAGGCGTTGTAGACGTAGTACCCCTCCCTGTCGACCGCGAACGCCGCGCTCTGCCTCACGTCCACCCCTTCCGAAGCCAGGATGGCGCTGATGCTGGCCATGGCCCCGGTCACGTCTTTCGCTTTGATCACGACGTGGGCCAGATGCCCCTTCTTCGAGACCCTGGCGATGGGAACCTCCTTGGGGAACCGTTCGCTCATGGGGAACGAAGAACGCTCTCCATGCCTAGTAAATATGCGATTCCCCGAATAGACTGGGGAAGGAGCTTCCAAGGGTGCCGGCTTCCTTGAGCGCTCCTCCGGAGCCGAGGGTGCACGACCCAGAGTCGTGGAGCCTCGAGAAGACGCCATAGACGAAGGCGGCCAGGGACCTGGCTGGAGGGCACATGGCCAGGGCCCTTGAGAGGGGGAACCCGCCCGGGAGCAGAGCTGCAAGCTGAGGGAGGGCGTCGGCCCCGCTCCAGACCCTTCCTTCCGGGGACACCAGATGGAAGGAGCGATACCGCCTCACCGGGTCCACGGGCTCGAGCCTTCCGGTCATGTCAGCCTCGGCGAGGCCGAGGTAGTCCATCCTCCGCCGCGCGTCCAGGAACTTCACGCCGTCCTTGAACCTCGTGCACGGGCCGCATGCCGCGTCGTAGACCAGGGCGCACTTCAACGCGTGGAGTTACTCGGCTCGGCTGTAGTTAAACCCCGTCCCCGAGCAGGAGGCGCCCGATCCTCGTGATGAACGACTGGGTCTGGACAGGGGGCTCCTGGAAGTAGAGGTCGAGGTTCACCAGCCCCCGGGGATGGTTCAGACCGGAGCCGAGCCTCAGGAGGGGCCTGTTCGAGCACTGTGCCGCGACCCCGGCGAGGAACCTCGCCCCGTCCTCGGCGGAGGCGTCCGGCGACGCCTGGAACGACATGATCTCACCCGTGTCCACGTCCCTTGCGAGCCACATGTGGTACGTCCTCCCCCCGATGGCGACGTCGCAGCCGTCGATGGCGACCGACCTGCGGCTCTTCCGCTCGTCCTTGGGGAGGCTGGTCGTCAGCGAGAAGTAGGCGTCCCTGGCCGCGATGTGCGACATCCCACCCAGCATCTGCGCGACCTCCCGGTATGAGTACCCCGAATTGCAGAGTGCGGCGGCCACCAGCTTCTTCGAGACCGGGACCTTGTTCCGCCTGAAGGCGTGCATCGACAGAGCCCACTCGCCGAGTATCGACATCGGCCCCCCCTGCTGCGCCGAGACCCCAAACGAAGCTACAGACGACAATCGGGCGTTAAGTTGCCCCGGCGCCACGCTTAGCACAGAAGCTCGAATTAACTTAACAGACGACTGTCGAGGTGTTGACCCGGCTAGAAGACCTGGGTGAGGAGGAACAGGAACGCCGCCACCAGCGGTATCATGACAGCAAGCCAGACCCCCTTGTTCCATCTGAACACCTTGGCCCCGTCGAGCAGGGAGACGGGGAGGAGGTTGAACATGGCCAGAAAGACGTTGATGTACACGCCTTCCAGCCCAAGGAAGAAAGTGAAGACATCGGCGGCGGAGACCCAGACAGGGAGGAACGCGGCGGCTATCGCGACGTTGACCAGTGGCCCGGCAAGAGAGATCTTGCCGTTCTCTTCCTGGGTGATGCTCGGCGCCTGGATGTAGGTGGCGCCCGGCGCGGCGAAGATGAAGCCTATGACAGCCGTGACCAGCGCTAGCACTATGCCCATGGGCCACATCCTGAACTCGGCCCAGAAGCCGTACCTCTGGGCGACGAACTTGTGGCTTAGCTCGTGAAGGACGAAACCTGAGCCTACGGTCACCAGGGCCACCGCCAGCACCTCCTGCTCGCTGAGGCAGGTCACTGTCCCTCCAGAGGTGACGCAGAGGCCCGCCGCGCCTCCGAAGAGGACGTTCTGGACGCCGTCGATGGCCAAGAAGAATGCGAACCCCAGGGCCCCCCAGGCGATCACTATGTCCCTCAGCTCGATTCCCGAGAACCTCCTGGTCTGGCGGGGAGCAGCGTCGCCAGACGGCTGTGAAGGGGTCTGCCAGCTGAAGGTGGTGGTCGTGGGAGCTGAAATCGTCCTCTTCTGGGTCAGGTCCCCCCTGCACTGGTGCGCCTCGGGGAGACGGTGGTCGGCGCAGAAGGCCCCTCCGCAGTAGTTGCAGACGAACGGCAGAGACTCGTCCTTACCGCATAAATCGCACTTCAATGGGTACTCCTGAAGGAACGGATATTTGCGGTCAGGCGTCGTGTTTTAAACTTCTCGCGGCTTCAGCTCTCTGGTACCAGCGTGAACTCGCAGTGCGAGTACCCCTTGAGGACGCACTTCACCTCCTGGGCGGCGTACTTCCTCCGGAATATCCCTTCTGCGGCGCCCACGAAGTAGCCACGCATGAAGTTGCACCCGCCCCGGGGAGCGCCCTCGGAACACTCGAAGCAGTCGCGGACCGTCATCAAGAAGCTCCCGTCTTTGGGCCCCATCTCCCCCCGGATCTCCCCTAGCCCCTGGGCTGACATGACCCTGTAAACCGCGCTCAGGTTCGACTCGACCACCCTGGCGCCGAGCCTACCGGTCAGGGTCTCGACTGCCGAGCGCCCCATGGCCGCCCCCTGCTCGTAGAGGAGGGCGTCCCCTCCCGAGCCGAGGATCTTGGTGACACGGTCGAACATCTCCCCGAGCCCCTCCCGCCTCATCAGCACGAAGTCCTCCCCCTCAACGGTGAAGCCGGTATGGAGGGTGTCGATGAGGACCCCTTCCTTCCCTTCGTTCACCTTCACCTCGATGGCGGCCTTCGAACCCCGGATGAGCCTCTCGATCCCCTCCCGAGTCTCCTTTGGGGACAGGGCCTCGGCGAAGCCGCTGAAGATGGCGGCGCCGTCGCTCAGAGAGTAGGTGGACGTCCCAATGAGGTTCACCCTTGTGCTAAGGAGGTCGAGGATGGAGCTGTACGACCCTGGAGAGTCGGAGAGCTTGACCACCACGTGGTAGAGCTTCTTCCCAGGGGAGTAGTAGAAAGGGAAGAGCCGGTGCTTGACCCCTCTCAGGCTTGCGATGGGTCTAGCTTCGCTCCGTTTCTCAGCGCGGGGTACTCGGCCGTCCCGCGGGCCTGCGTTCATCGAGCCCCTTTCCCCAGTATCTCGCCGATCGCCTTGGAAGCGAGCCCGGCGAGCTTCTTCGGGACGTCGTCCTGGACGACCTTGATGCCGTACTCGCGGGCCAGGTCGGCGGCCCTCCCGCTGAGCCTAGGGGATACGCAGAGGATCGCGTTCTCTGGGCCGACGTCGAACACCTTGACGTAGAACTTCAGGACCTTCATCTCCTCGACGTCCTTCACCGAGAGCTCCGTGTCGACGACTACCTTGGCCCTCGCCTCGTCGGGGCGGACGGCGAAGGCGAACTCGTGCTTGACCCCGGACTTGCCCACTATCTGGGCGGGGGCGGTTGCCTTCACCCCCTTCTTGCTCAGGGAGCCAGCGAGAGACTCGAAGTCGGTCCCCGTCAGTAGCAGGACGGCAGGGGACGCCAGGCCGAGGGGGACAAGCGAGCTGTGCCCCAGGAGGAGCAAGACCAACTGCGCCGAGACCAGAACAGCGATCACGCCGTATCTCATCTGTGAGACACGGCCCGTCACGCGTGGCGATATAGAGGTTTTTGCCTTTGCGCACACAGGTGCTCGACGCACTGGGGAGATGCGATATCGCATGACGTTCACCAGTTTGTCATGATTAGGAAGCCAAGGAGAATCTAACCTCGCCAAGAGCGACCTCCTTGGGGTTCGAGGTGCCTGGGTATTTCGGTGGCGGCGGACGCCGAAGATACGACGTAGAAGCGAGGCCCACGGCGACCATCGAGAGGGTCATGAACGTGGGGCTATGCGAGGAGCAGCGCTGCACCGACCTGGCCGCCTGGCGCCTGGGGTACGACGCCGAAACCGTGGACCTCTGTCCGAGGCACGCCGTCTCCACCATGCGTAACCGGAAGGTCTGGTCGGGAAGAATCTAGCGGCCGTTTCCCGCGAGGACTCTAGGCGACGAGAGCGGCTTTGCCCCCGGGGCGTTCGGGTGAGCGCCGAGAGGTAAGGCGTCCTTCGTGGCTTAGCCTCCTCAGTCGAAGGCTCTTGACACGGCGGAAGATGGTCGCCCCACGAATGACGCACACCTCACGTCCCCCGGCTCGACGGGGCGTCCTTGCTTTTCGCAGTACATCCGCTTCGAGTAAGCGCATATCTCGCACCCGCCGGTCAGCAGGCTGAGAGAGGTGAAGACGAACTGTTCGATCTCCCTCCTCGTCTTTGCGTCCGGCTCCGGGGAATCGCCGGCCCTCAGGTTGAACTCATACTTGTACCGACGCTTCTCTTCAGGGGGCATCAGGCCTCCCCTCGGGGTCTGGACCCAGCGCCGGCTCCGTGAAGCCCTCGGGCCCCCATCTGACGCCGCGTATTCGGTCCAGCCATGGGAGAAGAGGCTGGTCCCCCTCCTAATCCATCTTTTGTCAGTTGCTTCAAGCCGAAAGCCATGGTTTCTGATGTTTTGGCGGGTCAGGGGGTTCTCGGCGGTCGCAAAGCCGGTCGGCTAGACGGCGACGCACCCCGCTTCCGCCAAAAACGCTCATTAGTCGCGGGGGGCACCCCGAGGCGAAAGGGTAGACAGCGATGACAGTGACCAGGAACGAGCTCGTCGGAAAGAAGGTGTACAATCCCGACGCGACCAGTGTCGGGGAGGTGACGGACCTGGGCTTCACTGTGGGGTCGGGTCAGCCGACGCTGATGGTGAAGGCCCCCGACGGGGGGATGCTCGAGCTCCCCTGGGAGCTCGTTGGGTCTGCGAAGGACATCATCCTGACCAAGAGCGTCGTCGACGGTTCGAAGTTCAGGAAGGAGCAGCCGGCGGCCACTCCTGCACAGCCACAGGCTCAGCCGGAGCCGGGGGCCAAGAGGTTCTGCACCAGCTGCGGCAAGCCCCTGACCTGGATCCCGGAGTACAAGAGATGGTACTGCTACTCCGAAAAGAAGTACATGTGACTCCGTTCAACAGCCGGACACGTGGAAGGAGCCCAGCATCGCCTGGTAGTTGGCCAGATAGGTAGACTGGCTGCTCTGGAGGACGGCGTAGTCGATGTTGTAGAAGTGGCCGCAGAAGGTCACGGTGGTCACCGTCAGCTCCTTGTCGGAGAAGGTGAACGAGAACTGAATCGCCGAGGCCCCGTTGACCGTGGTCGTCCCGTTGGCGACGAGGTGGAAGTCGGAGTACGCCCCCTGGAAGCTTGACATCAGGGCGTCCGAAGCCTGTGCGTTCGTCTCCCCCCCGGTCACCCCCAGGTCCGCCACCCCGACCACCGCCCCCTGGTCCGGGCTCTGGAAGGTCATCACCAGCTGCTTCACCACCGACCACCCGGATGGGTAGTTCATGGTGACCCCGGCGGTCGAGTTGGCATAGGGGGAGTACCCCGAAGACATCGGGGAGCCCGAGGAGAGGGCGCCGTAGATCCCCACCGCCCCCACGACGACGAGGACTACGGCCACCACCATGTAGAGCCACTTCCGGCTCCCCCTCGCTCCCGGCTGCGGCGGCACGGGCGGAGGCCCCTCTGCCTGACCCCCAATCGGGGCTCCGCAGCTTCCGCAGAATCTTACTCCCTCGTCCACCGGCTGACCGCACTTCAGACAGTTCGCCAACAGTCCGGCCCCCAAGGCAAATATGCGCAAGTCCGTATATAAGCGTGCGAGCGCCCCCGGAGGAGAGGCATGGGCGAGGCGATCCCTGGCAGAGAGAGGTCACCGAAGTCCCTCGACCTCAGGTCGGGGCGGGGGTTCTTCACCTTCAGCCTCGCGGCGGCTGTGTTCCTCCTCGGCGGGAACACCATCCATGGGTTCGTCCACGAGGTTCTCGGCCACGGGCTGTCCGCCCTGGGGTTCGGGATGCAGTTCGACGGGTTCTACATAGGCGCCTTCGGGATCAACCTGTCATACTTCTCCTATCCGTCTCTCAACATCTCTCTCTACGCCATCCAGGACGCGGCTGGGTCCCTGGTCAGCGCAGTGGCAGGGTTCGCGCTCTTCTTCCTGGTCTATCCGTGGGCGGCCAGGAAGTCGTTCGGGGCAAGGCTCTTCGTCCTCCTCCTCTGCGTGAACCTCGAGACCGACCTGCTCTACCCGTTCCTGAGCCCCATCTTGTCTTATGGTGACGCCTACAGCATAACACAGCTGCTCGGGGTCTCTCCGCCATGGGTCTTCTCGTTGGTGATGGCCCCGGTCGCCATCGTCGGATACTATCCCCTGCTGAAGGAGTACTTCGGGTTCCTCCTCCCTTACCTCTCCCCGGTGGCCGGGTTCCCCCGGAGGGCGCTGGCACTGATCGAGCTGGTCTTCGCCCCGACCCTGCTCTACTGGGCGATCACCCTGGCCGTCCTCTTTCCGCTGTCAGGGGTCTCTGCAGGGGTCAGCTGGGGGGAGGGGGTCGCCCTGGGGGCGGTCCTGCTGGTCCCTACCGGGCTCGCGGTCGCGGGACGGACCCTCGGAGTCGCATCGGACGAGGGTGACTCGAACGCCGACTACCTGAGCATGCGAAGGTACCTCCTGGTCTCCCTGGCCCTGGTCCTGGTGGTCACTGCCGTCTTCGGGCCGACAGCGAACAGGAGCTGGGGGGTCTCGTGGGGGCCGGTCGGGGGGTCAACGTCGTGAGCGAAGAGAGGAGGGCCTCCTACTGTCCGCACTGCGGCTCCTCTGTCCCAGGCGGGGCTGCCTACTGCGGAGCCTGCGGGGGGAGGCTCCCCTCTGCCGGAGGGAGCCCCTGGTTCTCAAGGAGGAGAGGCACTGTCCTCTTCGTCGTCGTGCTGCTGGCCGCGGCTTCTTTCACCGGCGCCCTGTACTCTCTCGGGGCGAGCGCAAGCCAGGACACCCAGGGGTTCGCGGCGTACTCCGACCCCCAGGCGCGCTTGTCGTTCATGCTCCCTGCAGGGTGGTCCCAGGTGCAGAACCGGAGCTCCATGGCCGAGTTCATGGCTCCGGGAGGAGGGGCGTTCCTCCAACTCTTCGACAACGGGAA
>JAJYKR010000015.1 GCA_021788415.1 archaeon
GCTGATCGCCCTCTCCGAGCGCCTGAGGGAGTACGTGGTGCTGCACGAGCTGACCCATCTCCTGGAGTTCGACCACTCCGCGCGTTTCAGGTCGAGGCTTGCCAGGGTCTGTCCCGACTTCAGGGACCGCGAGAAGGAGCTGGACCTCGTTGCGCCCTACGACAGGCTTGCGCCCCCCTAGGCGCACCAGGCCCCGGGGACGGCCTCTAGCTCTGACGTTCCTTGCGCTGCCTGCTGAACTTCCTCCGGTTCCTCAGGCTCACGGCAACGTAGAGGACGAAGATGAGCACTATGACAGCCGGGTTGGTGAACAGCCGGTAGTACGCGAGCACGACCGCGAGGGCCGCCACGACCACGACGGCCAGCAGGAGCTTGTTCCTCGGGGTCAAATCGGCTCGCCCAGCCGCCCGAATCATGGATAAATATCAAAGTGGGGGTGGGTTGATTGCGTGAGCTATCAGCTATCGGGAGCCCAGGAGAGGCGGAGGAACAACGAGACCAAGGCCAACGAGTACTACGAGCGGGTGAGGAGGCAGGAACAGGAGCTCCGGGACCTTCAGACGCAGCTCGGGAACACCGAGAAGCAGTATGCCGACCTCCAGGCGCAGAAGGCTGACATGGACGCCAGGATGCGCGTCCTCACGACCGCCATGGACACGGCTACCCGCTCCCTGAACGAGCTCAAGACCCAGATAACGGGTAAGAAGCAGAGCATAGAACGCGACCAGGGAGAGATGGAGAGGTACCAGAACGAGGTGGTGCGGCTCGACCGAGAGATAGGCGAGCTGATGAAACAGCGCAAGTAACTAGTGCCTCAGGTGGCCGGCCAGGCCCGACTTCTGCAGCATGGCAGCGTATCTAGGGTCGGACCTGACTCCGTCCAAGTCCTTCTCAATGCCCATGAGGAGGAGGAACCTGTCGTGCCGCCTGTACGCTTCCTCGAGCAGATCGAACCCTCCGTCCTTGTCCCCCAGCGCGAAGTGACACGCAGCTAGGTAGAACGGGCTCACCCCGTTCCCCGCCGCCTCTGCTTCGAGCTGCTTCAGAATCTCTCTGGCCTCGTCGGTTCTGCCAAGGCGGGCGTAAGCTCTCGCCCTAGCGAGTTTCACAACGGCGGGGCCCGCTAGCTTCGAATACTTCTCCAGACATTCCAGAAGCTCTTCCTTCCTGCCTGCCTTCAGGTACAGATCCATCAGTGTGGGGTACGCTGAGACGAAGTTCGGGTCCATTTCGAGCACCTTCTTTGCCTGCTCTATCCCGAGGTCGTATTCGCCCCTGTAGAAATGAGCGTCGGCCATGTTGGTGTTGATGATAAGAGAGAGGGGGCTCAGCTCCAGCGCCTTTCGCACCTCTACGTAATATTCGTCCAACCTTCCCTCCATCGCCAGAAGTTGCGCGTACCACTGGTGCGCCGAGGGGTAGCTGGGGTTGAGCTCGATGGCGCGTTTGAACTCGAGCTCGGCCCTCCCAAGGTCCCTGTCGTACGCCTCGAAGAGCCCCGCGAGCACGGCGTGCGCCTCTGCCAGGTCGTTGTCGATTGAGAGGGCATGCAGCGCGGCGTCCTTGGCTTTGGGATAGTATTCGTCGGGAGCGAAATCAAAGTTGCTCGCCATCACGTTGTACGCCAGGGCCAGGCCGGCATGACCGAGGGCGAACGTGGGGTCCCTCGCGATGGCCTTCTCGAAGAGCTCGACCGCCTTCCCCAGGGCCTCTGGGGTCCTTTTGTTCCAGTAGAACGTCCCCTTCAGGTAGAGGTTGTGGGCCTCGGGGTCTGCCGTCGCCCCCCGCTCGAGCCTCGCCTTCTGTGATTCCACCAGCCTGACCTTGAGCGCCTCAGCGACCCTCTCCGCCACTTCGCTCTGCACCGTGAATACGTCGTCGAGCTGCTTGTCGTAGTTCTGGGCCCACAGGTGTCCCTCGTTCACGGCGTTGATCAGCTGGACCGTTATCCTGATCTTCGTCCCGGACTTCCTGACGCTCCCTTCGACGACGGTCCCGACGCTCAGCTCCCTCCCTACCTCTGATATCCGCTTCGGGGCGGTCTTGTACTGCATGATCGAGGTCCTGGCAATCACCGTCAGCCCGGTCACCGACGACAGCGCGGTGATGATCTCCTCCGTCATGCCGTCTGCAAAGTACTCGTCGTTGGGGTCAGGGCTCATGTTCTTCAGGGGGAGGACGGCAACCCGCTTGCTGTCCAGCTCCCCGACCTCTTCCTTGTTCATCTCCCACGGCATGATGATTCTGTAGACGTCAAGGGGCGCCCTAACGTTCTTTAGGTTCTTCCCTTCAAGCAGTTCCATCGGCTCTTCGATCTTGTTGCGGACGTGGTCGTAGACCTGTTCTGAGATGCAGACCCCGTCTGGCGACGCCAGCGGTTCGATCCTGGATGAGACGTTGACCGCGTCTCCCAGGATGTCGCCGCCGCTGTGGATGACGTCTCCGACGTGAATCCCGACCCGGATGTGGAGCCTCCTGGAGTCGGGCGCCGTAGAGTTCCTCTGGTGCATGGACTTCTGGATCTCCACCGCGCAGCGGACGGCTTCCAACGCGCTGGGGAACTCGACCAGGAACGCGTCGCCGACGGTCTTGACTTCCTTGCCCCCATGCCTCGCGACCAGGGGCCTCACGACCGCTCGGTGTTCCTCAAGGAGCTCGAGCGCCAGTTGCTCGTTGAGCTGCCCGAGTGAAGTGAATCCGACGACGTCTGTGAACATGATGGCGGCAAGTCTCCGCTCCCCTTCGGACAAGCGGGGCGCGACGGCGCAGGTTCGAGATAAGCCTATTCTGGGGTCAGATGGCGAGCCCGAACCCCTGCACGAAGGCTTCGGCCTTCCTCATCTCGATGAGGAACCCCACGCCCTTCGGGGTGATGCTGTACGTCCTGTTCTCCCCTTCCTGCTTCACTTCTATGAGCCCCTTGGCGGTGAGGTCGTCCAGGTACTTCACCAGCCTTTCATGCGACAGGTTCGCCTTGTAGAGTATGTGGGTGGGCTTGGCGTCCACCTCCTCCCTCACAGCGTTGAGGATGTCCAGGTTTATCCGGAGGACGCTCCTCTGTTTCTCACCTTGGGCCAACCACTTCGCTCCTGACCACGAAGGCTAGCAGAGATAGAAACCCGAAGAACTGGACGCTCGTCCCTATGACGAACAGCCCAGGCCCCAGCACCAGGACGGAGAAGAGGAGGACCACATGAGCGATGAGGACCAGCCCAAAGGCGAGCAGCACCATGGCCGAAAACCTGCTCTTCCCTCCCGAACGGAGGAGCAGCCCCTGGAAGACGATGAAAGCCAGGAGGAGGATCGACACGAAGTAGCTGATCAGAGAAAATCGATACAGGCCGAGGGTCGCGGCCCCCGCGAGGACCACCGGCACCAGGGCCCCGGACCTGCCATAGGCCGCCCTGGCGTAGCTCACAGCCACGACGAGGTACGCCACCATCTGGAGCGCGAGGTACGAGAACGACGCGAGGAGCGTGAGCGTCCTCTCCGCAGGGAGCTCCACGAGCAGGCTCCCTGATACCAACGAGGTGCCCGCGTCCACTGCGAGGCCGACGCCCAGGAGCATGAAGCCGACGTCGATCGCGCCAAGGATGGGGCTCCCGACCAGCCTGTTGGACCTATACGCATAGTAGCTCGTAAGCAGCGCCACGAATGCGCTGCAGATGTTGAGCGCGAAGGTGACCACCGCGCCGCTTGGCAACGAGAATCGTTCCGGCCAGGTTTCCGGCTTTAACCTTTCGGAGCCTGCATCCGGACCGAAAGTCTAGACGTTCCTTTCCACCCCGCTAAATACTCCGGAGCCCCAAAAGGGACATCACCGACATGAACACGAAGAAAATAGCAGTCGCGACGACGCTCGGGGCTTTCGCGGTCTTGGCCCTGCTCTTCGCCTACCCGGCGATGGCGGCCACCTCCGGCGCCCCACAGAACCCCAGCATCCAGCAGCTCTACATGCGCTCGGCCCACTCACCCTCCCAGAACATCCAGCTCTCCGTGGGCCAGACCATCATCCTGACCAGCGTGGCCGGGGGATACTGGGTGGTCGGCGAGCCGGGGAGCAACGGCACAGCTTCCGGGACCATGACCCTCCAGGTCACCGGCGCCCTCTCGGGAGGCTACACGGTCTCGGTCACGGGTGGCACCCTGACCATCAACGGGACCGCCTACACCATCACGGGAGGCTCGGCTGAGCTAGGCCCGCACGGGCGCCTGGCAATCGGCCAGGGCCAGGCAGGGAGCACAACCTTCCTCTTCCTGGACAGGAACCTGGGGAGGTTCGGCGGCTCGAGCTACGGGGTCCTGCGGGTAGACCTGCAGAGCGGTTCCTCCCAGTTCGGAGCGCGGCTGCTAGTCACAACCTCGGCGTAAGCGGGGAGCGGGACCGCCCGCCCCCACCCCTGTTTTTGAGGGCTGTCGGCAGATTAATACGCGGCAGGTCTGGCGGTCTTTTCATCAGCCTTGAAGTACAAGAGACTCGGAAGCGCGGGGATGAAGCTCAGCGAGCTTTCGCTGGGGGCCTGGGTCACCTACGGTGGCCAGGTGGGAGAGGACGCGGCGGCGAAGTGCATGGCGAAGGCCTTCGAACTCGGGGTGAACTTCTACGACAACGCCGAGGCCTACGCCCACGGCAACGCGGAGGTTGTCATGGGGAACGTGATCAAGAAGCTCGGCTGGACAAGGTCTGATATCGCGGTCTCGAGCAAGGTCTTCTGGGGCGGAGAGGGCCCCAACGACCAGGGGCTCTCGAGGAAGCACGTCTACGAGGCGTGCAGGAGGTCCCTGAAGCGCCTGCAGCTCGACTACCTCGACCTGTTCTTCTGCCACCGCCCGGACCCGAACACCCCCATCGAAGAGACGGTCAGGGCGATGGACGACCTCGTCCATCAGGGTCTGATACTCTACTGGGGGACCTCCGAGTGGACGGCCGCGGACATCATGAGGGCCCACGCCATAGCGAGGGAGCTCGGCATGACCCCTCCCCAGATGGAGCAGCCCCAGTACAACATGTTCCACCGGGAGCGCGTAGAGAAGGAGTATCTTCCCCTCTACCGTGAGATTGGCCTCGGGACGACTATCTGGAGCCCCCTGGCCTCGGGGCTCCTGACCGGCAAGTACAACGACGGGATCCCCTCAGGGAGCAGGGCGACCCTCCCTGGCTACGAGTGGATCAGGGACCAGGTGATAACCCCAGAGAAGGTGTCCAAGGTCAGGAAGCTCGAGCCCATCGCGAAGGAGCTCGGGTGCACCATGGCACAGCTCGGGCTCGCGTGGACGCGGAGGAACGACGATGTGAGCACCGTCATCACCGGCGCCACCACTCCGGAGCAGGTGGATGAGAACATGGCCTCTCTCGAGTATGTCTCTGCTCTTACGCCAGACATCCTGGCGCGCATCGACGAGATCTTCGAGAACAAGCCCGACCTGGGCGTCGGCGACTGATGTGGACGCCTTCGACGTCATCCGGACGAAGCTCGACATCAGGGAGTTCTCGTCAAAGCCCGTAGCCGGCGAGATCAGAGCGAAGGTACTCGAAGCCGCTCTCGGAAATAGCCTTCCTCGAGAAGCACGGGAACCCCCTGGGTCTCTCGGAAAGTAGCGCCAGGACGACAACGAAATAAACGACCGCAAAGCTCGTTGGAACCATGATGCCTTCGACCCTGACGCTGGGCTCCCGAGCCCCGGACTTCGACCTCCCAGGGGTCGACGGGCGGAACCATTCTCTCGGCTCGTTCAAGGACAAGCCGGTCCTCGTGGTGATGTTCACCTGCAACCACTGCCCCTATGTGAAGGACTACGAGGAAAGGATGGTCGCGATCCAGAGGGACTACGCGTCCAGAGGCGTCCAGCTGGTGGCCGTCAACTCCAACGACGAGGGCGCTAATCCTGAGGACAGCCTCCCCCGGATGGTCGACCGCGCCCGAGACAAGGGGTTCAACTTCCCATATCTGAGGGACGAGTCGCAGAAGGTGGTCGAAGCCTACGGCGGCGTGTGCACCCCCCACATCTTCGCGTTCGACAGGGGACGGGCGCTGCGCTACAGGGGGAGGATCGACGACTCCAGGGACGCCTCCAAGATCACCGCGCACGACCTGCGGAACGCCCTCGACGACCTTCTGGCAGGGAGGGACGTCAGGGTGCCAGACACCAGGCCATTCGGCTGCAGCATCAAGTGGTACTCTGCGAAGCCCTCCTAGGCTGACCACAATGACCATAGGCCGATTCCAGGTCATGTCCCTCCTGCAGGCGGCCAGGGCGTACGCCCTCGGCCTCCCGCTCGAGTCCGCATGCTCCTGGGGGCTCAACAGGGCCATCTTCATCGCCGCTGCCAAGCGGGGCTTCAAGGGCGGGTCCGGCGGCCCCGAGGGGCCGGCGAAGGGGGCCAAAGTCGGGAAGACCTACGCCCTCGGCGACGACATGGCGTACAGGGTGGAGAAGGGAGGGGTGATGCTGTTCACGATCGGGGGGAAGGTACAAACGAAGGACGAGTTCGACAAGAGGGTGAGGGACAGGTTCGGGAAGGGCTTTCCCGCCGCCTGGAAGGAGGCCCTCGCCTACGTCAAGGGATTCGACAGGAGCGTCCTCCTCTCGACCGACGAGTTCTTCAAAACCGTCTACAGGCCAGTGAGGGACGAATGGGCGGAGCGCTGGTCTGCAGTCTCAGATCAGGCGTAGCGCTGCTGCCTGAGCCATGAGTGGATGGCGAGCGTTGCCACCGCCTCCATGGTCGTGTTCCTCTCCTCGGCGGCCCTCCGCAGGCCGTCGGCGACCCTTGGGTCCAGGAGTATCTCGAGCTTGACCGCATGCAGGTACGTAGCCTCTTTCCTGATGTCCTCCACGGGCCTCTGGGGGGCCATCACGAAGTGGCTGACCACGTTCTCTGCCTCGGGGGAAGTGAGCGGGGCTATGGTCTCAGCCAGCTCCTTCAGCTGGGTCGCCCGTTCCTTCCTTGGGAGCTCCTGCACCGTCGGCGCCTCTTCGGCCCGATGGAGGAACGTCGCATGCCGCACCGGAAGCACCCCCTCCTTCCTCTCCTTGGGGAGCGGGGCCTGCTTGACTGCGATGTCTGCCTTGGCCTCCTTTCTTATGATCCGGACGGCTTCGACCGCGTTGATCCTGTCCTCTACATATCTCCGAGACTTGCCCAGCGCCTTCGCCACCTGCTCCGAGGATCCATATGCGCGGGGGTTCACCTTCCTCAGGGCCACGATGGCGTCGTACTCCTCCTCCGGCTCCACGTCCTTCCTCTGTATGTTCTCGACGAGGGAGACGACGATCGCCTCCTCGTCGGTCATGGGGCGGACGATGGCAGGGAGCTTCTTCAGCCCGACTATCTTCGCGGCCTCGAACCTCCTCGACCCGACCACAAGCTCGTACCTCCCTCCGATGGGCCTGACCAGGACCGGCTCCAGTATCCCCTTCTCTTTCACCGAATCGACCAGATCTCCGACGTCTCCGGGGGACTTCCTGACGTTGGTCTTGCCGACGAAGAGCTTCTGCACCTCGACCGCCATGATGCTCCCTGTCTGCTCCTTCCAGCTCTGCTGTGCCGAGGAGAACTTGGCCAAGTCAATGCGATAGAAGACCCAGTGGCTCTTAAGACTATCAGGGCGCCGCTCAATCCTGCCTAACCTTGCCTCTCTACGCGTCTAGTTCGAGGAAGCCGCGTCCGCATTTGTCGGAAAGAGGTTTCGAAACTTTATACCTCACCCGAGTCTCCTTCCGACCGATGCTTACAAAGGAAGAGATGGAGAGGAAGAAGGCGCAGCTCAACAGGGACGCGGTGAACGTCTGCTTCTTGAAAGGGACGGAGGCCCCGTTCACGGGGAAGTACTGGGACAACCACGAGAAGGGGACCTACACATGCGTTGTCTGCGGCACCCAGCTGTTCGGCTCAGACACGAAGTTCGAGTCCGGGACGGGGTGGCCGAGCTTCTTCCAGCCAGTGTCGAAGGGGACGGTCAAAGAGGACACCGACAGGAGCCTAGGGATGACCAGGACCGAGGTCAGCTGCGGGAACTGCGGGGTCCACCTGGGGCACGTCTTCGAGGACGGTCCGAGGCCCACCGGCCTCCGGTACTGCATCAACTCGGCGGCCCTCGAGTTCAAGAAGGCATAGCGCCCCCTCGGGCTACCGCAGCGCCCCACCCTTCCTTTCCCCTCTCATGTTCGGGCCTAGACCCTTAGATAAGCCAAAGAGGAAAGCGGGGCATCCGGCTCCGGCCCGCCCCTTCTCATGCGGCTGAATTTTGGTTTACCAAAAAGGGGTGCCGTTTTGACAGCCTATCCCTTAGGGGGCCCCGGCCGGCCTTTTTCCTGAACGATTTGTCGTCTCCAAGCTTCCGGCGTGCCCTCCCGCGGCCCGGCGCCGTCCCCAGGGGGCACTCCAACCTGCTCAGGCCCAGAGGGGTAGCCAGGAGAAGGGACCTCCAGCCGGTCTTCACCGTAGCCCAGGTGCCCCACAGGAAGCAGAGGTATGAGACAGTGGGCGACTGGATCCCCGGAAAGCCCGCCCAGATCAGGGTGAGCAGGATGAGGGACCAGAGATACGTCTTCCTCGTCGCCCTCCACGAGATGATAGAATATGAGCTCTGCAAGATGCACGGGATATCAGACGAGGAGGTGGTCGCCTTCGACGTGAAC
>JAJYKR010000016.1 GCA_021788415.1 archaeon
CGGTGGTGCCAGTGGTGACCAGCCGGTTCACCAGTCCGATCTCGTAGGCGCGCCTACCCTTGACCCTCTCGCTGGTGAGGATCAGGAGCGAAGCCTGGGAGATTCCGAGCAGCTTGGGGAGCCTCTGGCTCCCTGACCACGCCGGGACCAGCCCTCTCGTAAGCTCGGGGAACCCGATCTCCACGTCCTCGGTGGCGACCCTCACGTCGCACGAAAGCGCGAGCTCCAGCCCGCCGCCCAGCGCATATCCCTTCAGCACCGCGATCGTGAGCTTCGGCATCTCCGAGACCCTTCTCAGCGTCCTCGCCCCTTTCTTCGCGAAGTCCATGAATGCGACGGAGCTGCTGAAGAACTGAGACAGGTCAGCCCCCGCGCAGAACACCGCCCCTTCCCCCGTGAACACGACCGCCCTCACGGACTGGTCGGCAGTCAGCTCGGTGACGATCGCGTCGAGGCGTTCGAGCACCTGGCCGTTGATTGTGTTCAGCTTCGGGCGGTTGATGATGACCTTCGCGACTCCACCGGGGAGCCTCTCCAGCCTGACCGCTCCGCTCCCTTCGGTATGTTCTTCCTGCACGGGAGGCGCGGCGACCTTCGTCCCGCTCTTCGGCTGCAACCTTCCTTCTACGGCGTCTCTCATCCTCCCCTCTGCGATCGATTTCGACGGGGCGAATATCTTGCAGTCGAACTTCGTCGCGAGCTCCTCGAGCTTTGACTTCACCTCGGCGTTGCTCAGGTCCTTGGCCACGGTGATTGGGCCGAACGGCCTGTTCATCCCCAGCACCACCCCTTTCTCTATGTCTTCGGGGGTGGCCACCCCCTCTTCTATGAGCTTGACCGACTCGTTGATTTCAAGCGCGAAGATGTCCATGATCGAGAGCTTGTCGGTCGGCTCCACCTTCGGGATGTCCGCCCGCCCGCTCGACCAGTCATAGAACCCCTTCCCCGTCTTCTTTCCCAGCTGCCCTGCCTTCGCCATCTTGGCAAAGGTCACCCCCTTGCCGTATTCCGGCGAGAGTGCTCCGGCGAAGTACGCCAGCGAATCCGCGCCTATGTCTATCCCTACGAAGTCGAGGAGCTCGTAAGGCCCCATCGGGAGTCCCTGCCCCCTGGCGTAGGTGTCGACCTCGGCAGGCGTCGCGACGCCCTTGTCCAGGAGGAGGCAGAAGAAGAGGGTGTCCGCCGCGTTGATGCGGTTGACTATGAACCCAGGGCTGTCCTTGAGGACCTGGACCGCGGTCCTCCCTACCTTGCCGCACGCTTCGACCGTCTTCTGAACGGCTGACGGGTCCGTCTTCCCCCCCGGTATCACCTCGACCAGCTTCATGACCATGGGCGGGTTGAAGAAATGCATCCCCACGACCCTCCCCGGCCTGGACGTCGCGCCGGCCAGGTCGGTGATCCTGATGTTCGAAGTGTTGGACGCCAAGACCGCGTCCGGGGAAGCTACCGAATCGAGCTCCCTGAATACGGACTTCTTGAGCTCCTCCGACTCCGGGACCGCCTCGACCACGAGCATCGCCCCGGCCGCCGATGACGTCATGTCGCCTGAGAATTTCATCCTTGAGAGCGCCGCGTCAGACTGTTCCTTCGTCATCTTCCCCCGCTCTACCATCCTGGCAAGGCTCGCCGCCACCCTTCCGCGCGCTTTCTCGAGGGCGCCGGGGAACTTGTCCATCAGGGTGACCTCGAAGCCGTTCACCGCGAACAGCTCTGCGATCCCGTGCCCCATGTCTCCCGCGCCTATCACCGTGACCTTCCCTTCTCCCATGGCTCTCGGCCCGGGGCGCCCCCGGCCCACTTAATTCCCTTTCCAGTGGAAAGGGTGGTCACTTTTCGGCGAACGCCCTAAGTAGCCCCGCTCGCCCGGCGGGGGTATGAGCACTCTTTCGCCAACGACTTCTGACTACGTTATCACGGTCTCGGAGGAGCAGGAGGCGTTCAGGAAAGCCGTCAGGGAGTTTGCAGAGAAGGAGCTGGCCCCGGTGGCCCAGAAGATCGACCGGGAGAACCAGATGGACATGGGGGTTGTCAAGCGGGCCGCCGAGCTCGGCCTCTTCGGAGTGCCCTTCCCGGAGGAGTACGGGGGCGGAGGGGGCGACGACCTGTCCCTGGTCATAGCCACGGAAGAGATCGCCAGGTTCTCCGCTGCGTTCTCGGCAGTGGTCGGTGCCACCTACCTCGTCTCCACTCCGATCTACCTCTTCGGGACAGAGGAGCAGAAGCGGAAGTACCTCGTGCCCATAGCCAAGGGAGAGAAGATCGCCGCCCACGCGATGACGGAGCCGGGGACCGGCTCGGACGTTGCCGCCATCACGACCAACGCGAAGAAGGTTGGCGACAAGTACGTCATCAACGGCAAGAAGATGTTCATCACCAACGGGGACAAGGCAGAGGTCTACCTGATCTTCGCGAGGACGAGCCCGAAGGAGGAAGGGAAGAGGCACCACGGGATCACCGCGTTCATCGCAGAGAAGGGGACGCCCGGGCTGAAGGTCGGCCAGCGGACCGACGTCATCGGCCTCAGGGGGGACCAGCCGGTCGAGCTGATGTTCGACAACCTCGAGGTCCCTGAATCCAACGTGGTGGGCGAAGTCGGGAGGGGGGTGCGGATAGCGCTCACCTGCTACGACCACGGCCGTGTCGGCGTCGCCGCTCAGGGCACAGGTCTGGCCCAGGCGGCCCTGGAGCACGCCCTGAACTACTCCACGCAGAGGCAGACCTTCGACACCTATCTGCTGAGCTATCAGCAGGTCCAGTTCAAGATCGCAGAGATGACCGCGGCCGTCCACACGGCGAGGCTCCTGACCTACTGGGCCGCGACCCTTACTAAGAAGGGGAAGGACTTCATCAAGGCGTCATCGATAGCGAAGATAACCGCCACCGAGGCGGCGGAGAAGAACGCGCACATGGCCATGCTCATCATGGGCGCGTACGGGGTCTCGACCGACAGCCAGGTCGAGCGGATTCTGAGGGACTCCCAGATCATAAAGACTTACGAAGGGACCAACGACATCCAGCGGCTGACCATCATGAAGGAAGTCGCGAAGGAGATGGGGGTCCTCGGCTAGGCGCCGGGGAAGTCAGGGGAACGAGCCAAGGGCGATGACCAGGAGGGGCTGAGGAGCATGAGCCGCGTAGCAGTCGTAGGGATCGGGCACAGCAGGTTCGGCAAGCGGACGGACGTCACCCTGGGCGAGCTCGCGTTCGAGTCCATCAAGCAGGCGGTGGACGACGCGGGGGTCGACAAGGGCGACATCGGGAACGTCGTCGTGGGGAGCGCCGGGGGATGGTACGAGGAGTCTCTTCCTGCGGTGGTCGTGAACGAGTACGCGGGGCTCAGCGGCGCCGGGACCATGCGGGTCGAAGCAGCCTGCGCAAGCGGAAGCGCCGCGGTCAAGGCAGCTTACAACAGCATCATGAGCGGCGAGACGGACGTGGCGATGGCCGTGGGGGTCGAGAAGATGACCGAGGTGGACACCCCGACGTCGGTCGAGCTCATCGGCAGGGCGGGATCCTACGTGTGGGAGTTCGAGAACTACGGCATGACCTTCCCGGCATACTACGCGCTCTACGCGGTCGCGCACATGAACAAGTTCGGGACCACCGAGGAGGACCTGTCCAGGGTCTCGGTGAAGGCGCACCGGTACGGAGCCATGAACCCCCTGGCCCAGTTCCAGAAGGAGATAACGCTGGAAAAGGCGATGGGCTCACCTGTGGTGTCCTGGCCGCTCAAGCTCTACGACGCCTGCCCGCTTTCAGACGGCTCGGCAGCCGTGGTCCTCGCCTCAGAGGAGTTGGCGAAGAAGCTCTCCGACACCCCGATCTGGATAAAGGGGGTCGGCTACTCTTCAGACACGGCAAATCTCAGCAGGAGAGACGACTACGTGGGGCTCCGGGCCGCAGTAAGCGCCGCGGCGAAAGCCTACGCGATGGCGAAGGTCGCCCCGGGGGACGTGGACGTCGCGACGGCTCACGACTGCTTCACTATCGCCGAGCTGATGGCCTATGAGGACCTCGGCTTCTGCAAGAAGGGGGAGGCGGCGAAGATGATCCGCGAAGGGCAAACTGAGATAGGCGGGAGGATACCGGTGAACCTCGACGGGGGCCTGAAGGCGAAAGGGCACCCGATCGGGGCGACGGGCGTGTCGATGGCCGTGGAGATCACGAAGCAGCTCAGGGGGGAGGCGGGGAAACACCAGGCACCGATCAGGAACGGAGTGGGGCTGGTGCACAACATCGGTGGGACCGGCCACTACGCCTACGTCACCGTGCTTTCGAGGGACTGAGCCATGGACGAGAACCCCCAGCTGCACTCCAGACGGACCCTGAACCTGAGGTTCGACATCCCGATATCGAAGACGCAGGAGTTCTGGGAAGCGCTGAAGAAAGGGAAGCTGGTCTCCACGAAGTGCACGAAGTGCGGAAACGTCTCGTTCCCTCCCCAAGCAGACTGCCCGAAGTGCATGGGCGGAGAGTTCGAGTGGGTCGACCTGGGCACCGACGCCACCCTCGTCACCTTCACGCATGTGCGGGTCACTCCAGCGAGCTTCGCGGCGAACGGTCCCTACACCATCGCCATAGCGGAGTTGGAGAGCGGGCTGAAGGCGCTCGCCTGGCTCGAAGGGGCGGAGCAGCAGTCAGTGAAGCCGGGGATGAAGCTGAAGGTGGCGGCAAGGGATGGCGGCGAAGGGAACCCGTACTACGTCTTTGTGCCGGCCTAGAACTCTTTGGGGACGTCTCGCATTATCTCTGCCACCCTGATGAACCTGTCTTTGTACATCAGGATCTTTGTCAGAGACCCCTTGAACTTCAGCTGCCCCTTCAACACCGCGGACTGGATGTCGACCTCTCCTTTCGCGACCTTCGACCACGAATCGTAGGTACCGTCAAAGGAGAACTCCGCCCCGGTCCCGGGCGGGACCTTCTGGAAGGCGGTGACCCCGTTGTCGACGTTCATCAGGTAGTTCAGTCCCTTGTCGGTCACATTGAACGCAATGCTCGTCTTGAAGCTCTTGGAGCTTTCGGCCCACTTCGGGTCCTGGGTGAGCGCCGACTGGACCTGAGAGACGTACTCATCGCTCATGAAGAGTGCCATTGCTGTCTCCCTCTCTCGCTCGCCTTTTGAGGTTACCTACGGCCCCCGATGTGAGAACCGGGGTCAGCTTCTTCCCTCCGACCCCGAAGGCGTCCCCTCTCTCCCTCATCAGCGTCGAGTTGTGCACGTCTGTCTTCACGATCACCGCCCGCGGGTTTCCCTCCACTCCGAAGACTTTGACCGGACCGTACGTACCTTCGAGAGTCCTCGCGAGGTCGTCCATCTCCTGGCCGGACAGCTCGCCCTCCGAGAAGAAGAGAAGGTATCGTTTTGCCGTCCTACCCTCCTCCCAGCCTGCCGAGGAAGTACTCCCTTGCCCCTCCCCTCATCGAGTGCAGCCTCGGCTTGATCTTGATCCTCACAGCGTCGTCGTCTCCGAGCGCGACCGATCCTCCCACCAGGCGCTGCTTGTCCAGCCGAAGGTACAGCGCCATGTGCTCGTCGAGGTGGGCTTCCAGGCTGACGGCCACTTCCCTCCTCACCCCACTCGGAAGGGCGGAGATGATGTTGCCGAAGACCGAGTTCGCCTCGTCCCCTGTCAGATGGATCCTCCCCCTGACTATGGGGTTCCCGAAGTGCCCCTGGAGCTCGTCTTTCTCTGGGATGAAAGGGACCCCGAGCAACTTCACCAGGCACGATTCGACCTTCCCCTCGTCCTCGGTCGCGTGGATGAGATATGCGACCTCGATCGACGCGATGGGCCTGTCCAACGTCCCGACCCGGCTGTCCGCGCGTATAAGCGCGCGGCCCGGGCAGGACTCCCACCCGCGAGCGTCGGGGCCGGGGGTCAACGTTAACTAGAAGTCGCCCGGGGAACAGGGGGTGCCGTCAAAGCTTACCGTGGAGGACATACTCTCCGACGAGTTGAAGCGGGAGATGAACCTGGACACCGAGACATTCGCCGTCATCGACGACTGGGACTCCGTGATGAACAGCGTATATCAGATGCCGATAGAGTACGCCGGCTACACCAACAGAGTCGGCGATATGAAGCTGCTCAAAGAGATGGTCGACTCCCTGGAGGCCGCGGACTTCGACCAGGTGAAGCGGAGCGAAAGCAGGAAGAAGCAGCTAGCCCAGTTCAAGACGACACTGAGCATGTACTACAACGTGGTCTTCACGAAGGAGAAGAAGAAGATAGGGTACGGCGCGCTCATACACTTCCCCAAGCTGAAGTCAGACCCGGACAGGAGCGCAGGGATCGTCCTGGCCGCGAAGATCGTCGTCGAGGGAGGGAAGCATAAGGTCTCCTTCGAAAGGGGGAAGTTCAACGACTTCCTCGTGGAGGTGAAGCCGTACATCAACCTCCTCGGGGACCTCTACCGCCAGACCCGCAAGATGTAGCTCGACATGAAACGATACACCCTGGGTGTGGAGAGCACCGCCCACACCTTCTCTGTCTCTGTAGTTTCGTCGGACGGCGAGATTCTTTCTAACACGAAGTCAGTCTACACCCCCCCTGAAGGGAGCGGCATCCACCCCTTCGAAGCTTCGAGGAGCCATCTCGTGTCTGCCCCTTCGGTCCTCTCCAGAGCCATCGACGCTTCGGGCATCAGGACCGAGGACATCGCTGCGGTCGCCTACGCCAAAGGACCAGGGCTCGGCCCATGCCTGAGGGTCGGCGCTGTCGTGGCCCGGACCCTCGCCTCCTCCCTGCGCGTCCCACTGGTCCCGGTGAACCACGCCGTGGGGCACATTGAGCTCGGCTGCCTTCTCACCGGAGTCAAGGACCCCGTGGTCCTGCTCGTCTCAGGGGGCCACACCATGATAATCGCATTCGCGGGGGGCCGCTGGCGCATCCTGGGAGAGACGCTGGACCTTACCTTAGGCCAGCTACTGGACCAGTTCGGGAGGCATCACGGACTCGCTTCGCCTTGCGGGCGCGCCGTTGAGGAAGCGGCGTCGAAATCCAGCACCTACGTCAGGCTCCCCTACGCGGTCAAGGGGAACGACGTCTCCTTCTCCGGCCTCCTCACCGCATCCAAGCAGCTTCTCGACGGGGGCGAGAGCTTCTCTGACATTTCGTACTCGATGCAGGAGACGGCGTTCGCCATGGTGACCGAGGTGACCGAGAGGGCCCTGGCCTTCACAGGCAAGGACGAAGTCATGATAGTTGGCGGGGTCGCGGCCAACAAGCGCCTTTCGCTGATGATGTCCACGATGTCGGAAAGGCATTCGGCCCGCCTCACCGCCGCCCCGCTCGAATACAGCGGCGACTGCGGGGCGCAGATAGCATGGACGGGCTGGTTGGCGTTCAAGAGCGGAATCTCCGTCCCGGTGGAGGACTCGGCGGTCACCCAGTCGTG
>JAJYKR010000017.1 GCA_021788415.1 archaeon
GGTCAGGGGCAGGAGCCGCCCACCCGCGGTCGACGAGAGCTTCCTTCCTTCGCCGAGATCGTATGCCCCGGAGATGAGGTGAATGTCCGAGTGACAGACCCCGGCTCCCTCCACTCTGATCAGGACCGAGCGAGGGCCCAGTGGAGGGATCCCGATGTCAGCCATCAATAGCGGCCCGCCCTCGGCGACCAGCCTCATCGCTCTCGTCGCGCGAACCCCCCGCCAGTGCCACGGGGAGCTCTCGCTTAATCCATGCGTAAGGGAGCGCTTCCAGGGAACGGTGCTGTTTTTCTAGGCGGCCTCCCTTTCAGCATCCGATGCGGTTCAAAGAGTCTCTGAAGATCGAAGGGAGCCCGGCAGAAGTCTGGAAGAGGGCGTCCGTGGTCATGGACATACCGAAGTACTGGCACGGGACCAGGTCCCTTGAGATCGTGGACGAGCAGCAGGGTGCGACCAGGGTGAAGGTCGGCTTCGCCTTCGGAGGCTCAGGCCGGGCGAGCATTTCGAAGGACGACGCGCGCCGAGTCCTGGAGATAGATTATCTCTCGGGACCGTTCACAGGAAGGCAACTGCTGACGGTGGGGGACGAGTCTGTCGTCGCTGAATGGGACGTCAGGTTCAGAGGTGTCATCCGCCTCGTTTCGAAGTGGAACGAGGGCCACTTCAGGGCCGGGACGGCGCACGCGCTCGAAAGGCTCGTAAAAGGGACCTAGACCCCGGGGGGCCGCCGCTGAATGGGTAACAGGCGGAGGTGCCCCTGCCCAGTGCGAGAAGGTAGCCCTCTCCAAGGGGGAGTCCGAGTCAGCTATCCGCCCAGTGACGACGCCCTCGGAAACACGCGGCTCTCCTCGGCCCCAGCATGTTGCTCAAAGAGCCGTTTGAGCTCGTCTTGGCTGGCTTCCAATTCGACGGCTGATCTGGCGGCCAGTTCGCCCACCGTCTTCATCAGCTGATAGATCGGCCTGTGCTGCTGGAATATCCTGATCTCTTCGGCCGAGCCCTCCTTTCCGAGCAGGCGCATCAGCAGCGCAAGGATGGTGGATTCCTCGTCCGCGATGTGCTGCCTGAAGATGGGGTCCAATTTCTTCAGTTCCTCGGCGACTCCTGCGAAGTCTCTGCGTGCTGCGGCCTGTTTGGCCTTCTCCAGCCCATCTTGCATCACCGAGTGTTCCTTCACGAGCACCTTGATGAGGTCCCCGAGGTTCATCTTCCTCGGTGCATATCTTCTCCCGGCCGTCTCGGGCATATCTGCTGAAACAGCTTCACCCTCGCTAATAGTTAAACGCACTCGAAAGTCCCCCTTGTCTCCGTTGAGCTTCGAGAAGCTGTTGGACGAAGCCGGGAGTTTCAAGAACCTGTTCGCTCTGGCGAAGAAGGGAGGGACTGACGTCCAGGCCGAGATGCAGAAGGCCATGGAGTGGGACAGCGAGCTCTGGAGGACAGTCGGATACAAGGTGGTCAGGGTGGGCGACGGCGAAGCAGAGCTGAGCTTCCCCTACGGCAAGGCAATAACGAGACGGGGCGGGATCGTCCACGGGGGGATCATCATGTACACGCTGGACAACGTCTGCGGCATCGCCGTCATGACCGCAAACCCTGGCATTGACCAGGTCACCATGGAGCTGAAGGTCAACTTCCTCGAGCCGCTGAAGAAGGGGCCTTTCAGCGCTGTGGGGAGGGTGGTCAGGGCGGGGGGCACGGTGGCCGTGGCGGAGGGGGAGATAAGGGACGGTGACGGTCGCCTGTGCGCGAAGGGGATGGGAACGTGGTTCATGACCAAGAGAAGGGCCTAGCCGGGAGACCCTGAAACCCAAGGGGACTGCTATGGCGCTGGCACCGTGGGCTGCCCCGCTCTAGCAACGAGTCCGCATACGACGCGCCCGAGGTAGCCCGGGAAGATTTGCACCGCAACGCGGGAAGAGTCTCGGTCGCGACCTGGGCATGGCGAGCACCGCCCTGGAGAAGCACTTCGAAGGCTGAAGACTGGGGGCGGCCTACCCCGACCTGCATTGGGAACCGGCGCACACTGGTGGGATTTGGGTCAAATTCCGCTATCATGATGGTCGAACCTGTAAGGCTTCCCCCATGATATGGCTGGCCGAGCCCACTCCAGGGCCATGAAAGCCTACTGCGTGAAGGAGAAGAAGAGCAGAGACATGATCTCCCCGAAGGAAGTAAAGTTCGGGAACGGACGCCACGCTCTAAAGGGGAAGTGCGCGTCCTGCGGGATAACTCTGTTCAGGATTACCGGAAAGTAATCCCCTCTCTAAGGTCCAACTCCCAGGAGGACCGTCCTAGGAGACATGTCACCGGCCCGGACCAGCGGCGGCCCCGTTTTTCTACTCGTCCACCGCGTAGATCCTGCTGGCTTCGGTGAGTGACTCGGGAGGCAGTGGTTCTCCCTGGACGAACCGTCTGGCATACAGCCGGCCTGCGGTCGCGAACCTCGAGCTCCCCGCCCTGGTCGCCAGGGAGAGGAGCAGGATGGTGGCCACTCCGTTCCCGATGGCGCTCAGCATGTCTTTGCTCAAGAACTCCGCCCCCTCCCCATCGGCGGAGGAGAGGCGCGCCAGGGCCTCGGTGATCGCGTCCAGGGCCGCCGAGGCCGCATCCCCCTCGACGGTGATTTCGTCGCGGAGCCTCGCCATGTCCTCGAGCATGGGAACATGGGCGTTCTTCTTCGCTATCACCTCGAGCATGTCGAGGGCCTGGATGTTGCTCGGGCCTTCCCAGATGGGGGTTATCAGGGCCTCCCGGTGGAGGCGTTCCACAGGGAACTCCTCGAGGAACCCCAGACCTCCGTGCAGCTCCATCGCCATCTTGGTCACCTGGGCCGCCATGTCAGCCGTCGCGTTCTTTGCCACGTGCGTTAGCAGCCTCGCGTAGTGGTAGGATGCTTCGTAGGGCGGGGTCTGCTCCCAGGACCTCTGGAACTGGTCTACCGCCTTGAACGCCAGAGCCATCGTCCCCTCTACGTGGAGCTCCATCTCAAGGAGGTCGCGCTTCACCAGAGGGTGGTCGACGAGCGGCTTCCCGAAGGCGTTCCGCCGTTTCGCGTAGTAGTAAGCTTCAAGGTATGCCTTTCGAGCCACCCCCAGGGCGCCGAAGGAGTTCGCCAGGCGCGACACCATCAGGTCTTCCATGGTGTAGTAGATCCCCTTCCGCAGGTCCCCTATCAGGCTCGCCTCAGAGCCATGGAACTCGACCTCCCCGGTGGGGACGCTGACAGTCGCGCTCTTGTCCTTGAGCCTCCTTACAAGGAAGTTCCTCCTTCCCTTCGAATCCAGCCTGGGGACCAGGAAGAGCCCCAGCCCTTTCACCCCCGGTGGCCCGCCATCCGGGCGGGCGGTGACGAGGGCGAAGTCAGCCAGGCCGGCATCGCTGGCGAAGTACTTCGTGTCGCCTTCGATCAGCCATGCGCCATCCTTCTCGACGGCCGAAGCTGTGTTGGCCCCGAGGTCGCTCCCTCCCTGGAGTTCCGTGAACCAGGTGGCGCCAAAGGTGACCTCCTCCGCCTCCCCGATCAGGCCCGGGACGAGCTTCTTCTGCTCGGCGCTCCCGTACTTGAAGAGGGCGTAGGCGGTCTGGTTGGTGACGGTCAGGATGCATGCAATGCCTGGATCTGAAATCAGGTAGATCGAGGCGAAGTGGTCGAACCAGCTCCCTCCTCTGTAGGGCGGGGCGTTCACCCTGAACTCTTTGAAGAGCCTCTTCAGGGCGTCCCGTTCCGAAGGCGCGAGCCAGACCTCGTCTACCCTTTCGCCGTTGACGCTCCACATCACGTGCTTCGGGTGCGCCGTCTTGTCCACATAGTCGGCAATCTCATAGAGTTCCTTCCCCGCAAAGGAGCCAAGCCCGGAGAACTCGGGGACCTTCCCCGTGAAGTACCGGAGGATCGTCTGGAATGGCCTGTCCACCTCGAAGTGGTTCCTTCCATACGAGTTCGAGAGGTGTCCGTAGGCGTCTCCTGGCAATCCAGCTCTCCCTGGCCGCCTTCCTGCCGTTCTATATAGCCGGCGTCTGCTCCCCAGGCCCGCCCCTGGCTGCATTCACAACCCTTATCCGTTAGGAACCGCCCAACGAGAGCCCATGTGCGACTGCGAGGAATTCGCTTTCGAAGAACCGGCCGCCGCGACCGAGGAAAGCGCGCCAGAGCAGCTGGCCGTCCCTGTCCGAGTGGCGCGCCGAAAGAAGTAACAGACTCCTTCCGCCCCTGGCCCGGTACTGTTTTCTATCGGAGGCCGGGCCGCACCCCCCGTTGTCATTCCTGAGGGTCCTCGAAGTCCTGCCTCCGCTATTCCCGTTCACCGACAAGGAGGACGGGGCGCTGGACATAGCTGCCGGGACGGAGAGGTTCACGGACGCCGTGCGCAGCGTCCGCGCCTTTGGTGACGTCTTCCTGGTGGCCAACGTCAAAGACCCTGCTCTGCTGAAGCTGGACACCGTGCAGACTGCTGCCATGCTCCGGGAGGTCCTCGGTGTCGACGCGGCGCCTGTCATCGTCGTCCGAGACCAGAACCGACCTCGCTTCCTTTCCTCGGCCCTGGGCGGGATCTCCGCCCGGTTCAGGTGGGTGATGTTTGCCTGGGGGGACGACCTCCCCGAGTCCGCGAAGGCCTCCAACGTCAGAGACTACGCCAGCCTTGCTGCCGCCATACGCGACGCGTCCAGGATAAGGTCCCGGTCACGTTCGCCTACCAGATTCTTCGCGCCCGTGAACATAGACGCCCTGGGGTCCCCCGAGGGGGTCTCCCTGGCAGTGGGGAGGCTTCGAGCCGGGGCAGACATGCTCCTTGCCCAGCCCCCGACCACCGATGCGGAAGAGACGTTCGACAGGCACATTGCGACGGTCAGGAAGGCGGGGCTGGAGGGGAGGGTGATCCTCGGCGTGTTCCCATTCAGGGGGGTGGCCGACGTCAGACTGTATGAGAGGAAGTTCCAGTGGACCCTGCCGAAGACGCTGCACAGGGCCGCAGCGAAGGGGGAGGGGCACCTCCTGGAGACGGTGAGGGAAGTGGTCCGAAGGATGCGGTCCGAGAAGCAACCGGGGGTCTACGCGGTGACCCGCGGGGACCCCGCCGTAGCGGAAGCCCTGTTGGGCTAAACTCCCACCCACAAGCGTTATATTCACTCCATTTCGTTGCCAGAGCGTTTCATGGCCAACGATAGAGCTATCGGAGGCGGAATTCTCGGTGGGAGCATCCTCGGGATCATCGTCTACGGCCTTCTGATATGGTACTGGCCGCTGGCGGTGCTGGAGATAACGGCTTTCCTGGCTGTGCTCGTCCTTCTTGCCATACTTGCCTGGATCGGATACACCATGGCGACGACACCCCCTCCTGAGCCGATCACGGACATCCCAGAGATGGCCCCGGAGAAGCCTGCGGCAGCAGCGGGAACAGACGAATCGAAGCCAAAGAGCCAGTAGCTCCTCCGACGCCCTGGCCATGCCAGGGAGACACGGAGGAACTCGCGGGTCAGGTTGCAAGCCGCAAACACCCTGGCCGTCATTCATTCCATCGGAGGGTCCCTGCCCTGCCCCCACGCCCGAGATTGCGACCTAGGTCGTGCTTCTATGGGCGGGACGCCGCCAGGTACCCCAGGAGAGCAACGGCGTTGTTCCTCACCCTCTGCCAACCTGCACTGAAGCTCCCGGTGTAGACCCAGATGAACATCCCCTCGGGAATCGAGAGGAGGCTCTGCCTTGCCATGTACCTGGTCGTCCTCCACCTCTTCTGCCTGAGCAGCCGTCCCTTGGCCCAGAGGTCTGGAGGATGAGGGCTCTCCCGGTGGAAGGCGACAGGGGTCCCGACGCACAGGACCTGATACCCTCCCTTCTGAACTGCCCTCCCAATGAACTCGTCCTCGCTCGGAACCTGCTCATCCTCGCACGGAATGCGTATGCCCTTCACCGCAGCTGTCCTCACCAGGGCCGCAGCCGTGTCGAACCTTCGCCTTGTCGGCCTGCCGTACATCCTCTCAAGCGCCTTCTGCATCCTCTCCGCGGTCCCGAAGTATCTCGGATAGGTGCTGATGGCCCCGACCCCAGGGCCCAGGAGGGCGAGGGCTTCGGAGAACCAGTTCTTCTGCAGTATCATGTCGCTGTCAATGAACGCGAACACTTCGGTTTCGACCCTCTCTATCCCCTTCTGCCTCGAAGTGGCCCTGTTGCCTGTCGGATCGGTGACCAGCAGGACTTTCTTCTGTCTCGACACGAACTCGATGGTCCCATCTGTGGACCCTCCGTCGACCACGATCAGCCTGTTGACTGGAACGTTGGCGTACACCGAGGCCAGGGTCTCGGGGAGGGAGGGCCTGACGGAGTTCTTGGTGAGCATGACCACGTCGGCTCTGGTCCCGGCTCCGACCTCGGGCTCCCTGGACTGTGCTTCGCCCAACCCAACTTTCAGTCGACCCGGAGATATTTATCCTAGGCCCGCCCTCGCATCGGCGACAGGGGGGCTCATCTCAGCCTGCGCACGAAGGATTTTGCCAGCCCCCTGAACTTGGAATCCATCGCATAGACCAGCGCGAAGTAGACAGCCCCGCCGACCGCGACCAGGGCGACCAGACGGAGTCCGTAGTACAACGTGTCCAACGACTGGTCTGCAACAGCGCCCGAAATCAGATAAAGGACCCCTGCCATCACGGCCGCCGCAGCCAGATAGTATGCCACGCTGACCCCGGGCATCAGCTTCGCGTAGCGCCTGGCCCTCCTCGCCTTGTAGAGCATGAACGCCAGGGTCACCGCCAGCTGAACTGTCGCCCAGGTGGCGATATCGGCCGAATCGCTGAAACCACTGGTTGCGGCAAATGATACAGCCAGGAATAGGGCTGCGAGGTAGGTCACGCCGTAACCGATGTTCGCCACGGGGACGAATATCAGGTTGCTTCCGATCAGCCTCCGGAAGGTAGGCGTCTGGCCTGCGTCGACCTTCTCCGTCCCCATGAGCGCCTGGTCCACCAAGAGCGAGACGTTGTTGAAGAGGAACATGACGGCGAGTATGCCAAGGCCCGCAGCACCGGCGGCGTAGCTCGGCCCGAACAGGTACAGGATGGGCCCGGCGAGGACGACGCACCCCGCTGTCATCGGAACGGCGAAGAGGAGCGAGAACTCCAGGCTTATCGCAGGGAGCCGGATGTCTCCGCCCTTCAGGAGCAGGGGGTACATGGAGAAGACC
>JAJYKR010000018.1 GCA_021788415.1 archaeon
CCACAATGATCGAGATGATGGTCGCCCAGAAGATGGGGGTGAGCTGGTCTGACTACGAGAAGACCGTCCTCTCGCTTGGCCCCAAACCCAAGAAGATTCTCGTCCGCCCCCAGGCGAAGAAGCGGGCCTAGACCTGCCGACGCCTAGCGCGCAATCTGGACAAGATCGAAAGGCTGTCTCCCCTTCGAGGCCGGCAGGCCCGTGATGCCGCCCACTAGGCTCTCAGCGGCGACCCCCTTCCTCTCAAGGACCTTCGCGAGCATCAACGAAGTGCTCCCCGCCATGCAGATCACGAGGACCGGCCTCTCGTCGCTGGGCAGCAGCTTCTGGAAGCCTGCCGACGGCTCCCTTCCGTTCAGGACCGCCTGAACGTCCCGGGTGTCGGCCACCCTTACGGCAGACTCCGGGCACCCCAGCGACGAAGCGATGACCTTGATGCCCTCCGCCCTGGGGACGAAGGTGTTGTGCGCCCAGAGCACCCCCGCATATTCGCCTATGGCGGAGGCGGCCTCACTCAGCCTAACCTGGTCCCGCTTTCCTCTCCTGGCGACCGCGGCCACCTCCCTGACGTACTTCGAGGCCCCGTCGGCGACCATGACGATGAACCTCTTCCCCACCCCATAGTTGAGCAGCTGGATGGTGGCATAGAGGGCCAGCGCCCCACTTTCGCCGACGTCGAGCCCTTTCCTGTTGAAGTACTCGAAGACCCTGCTGGCCTCCTCGAAGTCGGCTTCGTGGACCCCGACGTACGAGTCCGGGTCGTAGAACCTCAGGCCCGACGCCTTCTCTCTCGTCCTGATGCCAGCCACGTCCTGGCCCGCCAGGGGGAAGACGACCCTGACTCCCTTCTTGCCGTACCTCGATGAGATGTACGCCCCGACCCCGCTCGCCGTGCCTCCGGTGCCGAAAGTGCAGACGAACTCGACGTCGTTCAGCGAAGCGCCCTGGGCCGCCAACTGCTGGTCGATCTCCGGCGCAGTGACAGACCTGTGCGCCTCCGCGTTCAGGTCGTTGTCGTACTGCTCGGTGCAGAATCCCGCGTATGCCCGGGCGAGGAGCTTCGCCAGCCCTATGGCGTCCTGGCCGGCCAAGATCTCCTCTGCTTCGTCCCTGACCCGGTCGAACCTGGCTTGGTCGAAACCGAGTTCCCCCAGCCGTAGTCTTACGTTGGACGCGACCCCTTTCGCCACGATCTTGTCCACATCTCCTTTGAGCCCCGGAGCCGGGCAGATGTCCACGTCGAGGTCGATCAGCCTTACCCCGTCGGCCTTGAGCCTATCGATGACTCCCGGCTGAAGTCGCCTGGAGACTATCGCCACCACATCCAGCCCCAGCCTCCCCAGCTGTCCGAGGGCCAGCCCGAAGTTGCCGGAGGTGGCTTCGAAAACCGTCTGCCCCCGGGCGAGCTTCCCCGAAGATATCGCATCTCTCACAATGGTCACAGCCGGCCTGACCTTGACCGAGCCTCCAGAAATCTTCGAATCGAGTTTGGCATAGACCCTGACCCCCTCGCGCGGCAGGTGCAGGCCGTATTCATCACGGGCGCACTCGACCAATTCCTGGGTCACCTCCACCAGCGGGGTGGGGTTGGCCACCTTCTCTCCTTCGAGGTGGGGGACCATGGCCCGGACCTGCGAGTCGAACTTCTCGAGGAGCTGACCGTCGGCTGCGGTGTTCTGCATTCTGGATGGCCTCCGAGAGGCACAAATATATAACATATGTGATAATCCCCTCCCATATGGGGACCTACAAGGCGCCCGAGGTGGGCGAAGCAGAAATCACTCCGACATTCGTGAGGGACGAGCTCCTGAAGTGCTTCGAAAGCGCCAACGGGGAGTTCGCGGCTGCCATGCACCAACCGGTCACCGACGAGCAGCTGAGACAGCAAGTGAAGGCATTCGTCGAGGGCGCCTTCTCCAGGTGCGGCGTGAGCTATGTGCAGCCCACGAAGGAAGGCATCACCAGTGCCATCTCGGAGTGCAGGGCCAACGCCGAGAAGATGATGGGCACCGAAGGGGCCGAGATAATCGAGCACCACTACTCGGAGATGATGAAGCTCGTCGACCGTCTCTAGGGGGTCTTCCCGGCGGCCCGGCTGCCCCGCTTGAACTCCTCGGGCGGCCCGAGATAGAGGTTCGAGGGGGGGTCCTTCGGAAGGAGGTACCTGATGTGCGGGTACCCCCGCTTGTCGTGGTAGATGTCAGAGCCGTCTTCCCCCTTCCTGAACGCGGCCTCGAAGCGGTTCCAGTCCTGGTCGCGGATGGACTCGAAGATAGGCAGGAGGTACTCCTTGTCATAGGCGTCGAGGTCCTCAGCGAACTTCGGCCTCGTGACCTTCGCCGTCCTGAACGACGCCCGGAGCTGGTTCAGGTTGTGTGCGGCGAGCTTCCAGTTGCCACCTTTGGCCGCGTAGTAAGTGTGGGTGAACCTGTCGCCGGCTTCCTTCATGAGCGCCGCCATCCCTGGCTGTATCTCGGCCAGCTGGTCGATCGTCATCTCCCCGTGGCGGGTCTTGGCCCTGATCTCGCTCACGGGGTCAGCCTCTCGGTGCTCCCTAATCAATCCAGCCCGGGCCCGGCTAGGCCGGAGGGCGGAGGGGCGGGAGAGGCTCCCGTGGGCTCCCGGGCTGCGGGAAGCCGGGCTCCCTGGGAAAAGACGCCTCCGGTGGCTGGAACATCTACTCCGCCTCCTTCGGCGTCACTTTCAGCTCCGCAGCCTTCTCGGCCCTGAGGACCTTCAGGGTCAGGGGCTTCCCGACGACGTCACCGGAGAGGGCCCTGCGCAGCTCGTACTCGTCCGAGGCAGCGACGCCGCCGAGCTTCAGGATGACGTCACCGATCGCCACTCCCGCCGCCCTCGCCGGCGACCCCGGTTCGACCGACCTTACGAGGAGCCCTTCTGCCTGGGCCACCTCAGAGGAGGCCGCCAGTTCGTCGGGGAGCTGGATGGGTTCTACCACCACGCCGAGGAACCCCTTCTTCACCCGCCCGTCCCTGGAGATCTTGGACACAGTGTCCCTCAGGGACTCGGCGGACACAGCAACCCCTCTCCCAGCGAAGTAGGCGACGTTCATCCCCAGCAGCCTCCCAGAGGCGTCCACCAGGGGCCCTCCCGAGTAGCCCGGGTTCAGTTTGGCGTCAGACACCACGGCGTCGTCGATCATCACCCCCCAGAACCCCCTCATGCTCCTCTTGGCGCTGGTCACGATGCCCGAGGTCGCCGACGCCTTCTTCCCCGAACTGCTCGCCAGGGCCAGCACGAACTGCCCGACATTTACCTCGCCTGCGCCCCCGATGTCGATCGGCGAGAGCCCCTGGGCTTCCACCCTGAGGAGCGCCACATCGGAGTAGGGATCCGTCCCCAACACCGTCGCGCTCAGCTCCCTGCCGTCTCCGAGCACAACCGTCGGGGCCGCCGAGTGTCCGATGACGTGGTTGGCGGTCACGACGAGCCCGTCGCCAGACCAGACGATCCCGGTCCCGCCCCTTCTGCCGCCGTCCACGCTCACCACGGAAGGCGAGACTCTGTCTGCCAGCTCGGTTACAGCGTTCGAAAAAGACTGTAGCAGCTGCATCCCCTCTGTTCCTGTCATTGCTTCGAAATCACCAGGCATAGCTTGCACCGGCGATTACTTGTTGAGCGGGTTCGGGAACTACCTGCTCACATCGCGTGAGGTGAAAAGTGCCCTATCTGCATCAGGGCGACCCTGCCGCCTGGCCTGGGGCTCGAGTACAGCCTCGAAATCCTCCCCACGAGCTGGTGCGCCGCCCGCACAGCCTTGGGCAGGTCCGAGTCGCTCGCCACCCTCGCTTCGACGTCCAGCTGTCCCCCCGCGATCCTGGCGTCGATGATGGCGGTCCCGTCGTCGGTCACCCACTTCATGACTATCCCGTCGTCGCCGTCGGCCATGCCGACCCATCTGATGTTGTCGAACCATCTCCCCTTCAGGGCCCCGACCACCTTGGCCGCGCTGCCGGCGTACGGAAGGAAGGTGTGCAGTATCGGCACGCTCTTCGTCCCGCCGTTCGCCGGTCTGAGACCCGACCCTGACCTGCTCCTGTCGGTCAGACTGTATCCCTCCGGGGACCTCACGACCACCCCGCTGTCTTCCAGCCTCTCCAAGGTCCTCGAGAGCGTCTCCGGGTGAGAACCCGTAATTCGCCTTAGGCCGTCGAAGGTGAACAGCGACAGCCCCTCTTCTTCGATGGTCCGGACGACTTCGGCGTCCCGGGGGCTCAGCTCGCCGTCGATTCCATCCAAGACGGAATCAATTTCGCTTGCTTCTTTTTAAAACCTGTTCCCGATGAAACGACCCGACCGCCCTCTTCATCGTTAAATACAAACATCGAGACTGACACCACGCATGTCCGCCGACAAGCCGACAGCGGCGTACTACCTGTCCCTCATCGCCGGCGTGTTCGTCATCCTGGCCGGGCTGCTCACGACGGTCTTCGGGGCGCTGGTTACCGTCTTCATCGCAGGGCTTGGCGGGCTGTTCGGGCTCCTCGGAGTGGTCTGGGGCATCCTGATACTCGTGTTTGCCAGCCGGCTCAACTCGGATCCTAGCAGTCACGCGACCTCGGGAGCCCTGATAGTCGTGTTCTCGGTCCTCAGCTGGATCGGCTCCTTCGGAGGCTTCTTCATCGGGTTCCTCCTCGGCCTCGTCGGAGGGATCCTCGCCATCGTATGGAACCCGTCTGTCCCTCAGCCGGTTCAGCCCCAGGGTCTCGCGGGCCCACAGTCCGGAGCGAAGTATTGCGTGTCCTGCGGGTCACAGCTCGCAGCCGGGGCGTCCTTCTGCCCAAAGTGCGGCGCAAAGCAGCCGTAGTCGCCATCTCTCTGATCGCTGGCCGCACTCCTGGAACGGTAGAAATATTCCCTGCTCCAGGGAACGGTCCTTGGCGTCGCTGTCGAAGCTCATCGCCATCGCCGCGGCGGCTCTGGTCGTCTTCGCGTCCTACGAATTCTACGTCACACAGGCGCAGCCGGGGGATTTCACCGGCTCCGTCCCGTCGGCGTTCACTGTGAACGGGAAGACGTACACTTTCACCTATTCGGCGACCACCCCGGCGGAAAGGCAGACAGGCTTGATGAACAAGATGATCACCGACGCCACGACTATGCTCTTCGCATTCCCTTCATTCGGGCGGTGGTCCTTCTGGATGTATGATACGAACACCAGCCTCGACATGCTCTGGCTGAACGCGACCGGGAACTCTGCGAGGGTGGTCTTCATGGTTACCTCCGCGCCCCCCTGCTACGACTCGGCCGCCTGCGCGGTCTACACCCCGTCCTCCCCCGCCAACTTCGTCATCGAAGCCAAGGCGGGGTTCGCAGCCGCGAACGGCGTGGCTGTCGGCACTGCGGTCACGCTCGGCTAAGCGCTGCCCGCGGGTTCTCACCTTCGTCTAAGAAATATGACTCGGCCGTCTTTTGCCACCTCCCCGCCCCTGGGAGGTCCATGCAGGCAGCGCCCAAACCGGCTCCGAAGCAGCCGATGACCAGGGCCCAGAAGCTCAGGTGGTACGCCGAGCAGCTGATGGCCGACGCTGCATCGGACGAGAAGGCTGGGACCTACGAGACCGCGGTATCCCACTATCTCCAGGCCGCGGACATCCTCCTCCTGCTCGCCAAGGTCGAGGTGAATTACACCGCGTGGAAGTACTACGCCGACAGCGCGTCCATGTGCCAGCAGAAGGCGAGGCGGCTCATCGCGCTGGCCCCTAAGGACGGTTCGGCCCCCGGACCATCGTAGCAGCAGGCCCCACTTTCTTAATATACCACGGAGGCGCTTTTCATCCGGATATGACGAGATGGGAGTGCTATCGCTGCGGCCACGTGTTCGAGGGCGAAAGGACCCCCGAAGAGTGCCCCAGCTGCCACTACTCGCTCACCTTTTGGATCGAAGCGTCCGAGGCCAGCACCCCAACAGTCAGGAACTTTGTCAAGACCGACCCCCTGATGATCGACGCCAACGAATCAGTGCTCAGCGCCGCCCAGATGATGCGCGAGAGGCACGCCGGCAACATCCTGGTCCTCATCAGTGGCGAGCCCAAGGGCATTCTCACGGAGCGGGACATCCTCAACCGGGTCGCGGCCGACGACCTGATAGCCTCCACCGTGTCGGTGAGGAAGATCATGTCCTCCCCCATGGTCTCCATCGAGGCCGACGAGCCTCTCTCAGAGGGCGTCAGGCTCATGGCGAAACACAGCATCCGAACGGTCTTCGTCACCGACCACGGCAAGCCCCTCGGCCTGCTCAACATGAGGTCCATCGTCGGTGACCAGTTCCGGGTAGCCAAGAGCCTGGAGTCGTAGCCCTCGGGGCAGTCATTAAATCCAAGGGGAGCTGCCGCCGTCTCACGGGCACGATCCTATTCGTCTGCGTCGAGAACACCTTCAGGAGCGTCATGTCGGAGGAGATATTCAACTCGAGAGCCCCTGCCGGGTGGCATGCCGAGAGCGCAGGGGTGAGCCCTGCGGCCGCAGTCAACCCGGACGTGCGCTGGCTGCTGAGAGAGTTGGGAATCAAGCTCACCGAGCGGACCCCGAGGGTGGTGACAGGCCAGTTAATAACAA
>JAJYKR010000019.1 GCA_021788415.1 archaeon
GACCTGGTAAGACTCTACGGCGGGGTGCCGGTGGTAGTGGGCGAGGCTTACGACCAGCGGATCGACCCCGAAAAGGTCAGCAGCGCACTCGACACGAACAAGGGCATCGAGGTGGCGACCTTCGTTCACTGCGAGACGCCCAGCGGCGTCCTCAATCCCCTGCGCGAGGTCGCGACCGCCTGCAGAAAGAGAGGGGTCAAGCTGATCGCCGACGTCGTGTCCACCCTGGGCGGCGTGCCCGTTGAAGTCGACGCTTGGGGGGTCGACGTCTGCCTTGGGGCGAGCCAGAAGTGCCTGAGTGCTCCGCCCGGTCTGGCGCTCGTCTCCGTGAGCGAGGCCGCCTGGGAGACGGTGCGGTCCCGCGGGAGCGCCATACCATCATACTACGCGAGCCTCTGGCAGTGGGAAGAGTGGTGGAGGAAGAAGCGGCTCTTCCCCTACACCCCGTCCATCACCGAGGTCAGCGCTCTCGACGAGGCTCTCGACATTGCCCTTGAGGAAGGGCTCTCGCACTCTTTCGAGCGGCACGCGAGGGTCTCGAAGTCCCTGATATCGGGGTGCAGGGCGATGGGGCTCGTTCCGTACCCCCGGAGCGACTCCTTCCACTCCCCCACCGTCACGGCCATCAAGTGCCCGCCGCGGATCCACGACACAGATCTGTTTCGGCGGATGGAGGACCGCTACGGAGTCATGATCGCCGGCTCGTGGGGGAAGCTCAGCGGCGAAGTCCTGAGGCTCGGGAACATGGGATACAACGCCTACCCGCACAAAGCCCTGAAGGCCGTGCGCGCCCTGGAAAGGGCGCTGAAGGACCTCGGCTTCAGGCCTGGGAAGTCGGGGGTGGCCGGGGAAGGTGACTTCCGTCGTCTGGGCCTCTGAAACTACTTTCGTGCAACCGGGACGCTGGGAAGAACCCATTGGTTCCCCCATGTCCTGAGTGATTCGATCACCGGTCTCAGCTGTTCCCCCTTCTGGGTCAGCTTGTATTGGACGATGAACGGTTGTGTGCTTAGGACATCCCTTCTTACTATCTCCTCAGACGCGAGGTACTTCAGGACCCGTGACAGGGTCTTCGCGTCGACTCCGCCTGCGAGCCTGAGGAGCTCGTTGAATCGCAATGGACGGTCAAGTAGATACCTGACGACGATCAGGCGCCACTCGTTTCCGACTTTCCTGACCGACTGCACGACTGGACAGACTTCATACTCTTCTGCGGTTTCTGTCTTTTTCACTGGCATCGGCGCCACCTGCTGACTCCCGGGCCAACAGCCTATATTAACTTCCCTCTTCCTACCAGATGGCATGAATCCATCAGATAGCTCAAGGGAGCAGAGAAACATGGGACTGATGCAGACTCTGGACGACGCCTGGAACGCTGGCCCGGGGAGTCCTCTCTGGGAGACGTTCAAGAAGCGTCACACCGAGAACGTCGCCGTCTACTGGCCCGGCGGGGCTCCGCCGACAGTCGGGAGACACAACCACGACCTCGAGGCCATCGAATTCTTCAAGGCCTTCCCAGACCAGCACCTCGACAACCGGCCGTACAAGATCTTCTTCGCCTCTGGCGACTACACCGCCTCGGTAGCGCGGTTCACCGGAACCTTCTCGGGGCCGATGTCGACTCCCGACGGGAAGGTGATTCCACCGACAGGTAAGAAGTTCGAGGTGGAGTTCGCGACAATCGCACGGTGGAACGACAAGGGCGAAATCATCGAAGAACGGCTATTCTACGACCTCACCGGTTTCATGAAACAAATAGGGTTGTCCTAGGCAAGACAGCCAGGACCTCCCTTCCCCTTTTTGTCATGCACCCGTTGGGGGCAGGATCCTATTCGCCAATCGCGGCACTCTCCCAACAGAATCCTCATCCCATGGTACAGTGATTTCGCGCAACTTGGTGGTATGTGGATAGAGTTCAGTGACTTCTCCGGACGCCAAGGCCCCTTCCGACCGGCAAGGATGGAGGCGTCGACGGCGCGCGCTGCTGGCCGCGGCATCAAGGATAAGTCGCCCCTTCGCCTACCCGGCCCAGATGGCCAAAGGGGGCGCCCAGGAGATCAAGGGGCTGTTCACCGCGCTGATCACCCCGTTCGACGCAAGGGGCCGCGTGAACCCGGAAGCCCTCCAGAGGCTGGTCTCGTTCCAGGTATCGAAGGGGGCCGAGGGGATCTTCCCCTGCGGGAGCACTGGCCTGGGGCCGATGCTATCGCCTGAAGAACGGAAGTCCGTCGCTGCGACAGTCGTCGGGTCGGCAAAGGGAAGGGTCCCCGTCGTGGTGCAGGTCGGCGCCGCTGACACCGGGACCGCGGCCGAGCTCGCCGTTCACGCCGAGGACGTCGGGGCCTACGCCGTCGCCAGCCTGACCCCCTATTACTACAAGCCTGGCGAACGAGCTGTCGCCAAGCACTTCGAAGCGATCTTGAAGAAAGTGGACATACCTGTCCTCGCCTACAACATCCCCCAGTTCACCGGGAACAACCTGTCGCCTGCGGCCGTCCTGGAGCTTGCGAAGTCCGGCGTCGCAGGGATAAAGGACTCTTCGCGGGACTTCCTCCACCTCCTCGATCTCCTCGACGCCGTCCCCGACGGCTTCGTGGTGATGAACGGCACGGAGGAGTACGGGCTTCACGCGGTCATGTCCGGGGCGGACGGCCTCGTCTCAGGCGGTGCCAGCGCGCTCCCCGAGCTCTTCTCGTCGATGCTCCTGGCCCAGCGGAAGGGAGACGCCAAGTCGGCCCTCGCCGCGCAGAAGAGGGTGAGGGAAGTGAAGGACCTTGTGAAGTCCGGGCCCATCTCGGCGTACTACGCGATCCTCAAGGAGCGAGGGATCGACTGCGGGGTGCCCCGGCCCCCGTTCCTCCCGACGGACCAGAGCTCGTCCGCCGCCGCCATGGCCGGGCTCCGGGCTCTCGGCCTCGTCTAGGCCCGCCCGCCGAGTTCGCGGTAACGGAAACAGTCCACGACATGGTCGTTCACCATCCCTGTCGCCTGCATGAACGCATAGCATATGGTCGGTCCCACGAACCTGAACCCGCGTCCGGCCAGGTCCTTGCTCATCGCCGCTGCATCCGGGGTGGTGGCAGGCACCCCTTTGAGGGTCCGCCAGCGGTTGATCTTCGGCTCCCCTCCCACGAACCCCCAGATATAGGAGTCGAAGCTCCCGAATTCAATCTGGACCTTCAGCAGGGCCCTGGCATTCTGAATCGCGGAGGCTATCTTGAGCCTGTTCCTGACTATGCCAGGATCCGCGAGCAAGCGGTCGACCTTCACCCTGCCATATCGCGCGACCCTCCGTGGTTCGAACCCGTCGAACGCGCGCCTGAAGTTCTCCCTCTTCCTCAGTATGGTCCACCAGCTCAGCCCCGCCTGGGCCCCTTCCAGCACCAGGAACTCGAAGAGCGCCCTGTCCTCGTGCACCGGGACCCCCCACTCCTTGTCGTGGTAGTCGCGGTATAGAGGGGCCTGGACCGACGACCAGCCGCACCTCTTCCGTTCCTTCACGCCCTCCTGGCGGGGGCCGAGGGTACATCAAGCCATGCCCCCCTTGGACGGAGAAGGCGTAAGTAGAGCCATGTCTCTCTTCGCTGCATGCCTCTCTGCCCGAAGTGCGGCAAGCTGATCAGCGCCAAGAAGTACAAGAGGCACCTGGAGCGCTGCGGAAAGACGCACAAGCACGGCGCAGGGCCCCTCCCCGCGGGGGGAGACAACTTCTTCGAGCGGGTTTGAAACTTAAAACCACCCCCGGATTTGGCCCCTTTCAAGCGCCCTGGTCGTATAGAGGTCAGTATGCTGCCCTGTCACCGGCAACGCCGGCAGAGCGGCAGCGACCCGGGTTCGAAATCTCGGTGACGAAAGTCCCGGCCAGGGCGCCACTTCTCCTCAACAAGGATGGCCAGGTCATGCATGCTCGCACCTCTCACAGGGCTGCGGGTGCCCCCGTCAGAGGTCCCGAGGCGTCCCTGCCCAGCCCGCCCAGGGGCTATCTGAACCCCAGGCCGGCCGAGTCCATGAGCTTCACGCACTCGGCGCACCGGAGTCCTCTCGGGGTCCTGTACAGCCTCGTCTTGGCACCGCACTGCGGACATTCCACCGCGCGGCTCTGGGGCTGCATAGGAGGTTCTGCCATGACTTCGGCTCCCTTACGGGGGCCTTCTTATCTCTGCTGAAAGCACGGCCGCCGAGCTGGGTCGTCTCATCGGCCCCCGCCCAGTCTTAAATACAGGACGCAGAGCGCGGCCTCAGGTTTCTTCCGTGAGAGAAACAAGCGACCCAGTGGTAATAGTTTGAGCAGTTTCGAGGAGCTTCAGCTCCGACCTGACATCAAGAAGGGGGTGATGGCAGCGGGCTTCATCCGGCCGTTCCCCATCCAGGCTCAGGCCATCGGCCCCCTCCTCGAGGGGAAGAACCTGGTGGGCCAGGCGAAGGCAGGCTCTGGGAAGACCCTCGCCTTTGGCATCCCGCTCGTCCAGGCCGTGGACCCACGGACCCCCAGGGTCCAGGGGCTCGTCCTCGCGCCGACCCGGGAGCTTGCCGTCCAGATCACCCTCGAGCTGCAGAAGATAGGGGCATACACGTCTGTTAGGGTCGTGACGATCTACGGGGGGCAGTCGATGAACGTCCAGCTCGACGCCCTGCGGCGGGGGGCGCACATAGTGGTCGGGACGCCCGGCAGGACCATAGACCACATCAAGCGCGGCACTCTGAGGCTCGACTCCGTCCGGTTCGTGGTGATCGACGAGGCCGACGTGATGCTAGACATGGGGTTCATCGAAGACGTCGACTTCATCCTGGGAAAGACCCCCGGCTCGCGGCAGACGGCCCTCTTCTCCGCAACGATGCCCCGCACCATCGTGCAGCTGTCGCAGAGGTACATGGCCGAGCCGGTGAGGATCATGGTCGACGCCAACGAGCCGTCCGCCGAGACCCTCGAACAGTTCTTCGCAAGAGCGGAGAGGGACGAGAAGCTCCCGCTCCTCCTCGACATACTGGCCAAGGAGAACAGAAAGAGCGCCGTCGTATTCTGCAGGACGAGGTACGGCACGATAAGGCTCGCCCGGGAGCTCGAGAGGAGGTTCCTGAGCGTGGTGTCGCTCCACGGCGACCTCTCTCAGAACCAGAGGGACCACTCGATGGGGCTCTTCCGGTCCGGGAGGGCTGACATCCTCGTCGCGACCGACGTGGCGAGCAGGGGGATCGACGTCAGGCAGGTGGACTGCGTGATAAACTACGACGTCCCCGAGGACCCCACCGTCTACTTCCACAGGGTGGGGAGGACCGCGAGGGCCGGGGACCTGGGCAAATCCTACACCTTCGTGAGCAGGGACGAAGGCCACGACTTCGCCAGGATCGTCGCCCTGGCCAAGGCGCCCATCAAACCGCTCAGGGAGCAGGACGAGCGGGCGCCCAGGGGCCCCCCGCCCCTCTCTTCAAAGGGGGCTCGGCCCTGGAGGCACGACAGGAACGAAAGACACCGGGGAAATCCTCGTCGCTGGCGCCGATATCGTTAATATCATCCGGCGGTCGGCGTGGTTTGAAGCAACTTGGGTAAGCGCAAGGTCCTCAGCGAGGCAAACCTGAAGGAGCTGGTCATGCCCCAGCAGGGAGAGATACTCGGCAGGGCAATCAAGATGACCGGGGGAGACCAGGTGATCGTGAAGTGCGCGGACGGCAACACCCGCAACTCCAGGATCAGGGGGAAGCTGAAGCGGAGGATGTGGATCAGGGAAGGGGACGTGGTCCTCGTCGCGCCCTGGGACTTCGACAACAGCAAGGCCGACATCATCTGGCGCTACATCGCAGCCCACGCCCAGTGGCTCGAGTCCAACGGCTACCTGAAGGGAATCTGACCAAGAGCCTTTACCCGGCGTCCGCGGACCACTGCACCATGGCCGACTCGCCGGAGGTGGACGTCCTCGTCGTCGGGGCCGGTGTCCTTGGCGTCACGCTGGCATACTGGCTTTCGACCCTCTACGACTGCTCCGTCGCCATGGCAGACCTCGCACCGTCTGCCGCGATGCACACCTCTTCCAGGAACACCGGTGTCATACACAGGCCCTACTACCTGAATCCGGAGAAGAAGCGGACCTTCGCACGCACTTCGCTGCTTTCGCACCCCATGTGGGAGAGCCTCGCCAGGAGCGCGGGGCTCCCATGGAAGGCGGCCGGGACCTTCAACATCGCCCTGGAAGAGGAAGAGGTCAGGGTCCTTGAGGAGTACCACAGGTGGGGCCTGGAGAACGGGATGGACGGGTCCGAACTGGAACTCATGGACGGGAGAGGGGTGGCCTCCCGTGAGCCCGAGGTGAAGTGCGTGGCAGGGATACTGTCGAAGACCGACGTCTCCGTGGACTTCGGCGCCTTCACCCGCCACATCTGGAGGATACTCCTCGCCCGGGGGGTG
>JAJYKR010000020.1 GCA_021788415.1 archaeon
GACAGCGTTGACATCGACTGGCGGAACTAGCGGCGCCGAAGGGACCCTCCTCTACAGGGGCGCGGAAGCTGACATCCTGAAGGGGAGCTGGCAGGGGATGCCCGCGGTCTACAAGGTGCGGAAACCGCTTGCGTACAGGCTCCCGCAGCTGGACGCCTCCATCAGGAGGCAGAGGACTATCCACGAGGCAGAGATGATCCACGACGCGAAGCGCGCCGGGGTCAGAGCGCCATATCTCTACGACGTCGACGTCCCAGGCTCGACCATAGTGATGGAGCACGTCGAGGGGCCGAGGCTCAAAGACAGCCTTGGTTCAGAGACCCTTGATGATGCGCGAGGCCTCTTCCGCGAGTTCGGCAGGGCTGCCGCGAGGCTGCACGCCGCCGGCATCGTGCACGGCGACCTGACCACCGCCAACGCCCTCGCGGGCGAACGGGACCTGGTCTTGATCGACTTCGGCCTCTCGTACCGGACCACCAGGCTGGAGGACCAAGCGGTGGACTTCAGGCTCATCAAGGAGACCCTCGTCGGGGCCCACCCTGCGATCTCGAGGTGGGCGCTCGAGGAGCTGTTCGTGGGGTACTCGGAAGTCGTCGGACCAGCCAAGCTCCGGGCCGTCCAGCGGCAGCTGAGGAGCATCGAGCGCAGGGGCAGATACGCCCGGGTCGAATGAGACGGCCTGAAGCCGGGCAACGTTTATCAGCCTAAGCGGAAGGACTCGCCTGAACTGTAGCGAAATGGCGCGGATCCACTCTCACAGGCACGGCAAATCCCATCAGACTAGGCCGACTAGCAAGAGCAACCCCAGCTGGGTCACCACTACGGCGGAGGAGGCCCGGAGCGCCGCGCTGAAGATGGCGAAAGAGGGGGTGACGCCCAGCAGGATCGGACAGGCTCTCAGGGACGACTACGGCGTACCCCTCGTGAAGCCCCTAGTGGGGAAGCCTCTAGGCAAGATTCTCTCAGAAGGAAAGGCTGCCCCGAAGATGCCCCAAGACCTGCAGGACCTGATCGACAGGGCCCAGAGGGTGCAGAGGCACCTCGGCTCGCATAAGAGCGACCGGAAGAACGTCCATTCCCTGGAGCTGGTCGAAGCGAAGATCTACAGGCTTTCAAAATACTACAAGGAAAAAGGGATTCTCTCCAGCGACTTCAAGTACACCGCCGTGGTCGCGCAGCTGGCGTAGTCGAAGGGGCGGACCCTTGGCCGATCTGGAAGGCCTCATGCAAAGGTACCGCAGCCTGGTGCCTGGCATCATGGAATCTGTCCTTGCCGGAAAGCGGCTTCTCGTTGTCACCCATATCGACGCCGACGGACTCTGCAGCGGGTCGGCTGTATTCAGCGCCCTGAAGCGCCGGGGGGCCAACGTGACGGTCAGGACGGTACCTGACCTCGACCCGAAGACGATAACCGAGCTGGCGTCGCAGAGGCACGACTTCTACATATTCGTCGACCTCGCCTCCACCCTCGTCGCCGAGCTCGAGGCCGCGCTTGGGGGGAGGTACCTAGTCATCGACCACCACGAGATCTCCGAGGCGGACATCGGCAACCAGTCGGTGGTCAACGCGTGGGCCTTCGGCTACGACGGCGGGAGGGAGGCGTGCTCGTCCACGATGGCTTACTTTTTCGCCGCCGCCCTGGACCCGGCGAACAGCGACCTCTCGACGCTCGCCGTCGTGGGCGCGCTGGCCGACCGCCAAGAATCTGGCCCTGGCCGTTCCCTGACCGGGCTAAACAGATCGGCGATGGAGGTCGCCCAGAAGAAGGGACTCCTCATGGTGTCGAAGGACCTGATGTTCACAGGCAGGGAGACCCGGCCCGTGCACGAGTCCGTCGCGCTCACTTCGACCCCGTTTCTCAAGGGGCTCACGGGGAGCAAAGACGCGACGCTGGCCCTGTTGCACAATTCGGGACTCGAGCTGAAGGAGGGCGGGGCCTGGAGGACGATCTCCTCACTCGGCGACGACGAGAAGAGGAAGCTGACGGAGGCGATAGCCGAGGCGCTCGGGTCGGAGCCGGGGGCAACCGAGGCCCTGGCGGGGCTCTTCGGCGAGGTCTACACGTTCAGGTTCGAGGACCCGTTCACGCCCCTAAGGGACGCAAGGGAGTTCGGCACCCTGTTGAACTCATGCGGGAGGATGGGGCTGGCCGGCATCGGGATCTCCGTCTGCCTGGGGGACAGGTCGGCGGCACTGAAAGAGGCGATGAGGAACCTCTCCGACTACAGGTCGGGGATCAACCGGGCGCTAGACGCCGTGACCTCGGACGCGTCCCGGGTCGAGCCGCACGGGAGGCTCGTCCTGGTCAATGGCGAGGGGGTCGTCGACGAAAGGCTCCTCGGTCCGGTGATCTCCATACTCACAGGATCTCCGGCGTACAAGGACAAGGTTGTGGTAGGCAGGGCGACCAGCCGCGGGAACGACCTGAAGATATCGTCCAGGGTGGGAGACCTTTACGAGGGCGCGGTCGACCTGGGGTCGGTGATGCGGGAGGCGGCTGCAGAAGTCGGGGGAGTAGGAGGCGGCCACGCGATGGCGGCCGGGGCGAAGATACCTGCTTCGCGGGCCGACGCGTTCTCGAAGTCGGTGGCCGACAGGGTCTCGGGATGAAGGCGAAGGCTGCGCTCGAGATCTCTTGCGCTGACAAGCGCGCCAGGGAGGGCCTCGTCGCCGTCCTCACGCCGGACAACGAAGGGGGGCCCCGCGGGCTGGGGATAGAGCTCAGCGGTCGGGGGAGCCGGCTGTCCATCAGGGTGGAGGCCGCCACGCCGGCGACCGCCATGTCCACCTGCCTCGCGTTCCTCAACGACATCGCGCTCTTCCAGGAGATATGGCTTTTATCGCAACAGGTGCGGGGATGAGGTAGCGACATGCTCGACGTCAAGCTCATCCGGGAGACCCCCGATACGATCAGGGCCGACCTGAAGAAGAGGGGGATGCTCGACAAGCTCCCGCTTGTGGACAGCGCAATCGAAGCAGACTCTGCGTGGAGGGCTGCGAAGGCGCAGGCCGAAGCTCTCCGCCACGAGCTAAACGAGGCGAACCGGGTCATAGCCGAGCTGGCGCGGAAGAAGCAGCCCATTCAGGCTGAGCAGAAGAAGGTCGCCGAGTTTTCGCAGCGCCTCGACGCCTTCGCCAAGGTCCAGGACGAGCAGGAGCGGGTGCTCGAAGGGATAATGATGTCCCTCCCCAACTTGCTCCACGAAAGCGTCCCGGTGGGGAAGGATGACTCTGAAAACGTCACTGTCCGCACCTGGGGCGAACCGCACGCCTTCGACTTTACCCCGAAGGACCACATCGAGGTCCTCGCCGCCCTGGGGATGGTCGACATGGAGCGGGCCGCGAAGATATCGGGGGCCCGGTTCTTCTTCCTCAAAGGGGACGCGGTGAAGCTCGAGCACGCCATCATGAGGTATGCGGTCGACGTCCTTTCGGCCAAAGGTTTCGTCCCAGTCGAGCCTCCGTTCATGATGAGGCGGGAGCCCTACGGCGGGGTCACAGACCTGAACGACTTCGGGCCGGTCATCTACAAGGTGGAAGGAGAGGACCTGTACATGATCGCCACCTCCGAGCACCCGCTGGTCGCTATGCACTCGGACGAGATACTGCAGGGAGGAGGCCTCCCTCTGAAGTACTGCGGGTTCTCCCCGTGTTTCAGGGTGGAGGCGGGCGCCCACGGAAAGGACACGAAGGGGATCTTCCGGACCCACCAGTTCTACAAGGTCGAGCAGATCGCCTTCGCGAGGCCCGAAGAAAGCTGGCCGCTCCACGAGCAGCTGATCGCGAACGCAGAGGAGATCTTCCAGAGCCTGGGGCTCCACTATCGGGTCGTAAACGTATGCACCGGGGACATGGGGTCTGTCGCGGCGAAGAAGTACGACCTCGATGCTTGGATGCCTGTCCAGGGGAAGTTCAGGGAGATGGTGTCGTGCAGCAACTGCACCGACTACCAGTCCAGGCGCCTCAAGGTGAGGTTCCGAGACAAGCAGAGCGAGGCGACGAAGCTGGTGCACACTCTCAACTCGACGGCCGTCACGACCAGGGTCCTTGTGGCCATAGTGGAGAACTTCCAGCAGAAGGACGGCTCCGTGAAGATACCCGGTCCGCTCCTCCCATACATGGGGGGGACGGCGTCGCTCGCGCGGCGCTGAGGTTATAAGCGCGAGACCGGCGGGGCGTCTCGAATTGCCAAAGAAAGTGGCGAAGGTCAGGGACAAGTGGAAGCTGAAGTCATGGGTGACTGTCACCGCCTCGCCGTCGTTCGGCAACGCCCCCATCGCGAAGGTCCCGCTCACAGACGTCGAGAAGCCGGAGGGGAGGACGATAGAGACCACCCTCTATGACATCCTCAAGCAGGACCCTCAGCACTATGCGTTCAAGCTCTTCTTCCAGATAGACCGGGTCGAAGGTGGGACCGCTTACACCGTCTTCAAGGGGCACGAATACTCCCGCGAGTTCCTCAGAAGTCTCATCAGGCGGGGCTCCTCGATGTCGGACTTCATCCACGACTACACGACCAAGGACGGATACGTGGTAAGGGTGTACTGCACCGCCCTCTCTCAGGGGAAGATGAACAGCTCCAGGAAGCACGACCTGAGGTTGATAATGGACCAGGTCATCGCGGCGAAGGCTGCCGGGATGAACTACGAGGGGTTCGTGCAGGAGCTCGTCCTGCAGAAGGTCGCGTCAGACGTCTACAACGAGGCAAAGAAGGTGACTCACCTGAGGCACGTCGGTGTGCGGAAGAGCAAGCTGATAGCCAGGCCCGAGCCGCGAAAGGTGGAGCAGCTATCCCCGCTTCCCGCTTGAGACTATCTTCACCACGTCCCTGTTCATGAGCACGTGGTCTGCCGCCAACCTCTTCCCCGTCCTGGCGTCGATGCCGTAAAGGAAGGTCTCTGCAAGCTCGCTGTGGACTGTCCTCGCCAGATCCAGGGCGGTCGACCCGCCCCGCATGACGAATGCGTCTGGAAGGACCCTGCCGTCTTTGTCCGCGAACCTCGTCTCGTCCACAACGGGATAGACCACGATCGCCTTCAGCAGGTCGAAGAACGCCCCGTTGATGGCGTCTTGCACCCCGGTCCCCCCGTAGACCTTCATCACCCTGTCCTCCACCATCTTGAGGGCGTTGGCCTGCGCCGCGCTCAGCCCTGCGGGATCTTTCGCCGAGAACTCCTTCGCGCCTGGGGAGTACACGACGAGCCCGTGCTCAGTAGCCCTGCGAAGCAGGAGCTCTGCCTCGGAAGCGCAGGGGATCACCTTCCTCCCCGTCTCCCGGAGCTTCTCGATGTAGCGCCCGGCGGTGGGCAGGTCTGCCTTGTTCGCAGCCAGCAGGGAAGGCTTGGTCAGCTTCCTCGTCTCCACCACGAACTGCATGATCTGGTCGTCGGACCACTGACTCGGCTTCTCTGTCCTTAGGTGGAGCCGGAGCAACACCTGCTCGACGTCGGCGAAGGTGACGGAAAGCCCCGAGAGCTTCTCAGCCAGATGCTCTGCAATCTTCCCTCCTGTCTGTTCGAGGGACCTGGTCGCCTTCTCCCAGTCCTTTTTCAGGATCCCGAACATCCAGAGGTCGAACTCCTTCTCCACCATCCCAATGTCGGCCACCGGGTCGTGGGTCCCGGCGGGGACCTTCTTCCCCTCGAGGTCGGTCGACCCGGAGGCGTCCACAACGTGGATGAGAGCGTCCGCCTGCCTCAGGTCGTCGAGGAACTGGTTTCCCAGCCCCTTGCCCTTCGATGCCCCCTCGACCAGCCCGGCGACATCCACCAGCTTGACGGGTATCAGCCTCGTCCCGTTCACGCAGGTCGAGTTCTTCGGCGAGTCCGTGACCCCTAGCTCCTTGCATACGCACTCCGTGACGAGGTGCGCCACTCCTACGTTGGGCTTGATCGTCGTGAAGGGATAGTCTGCCATTGCGACGTCCTTGAGCGTGGCGGCAGCGAAGAAAGTCGACTTCCCCACATTAGGTTTGCCGACGACCCCCACTAGCACGGGACGGCCGAACCGGCGGCCCGTTATAACCATCGCCGGCCGCGAACCGCGGCATGAGGGTGGTCGTGATAGGTGCTGGAAAGGCCGGGACCGAGGCTGCCAGGGAGGCCTCGCGAGCCGGAGCTGAGGTGACCCTCGTCGACTCGCTCCGGGGCCCCCTGTCCGACTGGCAGTCCTGGCCGGACCTCATCCATGACGGATTCTCTGCGGGGCGGGTGCCTTCCCC
>JAJYKR010000021.1 GCA_021788415.1 archaeon
AGTACCGTCTTCCCTCCTTCGAAGGGGGTCTGCACTGCGATGATGACCGCCCTGGCCCCGGACACGGCCTCTTTCGTGTCGGTGGTGGCCCTAAGCCTCCCCGCGTCCACCGCAACTCTGACCGCTTCTGCCAGGTCGCTCTCCCCCATGGGGCTGGACCCGCGGTTAACAGCGTCCACGACCTCCTTCCTGAGGTCGACCCCTACGGTCTGAAGCCCTGACTGTGCCAGCGCGCAGGCCGTCGGCAGGCCAACGTAGCCCAGGCCAACGACGCACACGTCATGCATTTATGCGGAAGGCGCTCCTCAGCGGGAATAAACCTTTTTCATCCAATCTATCGTCTTCGGAATCCCCACCTTCAGGGGGATCTTCGGGTCGTGCCCAAGCTCGCGCTTGGCAAGCTCGATAGAAGGCCGCTTGTTCCGCGTGTTGTGCAGCTCCTGGGGGACGTAGCTCACCAGGTCGTCCTTCAAGCCTAGCTCGCCCAGGATCATATCAGACACCGCCTTCACTTCGACGTACTCGGTCCCGCCGATGTTGTACACGCGCTTCGCCCTGAACCTGTCCGCGATGGTGGCCAGCGTGGGTATCAGGTCGTCGACGTACATGAACACCCTCTTGTAGCCCAGGTACACGTTGTACGGCTCCCGCTTCAACGCCTTGTAGATGAACTGACAGACGGCGCTCCTGTAGGGGGTGTAGTGTTCACCCGGGCCATAGGCGTTGAACAGCCTGACCAGGACCGCCTCGATCCCGTCCACAACCGTCGCGTTCCTGACCTGCAGCTCGTTGACCCATTTCGAAATCGCGTAATCGTTGTTCTGGAAGAGGGGCGTCTTCGAAGAAAGCTCCTCTTCGAGCAGAGTCCCTTCAGGGACGTCTGGCTCCCCGTATATCTCGGAGCTGGAGAACTGGATCAGCTTGAACTTCCGCTCCTTCTGCAGCGTGAGGATGTGCTTCAGCCCGATCACGTTGGTCTTCCAGACCTGTTCGTAGTAGTCTTCCCCGTTCCTCCTGCCGAACTCCGCGGCAAGGTTGTACACGCAGTCGAACTTCCTGTCGAAGAGCCGCTCCACCTGCCTGTACTCTGAGACGTCGCACCTTACGTACTCGGCCCTGTCAGTGTGCCTCGCGTCCGCGCGCACCAGGGTGTGGCCGCGCCTGGACAGTTCTTCGCAGAGAGGCTTGCCAACGACGCCTTCGCTCCCGAGGACGAGGATGTCAGCCAAGATCTTGTTCTGCCGCCCCAGCCTGACCCTTTTAATCCTTGGCTGGATGAAGCGGGGCATCTGGGTCGTAAGGCGGGTAAGACGCCCAATACGCCATGCTCGACAACCTGGGGATCAGCCTGCCGCCCCAGTACTCCACCAGGTCCCCGCCGGGGAGCTTGGCAAGGAGCGCCGCCCCTGCCGCGACCGGCGCTGCCACCGCCCTGTACCGCTTCGTCGCAGCCGCGTAGTACTTTCTGTACCTCGCGTCTGTCATGGCTCGTTCGAGCACGAGCGAGGCGACGTTCCGCTTTATCTGGCTCCTGAGCTGCGAGGTGCTCTCCAGCTTCTCTCTCGTTATCTGGCCGGGGTGTATCCTGTACCTGGCGACGGGGCGGGGGACGTGCCTGAACGCTATGCCGTGGACGAGGGCTGCGCGGAGCCACCAGTCGTAGTCCTCGGCGTACCTGATCTTCTCGTCGAAGAGGCCAACCCGATCGAAGCAGTCCCTCCTCACGACCGCCGCCCCGGCGCTCCCAGCGAAGTGCCACCATAGCCCCAGCACGAACTCGTCCTGGGACGCGAACGAGCGCTCCCTGTGCCTTCCGATGACCGACCCCCTGGAGTCGATCTTCGTGAAATCGCCGTAGACTACCCCGGCCGCTCCTTCCCCGGCGCCCGACATCAGCGCCCGCAACGCTCCGTCTTCCAGCTCGTCGTCGCTGCTCAGCCACTTGAACCACCCTCCTTCCATCTTCTTGATGCCGTAGTTGAGGGCGGAGGCGGCTCCGCCGTTGGGCTTTCTGAAGTAGCGGATCTTGCCACCATATGACCTGCACACGTCGGCGGTCCCGTCGGTGGACCCGTCGTCGACTACGATGACCTCGAAAGAGTGGAAGTCCTGCTTCAGCGCCGAGTCGATGCAAGACCCGATGAACCTTTCCCTGTTGTAGGCCGGGATCACGACCGAGACGACGGGACTGCTTCCCGAACCGGGACCGGCCACGTCTGCGCGTGCGCATGGCTGCGTATATTTGGCTTGGTCTCCGCGCAAGCTTTTTGCCGCGCGCTGGACCCGACCCGCGCGAAAGAATGGTTCTGAGGGTGCTGCACATCTGGAACACAGCCGGGGTAGCCAGCGTCATAGCGAAGTTCGTCGACAGGGAGTTCCAGACCAGGAGCACGGTGATAACGCGGAAAGCGGCAGACCGGGTAGGGCTCACGACGTACGGCACCGCGTACGGCGACGGCGCGGCGAGGTTCTTCCTCAGGGCTCTCCAGATGTCGAGGGGCGCAGACGTCGTCCACGTCCACTCCCTGGACAGGGTGGTCCCCTGGGTCAAGCGGCTGTACGGCAAGCCCGTCGTCATGCATTACCACGGGACGGACATCGAAGGGAGGTGGGAAGAGAAGCGCCCGCGCTGGTCCCGGGCAGACTTCGTCGCCGTATCGACCCCGAACCTGCTCGAAGGCGCGCCAGCGGGCGCCGTCCACGTCCCCAACCCGATCGACACGGACCTCTTCAGACCCGCGCCAGGACCCAGGGCGGGCGGGTCCGCCGTGTCGTTCCATTACGGCATGGACGCCGACGCCGAGGCCGTGGCTCAGAGGCTCGGCCTTTCGATCACCTGGTTGGAGCGGTGGAGCGTCAGCCACGACCAGATGCCGCAGGTCCTGTCGAAGTACGCCTACTACGTCGACCTCAGGAAACCCCCTTCACACGGCGTCGCGCGCTCAGTGGGCAAGGCCGCGCTCGAGGCCCTCGCCTGCGGGTGCTCGGTGGTGGACTGGACCGGGGGCGTGCACAGAGGGCTGCCGGAGGAGAACGAGCCCCGGAGCGTCGCCGCGAAGTGGCACGAGGTCTACTCGAAGCTCATCGGCGGTGGGTGACCAGGCGCGAATACGTCGCAGCCAGCCTGGCTTCCATCACCTCCCAGCTGAATTCTGAGACGAACGCGGCGTACGACGCCGAGGACATGGAATCGTAGAGCTGCCCGTCCGTCGCTAGGCGTCTCATCGCCTCCCTAACGTCGGAGGCGCTGGACCAGTCGACAACCAGTCCGCACCTGAACCTTTCCACTATCTCCGCCTGGTAGCTCCCGGACGGGACCAGGGTCGGTATGGAGAGGGACATCGCGGTGAGGAGCTTCCCCGGGGTCGCGATCTGAGCGTTCTTGGTCTTCGGTTCGTAAAGCGACGGGATCAGGTCAGCACGCCTTATCTCCGGCTCCAGGTCGCTCATCTTCAGCCATCCGAGGAACTTCACCGACGGGTCCTTGGACGCCCGCTCTTTCACCTGCGCTTCGAGGCTCCCTCGCCCCGCAAGCCTGAGTGTGACGCCCTCCAGCCCCCTTACGGCATCCAGGAGAAGCGTGACTCCCCTCTCCTCGCTCAGCGAGCCGTAGTACAGGACTCCGAGGCCGTCCCCCCTCTTCTTCCCGGACCTCCCCTCACGGGCCGGGGACGCGTTCATCACCACGGTCAGCTTCGACCTGTCGAACCCCATCCTCCCAAGCAGCGTCACGAAGCGCTCGTTTACCACCAGTGTGGCGTCCGCGGCCCTCTTCGCCGTGTCCAGCGCCACCGCCTGGGTGACCCTGGTCAGAGGGAAGAAGCGGAGGAAAGCCTCAGGGAGGTCGTGCATGTCGTAGACGAGCTTCTTCTTCCCAAGCCCCATCGCCTTGGCGGCGTACCCCGCGGGGAGGGTGTCGACGTCGTGGCAGTGCACGACGTCCTCATGAGAAAACGCCAGGTGAGCAAGGCACCACAGGTAGAACAGGACGAGCTTGGGGACGGTGAGGACCGGGGTTCCGTGGCCCGCGCCTACCCTCATCCTCTTCACCGTCACCCCATCCCCGAACGCAGAGTCTGCCTTCGTCTCGAGGTCCCTGTCCCAGGCGAGTATCGTGACCTTCCATCCGGCCTTCGCCAGCGAGTGGGCTTCCTTCAGCGGCCTCTGGTCGAAGGTCGCAGGGTTGGAGAGCAGCATGGTCACCCTCCTTCCCCGGGGGTCGGGGGCTCTTTCAGAACTCATCTGCCGGTCTTTCCTCGCGGCGCGAGGAACTTCGAGACCGCGCTGACCACGTTTTCAGACGCGTTTCCGCGGCCGAAGATCCTCTTGGTCGCTTTGAACGAGCCGGGCTTGACCCTGTCCAGCTTCCTGTACGCGTCCCTGATCTTTGCGCCCTTCGTCCCGACCAGGAAAGCGGCGCCCGCAGCCGCTATCTCTCCCCATTCGGTCTCCTCCCTGGTAACCAGCGCCGGTTTCCCAAGCCAGTACGCTTCTTTCTGGAGCCCCCCGGAATCGGTGACCACGAACCTCGACCTGGTCACCATCGACAGGGTCTCCACGTACGGAAGCGGCTCCAGGAACGTGAAGTTCGGCCCAGCCGAGACCCCGAAGCTCTTCAGCCGCTCCCTGGTCCTCGGGTGCACGCTGAACGCCACCGGGACCCCAAGAGAACCAACCCCGTCGACTACTGACCGCAGCGCGGCTGGGTCGTCCACTGTCTCGGCCCTGTGCAGCGTCATGAACGCGTACTCCCCGTCCTTGAGGCCGTACTTCGAAGCGGCGTCAATCATCTCGAGCGACGGGATGAACCTCAGGAGGGAGTCGTACATCGTGTCTCCGACGTTCGTCACCGAGCTCGCAAGGACCTTCTCCGCTCTGACGTTCTTCACGCACCCGGCCGTAGGGCAGAGCAGCACCTGCGACATGTGGTCGAGCACCCGCCTGTTCACCTCTTCGGCCATCCTGAAGTCGTTCGACCTGCACCCGGACTCTAGGTGCGCGAGGGGGACCCCCGCCTTCGAGCTCGCGATGCCTGCTGCCAGCGCCGAGTTCGTGTCCCCTGGGGCCACTGCGAGGTCAGGCTTGGAGCCGGCGAACAAGGACCCGAGCCCCCCTATGATGGCCGACACCTGACCGTTCGGAGTCCCAGCCCCCACGTTCAGGGCGGCGGATGGGTCGGGCAGGTCGAGCTCTTTGAAGAACACCTTGTTCATCTCGTAGTCGTAGTGCTGCCCGGTGTTCACGATATCGCAGTCGAACCCGCTCTTCTGGAAGGCGTGGTAGACTGGGGCGCTCTTGATTATCTGGGGCCTCGTCCCAACCACGATTGTGACCTTCATCTGGACGCCCTCCTGCCGGAGGCGGCGCACAGCTCGAGCACTTTCCGGTGGAACGAGGGGCCGGAGGAAGCCACGAAGCTGAACCTCTGCTTCAGGTCCAGCGGCAGGTCGAGCTCCTTCCCGCCTGGGTCGGTGACCTCGGCCCCCGCCTCTAGCGCTATGAGGTTCGCAGCCGCGAAGTCCGTCACCCGCATCCTCCCCCGGAGGTCCACGAACGAATCGGTCTTCCCCTCGGCAAGGTAGCAGAGCTCGAGCGCGTTCGCCCCAAGGTGCACCTGGCGCTTCACTCCGGCGATCAACGGCTCGAGACCGGACACGAGGCCGGGCGGGCTGCCGCTGAAATCCACCCCCACAACCGCGTGTTTCGGGTCTCCGCCCGCTGCGGTGCGAATCGGCTTCCCGTTCTTCGTCGCGCCTCTCCCTTTCCTGGCCGCGTAGACGTCACCGCTGACCAGGTCGCGGATCACTCCCACCGTCGCGTCCCGGGTCGAGTCCCCTTCGACTATCGCGACTGATGTGCAGTAGAACGGTATCCCCCTTTCGAAGTTCGAAGACCCGTCGAGCGGATCCACTACCGCGACCGTTCCCGAGGAGAGAGCCCCAAGCGACCCCGCCTCCTCGCTCAGTATCCTGAGGCCGTCCACCCTTGTCAGGTCCCTGACGAGAAGGTCTTCTGCGAGCTTGTCGGCGAATATCGTCTGGTCTCCGGCCGCCCCGGTGCCGACTGTCCTTCCCCGCCCTGGCCGCCGCGCGAGGGGTGCGACCTCCTTCCA
>JAJYKR010000022.1 GCA_021788415.1 archaeon
TGGCATGAAGCAGAAGAAGTGGGGGAGGATCATCAACGTGGCTTCGGTCGCAGGGATCCAGGGGTCACCTGGTTTCATGCACGCGTCGGGCTACACGGCCAGCAAAGGAGGAATCATAGCACTGACCAAGGAGCTTTCGGTGAAGCTTGCGAAGGACGGCATTGTGGTGAACGCCCTGGCCCCGGGCTTCTTTCCCACGAAGATGAGCAGGCCCCTCACCGACGCCCACGGGGAGGAGATCAGCAGGAGCGTCCCCATGGGGAGGATGGGGGTCGAAGACGACCTGAAGGGGGTCACGGTCTTCTTGGCCTCGGAGGCGTCGAGGTACGTCACCGGCCAGGTCATACCGGTGGACGGCGGGTCGACGACTGCCTAGGCCGGGAACGACGCTCAGGGGCTGTCGTCATTCGTAAATAGTGAGGCGGGCATCTGAGGGGGCGAGGCAGCGGGTTTGTCATCGGAATACCAGCTGACCATCGACAAGCTCCTTTCCCAGACGATTCACCGCAGGAGCCAGTCCGAGATAGTCTACGGAAATACGAGGTACAACTGGGTCGAGTTCTACTCTCGGGTCAGAAGGCTCGCTTCAGGCCTTGAGCGCATGGGGGTGAAGAAGGGCTCCAAGGTAGCGGTCATAGACTTCGACACCAATCGGTACCTTGAGGCCTACTTCGCCGTCCCCATGATGGGCGCCGTGCTGCACACGGTGAACATCAGGCTCCCGCCTGAGCACATTGGCTACACCATGGCGCACGCCGAGGACGATTTCGTCCTGCTGCGGGACGACTTCGTCCCCATGGCCACGAAGCTCGCATCGGGGGTGAAATCAATCAAGGGGGTCGTGACGATGAGCGACAGCGGGTCCGCACCCGCCCTCCCGCTGCTGAACGTGAAGTTCTACGACGACCTCCTGGCCCAGGGGGACCCGGGCTACGAGTTCCCTGAGCTCGACGAGAACCTGCAGGCCACGATCTTCTACACCTCCGGAACCACCGGGATGCCCAAGGGGGTCTGGTTCACCCACAGGCAGATCGTGCTGCACACCCTGGGCTCCCTTCTTGGACTGACTGCAGGGCTCCCCCAGAACAGGATGGACCCGAAAGACGTCGTGCTCCCACTCGTCCCGTTCTTCCACGTCCACTGCTGGGGCATCCCCTACGGCACCGCCATGAACGGGCAGAAGCTGGTGCTGGCCGGCAGGTACGACTATGCGGCCATACTCGACCTCATCTCGCGCGAAAGTGTGACTTTCTCCGACATGGTGCCGACGATACTCAACATGATAGTCAACCAGCCCAACGTGGAGAGCTACAGGGACGCGCTCTCCAGATGGAAGGTCGTGGTGGGTGGCGCGGCCCTCCCCAGGGAACTCGCCTCCAGAGCGATGAAGCTCGGCATCAGGGTGATGACGGGCTACGGTCTCAGCGAGACGGCTCCCGTCCTGACCCTCGCCAACCCTTCAGAGCGGCACCTCGCGATGAAGGATGAAGAGCTCCTGGACGGCCTCCTGCTGAAGACAGGCATCCCCGTCCCACTCGTACAGATCCGAGCGGTCGACAGCCAGATGAAGGACGTCCCCAGGGACGGCAAGGCCATAGGGGAGATTGTGGTCCGGGGACCTTGGCTAACCAAGGAGTACTACAAGGACGAGGAGAAGTCGAAGGACCTGTGGGCCGGCGGCTGGCTTCACACCGGCGACATGGCTGTTGTCGACGAGGAGGGGTACTTCACCATAGTGGATAGGATCAAGGACGCGGTCAAGAGCGGGGGGGAATGGATCCCGACGCTCATCCTGGAGGACCTCATAACGCGCCATCCGGCCGTGCTGGAGGCGGTGGTCATAGGGGTCCGGGAACCCCACTGGGGGGAGAGGCCGATCGCGGTGGTCTCGCTCCGCCAGGGCAAGACAGCGACGGCGGAAGAGCTTCGGGCCCACCTCGACAACTTCGTGGACGAGGGGAAGATAGCGAAGTTCTGGATCCCGGAGCGGTTCGTGGTCACGACAGAGCCCCTTCCAAAGACAAGCACAGGAAAGATGGACAAGAAGCCCCTCAGGGAGAGGTACGCTGGGGTTCTTGCCGCTTCCCAGGGCGGCCCGGTCACGGCCTGAGCACGGCCCGGCCGCGTATCTCTCCCCTTCCCAGCTTTGCAAGGACCTCGTTGGCCTGCTCCAGCGGGTAGGACCCGGTGACGACGGGTGAAACCGCTCCCTCCCTCGCGAGGCCGACGAGCTCTTTGAGCTCGTCGAGCGTGCCGGTGAAGTTCCCCTGGATTCGTGCCCCCAGGAGGGGGAGCACAGGCAGTGGGATCTGCGCCGCTCCTCCATGGAGCCCCACCAGCACCATCCTGCCTTCGTGGCCGAGGAGCCTCACTCCCAGGGAGACTGTCTCGGGTCTCCCGACGAAGTCGGCCACCGCGTCCACCCCCCTCCCCTGGTTCAGCGCCTTGACCTTGTTAACGAGCTCCTTCTGTTCCGTCTTCAGGGTGTTGAAGGTCCAGTCTGCTCCGATGGCCGCGGCCAGCTCTAGCTTCGAGTCGTCCACGTCGGCCACGGCGATTTTCGCTGCCGTTGTCTTCCTGGCCAACTGGATCGCCGCCGTGCCGAGGCCTCCGGCGCCGATCACGAGGAGCAGGTCATCTGAGCCGAGGGCGCACTTCCTGACCGCGCTAAGCGCCGTCAGGCCCGAGCAGGCGAGGGTGGCTGCCGAGCCTATGTCCAGCCCGTCCGCTCCGACCAGGTAGCGCACGTCGGGGACGACGACGTACTCGGCGTACCCGCCGTCCTTCATGAAGCCAAGGAAGGACGCCTTCCCCTCGCACAGGTTCTCCCTGCCCTCGCCGCACTTCCTGCACGCGCCGCACCCGATCCATGGGTAGACGACGACCTCGTCCCCGACCTTGAATCCCCCCTTTCCAGCGTCACTCCCGAAAGACTCGATCCTCCCCCCTATCTCGTGCCCTGGAGTCAGGGGAAGGAGCCGCCCACCCGCGGTCGACGAGAGCTTCCTTCCTTCGCCGAGATCGTATGCCCCGGAGATGAGGTGAATGTCCGAGTGACAGACCCCGGCTCCCTCCACTCTGATCAGGACTGAGCGAGGGCCCAGCGGAGGGATCCCAACGTCAGCCATCAAAAGCGGCCCGCCCTCGGCGACCAGCCTCATCGCTCTCGTCCCGCGAACCCCCCGCCAGTGCCACGGGGAGCCCTCGCTTAATCCATACGCGTATGGGAGGCGCCTCCAGGGGAACGGTGCTATTTTTCTAGGCGGCCTCACTTCCAGCATCCGATGCGGTTCAAAGAGTCTCTAAAGATTGCAGGGAGCTCGGCAGAAGTCTGGAAGAGGGCGTCAGTGGTCATGGACATTCCGAAGTACTGGCACGGGACCAGGTCCCTTGAGGTCGTGGACGAGCAGCAGGGTGTGACCAGGGTGAAGGTCGGCTTCGCGTTCGGAGGCTCCGGCCGGGCGAGCATTTCGAAAGACGATGTGCGCCGAGTTCTGGAGATAGATTACCTGTCCGGGCCGTTCACAGGAAGGCAGCTGCTGACGGTGGGGGACGAGTCTGTCGTCGCTGAATGGGACGTCAGGTTCAAGGGGGTTACCCGCCTCGTTTCGAAGTGGAATGAGGGCCACTTCAGAACCGGGACGGTGCACGCGCTCGAAAGGCTCGTAAAGGGGACCTAGGCCCAGGGAGAGCCTGCCGCTGAATGGATGACAGGTGAAGAGCGCCCTGCCCAGGGTGCGAAGGCTCGCAGCCCTGGGGGTGGTCGCAGTCCTTGCGGCGTATCCCTTCATCCAATGGTCCTCACCATGCTCGCGTACAGCTACGTCTCCTGGCCTCTCGGCTCCACTCGCATGGGGCCGTGGCCCTTGTCTTCGGGACCCACTCCGCCTTGATCTGGTTCGCGTCGTGGCCCCGGTCCGGCGTTGCAATACAGGAGTCAGTCGAGATTGAGGCGGCCCTCTCCAAGTAGGAGCCCGAGTCAGCTATTCGCCCAGTGACGACGCCCTTGGAAACACGCGGCTCTCCTCGGCCCCCGCATGCTGCTCAAAGAGCCGTTTGAGCTCGTCCTGGCTCGCTTCCAATTCGACGGCTGATCTGGCGGCGAGTTCGCCCACCGTCTTCATCAGCTGATAGATCGACCTGTGCTGCTGGAATACCCTGATCTCTTCGGCTGAGCCCTCTTTCCCGAGCCGACGTATCAGCAGCGCAAGGATGGTGGATTCCTCGTCCGCGATGTGCTGCCTGAAGATGGGGTCCAACTTCTTCAGCTCCTCGGCGACTCCTGCGAAGTCTCTTCGTGCTGCGGCCTGCTTGACCTTCTCCAGCCCATCCTGCATCACCGAGTGTTCCTTTACGAGCACCCTGATGAGGTCCTCGAGGTTCGTCTTCCTCGGTGCATACCTGGTCCCCTCCGTCTCGTGCATATCTGCTGAAGCAGCTTCGCCCTCGCTAATAGTTAAACGCACTCGAAAGTCCCCCCGGTCCCCGTTGAGCTTCGAGAAGCTGTTGGACGAAGCCGGGAGTTTCAAGAACCTGTTCGCTCTGGCGAAGAAGGGAGGAACTGACGTCCAGGCCGAGATGCAGAAGGCCATGGAGTGGGACAGCGAGCTCTGGAGGACAGTCGGATACAAGGTGGTCAGGGTGGGTGACGGCGAAGCAGAGCTGAGCTTCCCCTACGGCAAGGCAATAACGAGACGGGGCGGGATCGTCCACGGGGGCATCATCATGTACACGCTGGACAACGTCTGCGGCATCGCTGTGATGACAGCAAACCCGGGCATTGATCAGGTCACCATGGAACTGAAGGTCAACTTCCTTGAGCCGCTGAAGAAGGGGCCTTTCAGCGCTGTGGCGAAGGTGGGCAGGGGGGGGGGTAGAGTGGCCGGGGCGGAGGGGGGGATAAGGGACGGGGACGGTCGCCTGTGTGCAAAGGGGATGGGAACGTGGTTCATGACCAAGAGAAGGGCTTAGCCGGGAGACATTGAAACGCATGGGGTCTGCCAAGAGGTTGGCACCGTGACTGGCGGCCCCGCTTTGGCAAGGAGTCCGCATACCGCGAGCTCGAGATAATCCGGGAAGATCTGCACTGCAACGCGGTAAGAATCTCCGTCGCGACCTGGCGAGCAGCACCCTGGAGAAGTACTTCGAAGGCGGAAGGCGGGGGACGGCCTACCCCGACCTGCTTTGGGAGCCCAAGGAGTCTTTCAGAGCCATGGCAGACCACTATGGCGCACACTGGTGGGATTTGGGTCAAATTCCGCTATCACGATGGTCGAACCTGTAAGGCTTCCCCCATGATATGGCTGGCCGAGCCCACTCCAAGGCCATGAAGGCCTATTGCGTGAAGGAGAAGAAGAGCAGAGACATGATCTCCCCGAAGGAAGTAAAGTTCGGGAACGGACGCCACGCTCTGAAGGGAAAGTGCGCGTCCTGCGGGACAACTCTGTTCAGGATTACCGGAAAGTAATCCCCGCTCCCAGGTCCAACTCCCAGGAGGACCGTCCTAGGAGACATGCCACAGGCCCGGACCTGTAGCGGCCCCGTTTTTTCACTCGTCTACCGCGTAGATTCTGCTGGCTTCGGTCAGTGACTCGGGAGGCAACGGTTCTCCCTGGATGAACCGTCTGGCGTAGAGCCGGCCTGCGGTTGCGAACCTTGAGCTCCCCGCCCTAGTCGCCAGGGAGATGAGCAGGATGGCGGCCACTCCGTTCCCGATGGCGCCCAGCATGTCTTTGCTCAAGAACTCCGCTTCCTCCCCTTTGGCGGAGGAGAGGCGCCCCAGGGCCCTGGTGATCGCGTCCAGTGCCGCCGAGGCCGCATCCCCCTCGACGGTGACTTCGTCGCGGAGCCTCATCATGTCCTCGAGCAAGGGAACATGGGCGCTCTTCTTCGCTATCACCTCGAGCATGTCGAGGGCCTGGATGTTGCTCGGGCCTTCCCAGATGGGGGTTATCAGGGCCTCCCTGTGGAGGCGTTCAACGGGGAACTCCTCGAGGAACCCCAGACCTCCGTGCAGCTCCATCGCCATCTTGGTTACCTGGGCCGCCATGTCCGCCGTCGCGTTCTTTGCTACATGCGTCAGCAGCCTCG
>JAJYKR010000023.1 GCA_021788415.1 archaeon
GGCCCGGCGATGAAGTCCTTGATCAGTATCCTTTCCGCCGGGGCGGCAGCGAGTATCAGCGGGACGAGCACCCCTTTCGCCCTAAGCGCCAGCGTCATCCCGTACTCCCTGTCCATGCGGGACACGGGCCCGGTGCTGAACTTGTTCGCGGCCGAGGCCCAAATGCCGAGGAGTGCCCACTTCAGCGACCGGACGTCGGTGTAGTTCTTTACGACCACCGCCTTCTCCCTGGCCGAGTCCTTGAAGGTGAGGACGCGCGTCGTGGAATAAGGCTCTCCGATGTCGGACTCTTTCGTCGAGTAAGACTCGAACCCCAGAAGGCGCGCGAGCTCCTTCACCAGGAACGAAGCGTCCGGGATGACCGAACCTTCCTCGAGCCGGAGAAGTGACCTGGGCCGCTCCAGGGGGACGAACGGTGGAGGGTTCTCCCTCATCCGCCTCAGCTTCGAGAGGGCTTCCCTGCTGAAGACCGAGGGGCCCACTCTGCCTGCGTATCCGTGGACCGCGTACTGGGTGACTCCCCTCGCGGTCACGGAAAAGAGAGACTGCACCCGAGTGAACGCGTCTCCCTTGAGCTTCTCGGGGACCAGCCTGACGCCGGCGGGGTCGGACCGGAGGAACCCCCTCCGCTGGAGGGCGAGGGCCGCCGCCTCGAACCCGGCGGTGGAGGCGCGCCTGTTTTCGTCCCCGAGGGCGCAGGTGTAGGTGTGCACGTAGCTGTAGGTCGCCGGCGGGTAGATGGCTGCCCGGCGGTGGAGCTTGTCGAAGAGGAAGTAGTCGTAGGGGACCAGCAGGTGCCTCCCGAACTCGCCGTAGTCGGAAGAGAGCTCGAGGAGCGCCTCGACCATCACCCTCTTCTTGTATTCGAGCTCTACGGTCTTGAAGAGCTCCGGGTTTGAAATAGGCTCGTAAATGTTGAGGAACCGACCGACCACGAACTCGCCCAGGTGCGACGAGCGGGCGTCCAGGTCGAGCATCTCCTGGTCCACGATGAGGGCGGATACCGCGATCGGAGCGTCGAGGTATCGGTATCGGACCCCTTCTCTGAACCGCTTGGACACGACCACGATGTCGTAGTCAGAGTCCGGGCGCGCGTACCCGGCGACCTTCGAGCCATAGGCCGCGACCCCCGCGATCCTGTCAGGGTGGACGAGGGTCCCGGCGAGCTCGCTCAGCGTCTGCCTCTCTTCAGCTGTCAGCCTCAACTGGGCTTCTTCGCTTCCAGCTGGGCGACCTTGGCCAGCACAGCGGGGTCGAACCGGGTGGCCGCGACAGCTTCCATCGGGACCTTGACCCAGTTGTCTTCAGGGCCGACCCAGCGTATGGGCAGGTCCTTCGCGATCCACGAGTCCCCCACCTTCTTGTTGAGCGCCTGGTCCACCAGCTGGTCCTTGAACTTGCGGCTGATGAGAGAGACGAGGGGCTTGTCGGAGAAGATGAGCTTCGGCGGGAATACTCGCTCGTCGTCGGCGTAAGACGCCTCGTATAGGGTGGTCGCCCGCTCGTCGCTGACGACGTTGGCTGTGCTGAGCTTCCTCACGAGATCGACGTAGTGCGTGAACTCGTGGGCGGCGACCGCTTCGATCGTCCCCTTCGTCCCGTATACCAAGAGGGCTGCAGTGAACTGGACCAGTATCAGGACGCTGCCGTTCAGCGTCGTTGGCATGACCCGAGCGAAGAGTACCCCCATCTGCCCGTATTCGCTCCCTGACTTCGAAACCGGGAGGACAGGCTCGACGTAGTACGGCGGATACCTGAGCCCGCTCGACTTCTCGACCCGCTCGACCGCGCCCTGGAGGTACTTCATCTTCAACCTCACCCTCTTCGCCAGGGCCCTGGGCACCTTCTCCTGTGCCACCGCCTGATCGAGGAGGATAAGAGGGTCCAACTGTGTCGCGACCGCCCCTGCGTCCATATGAACGTTAAGTGCTATTCCGTCAGTTTGAAGGACACCGCGGGAGTCCGCCTTGAAACTTCCATGAAGATCTCCGCCTGCATCACACCCGGGATCTTGCCGATGACGTCGTAGACGGCCCTGTGGAGCTCGTCCAGAGATTGCCCTTTCAGGTTGACGATGATGTCGAAGCGCCCCGTCACTTCTCGGATGAGCCGCACCCCTTCAGATTTCGTCACCTGTTCCAGTACCTGCTCCCTCTGCTTCGGGTCGATGTTGAGGCCTGCGACGGCGCTGGCCCGCATGCCGAGCTTCTCCTCGTTGACCACGACGGTGAACCTTTCGATCACGCCGCGCTTCTGCAGCCGCTTTATCCTGCTGTACATCACCGACAGGTTGACCCCCAGGTCTTTGCTGAGCTTCGGGACTGAGACGGAGGCGTCAGCGTGGAGGGAAGAAAGTATCTTCATGTCGAGCTCGTCGAGGCGCGCCAAATTGGTGACTACGTTCTTGGAGCGCTGATATTTCTGCCTTTTCGGACGATAGTCGGATAATATTGAGTGAAATTTCGGTGGATCCGCTGAAACTATGCGGACTTCGCCGGCTCGTCGACCTTCTTGGCGTTCACCTGGTACGTCTCTTCGGTGATGGTGCTCCCCCTGACGAGCTTCCTCTTCTTGGTCCCCTTCTCCGTCGTCCTGTAACCTACCCCCCGGGTGAGCAGGATGTAGTTCTTCCCTCCGCCCAGAGTGTCTCCGCGCATGGGGAACCCCGCCTTGTCGCTTCCGCCGGTGATCATGATCTTCCCCGCGAGCCCTATGGATGCGCCGTCGATCACTTCCCCCACCCTGCGGCCCACCAGCTGCTGCGCGCTGGCGTCTTTGACTTCCGAGGATTCGGACTTGCCTGTCTTGGGGTCAGAGACGATCAGCTTGTAGGTGACCATTCGAGGGGCGGCGCAACTGACGTGGATATAAGCAGTGGGCCCGGTCGGGCGACTAGAAACCGTACATCGGGTCGGAGGGGGACTTTATCCCGATTATCTCGTCCAGGACTTCGTGCTCCTTCTCGCTGAGCGAGGCGTAGAGCTTGGTCCTCAGGAGCTTGGCCTCGTGGCTCCGCGGCATAGTATAGAGCGTGTCGTCTTCTCTTATCTGTCGGCCAAGGGTCGGCCCGTCGACCGAGACCGCGACCTTGTCCCCGGGGACCGCTTCGGGGAGCGACTTCCCCTGGTCCTGGATCTGCTCGACGACACCGAGCTCCACCCCCTCCTTCGTCATGAGCTTCACCTTTGGCCGGAGCCGCCCCGCGGCTATCTCTACCCCGAACACGGCGGGCGCGTTACGGCGGAAGAACGCTCCTGGGATGACCTTCAGCTTGCACGGGCGGGTCAGGCTCGAAAGGGCCGACTTCTCGTCCGCGGTCCTCTTGTCGGTCGACCAGTTCACGTAGCTGTCGATGACCTCGTAGATGATCGGCGAGATGAAGACCGGGCTGTTGACCGCGTACTCTTTCGCCTCGGGGAGGACCTTCGAATCGAACCCCAGAATCGCGCCGAGGTACGGGTCGTGGTCTCCTACTACCTGGGCGTCGACGATGTCGTTCTTCGAGATCTCGCCGATGTCCGCCTGCCTCACAGGGACCCCCCGCTCTTCAAGCATCCTGAGGAGGGCCTCGAGGCCGCCGATGCTCCCCGCCTTCACTATGACCCCCATGTTGTTTGTCTTCACGACCACGTTGGAGAGCTCCTTCTCCATCTCGGACTTCAGCTCCAGGAACTGCTTGTCGTTCCTGAAGGAGGCGACCGACGTGCCGGGGACGACGCCCGAGAGGTCTGGGGAGACGAGCTTCACCCCGGCGGCGGCGAAGACCGACTCCACGGGGGTGAACTTGTCTCGAGGGTCGCGCATCTCGTCGAGCGGCTTGGGCATGAAGAGGGCCTTGACCTTGGACTTGAAGGCGCCGTCCCTCCGCACCAGGCTTATCGAGTCCCCGACCCTGAGGGTCCCTTCGGTGAGGATGATGTTGGCCGTCTCTCCGATGCCGACCTCCTCCTGCATCTCCAGGATGATCCCCCTCGCCGACTTCTCTCCCTCCCCGACTTCGAGCCTCCCCTTCAGGAACTGCTGGGCGAGTCCTATGAGCATGGCGAGCATCTCCGGGATCCCGGCGTGGGTCCTGGCCGAAACGGGGATCACTGAGACCTGCTGCCGGAAGTCCTTGACCCTGTAGTACGCGTCGGACTGGAAGCCGAGCCGGGAGAGCCCGCCGACTACGTTGTACAGCCTCTCCTCAAGCTCGTCGTTCCATGTCGGGGGCTGGTCCTTGAGGATCTGGGCCAGCGGGCCGTTGCTCCCCTTCTTCCAGCCAGCTATCATGTCGATCTTGTTGAGCGCGATGAGGAACGGGACGTGCCGCTGATTCAGGATGTCTATGCTCTCCAGGGTCTGGTTCTCGATCCCCTTCAGGACGTCGACGACGAGGATCGCGATGTCTGCGGCCGAGCCCCCTCTAATCCTCAGGTTCGAGAAGACGGCGTGCCCCGGGGTGTCTATCAGGAGCAGTCCGGGGACCTGCAGCTCCCCCCCCGCCCTGTCGAGGAGCGAGCCGCTTATCTGCTTCAGGGTCTCCATCGGGAAGAAGCTGGCGCCGATCTCCTGCGTGATCCCGCCCACTTCTCTCGCCTGGACGCTCGTGCCCCTGAGGGCATCCCCCAGGCTGGTCTTACCGCTGTCTACGTGTCCCAGTATGACGACTATCGGCTGTCTCAGGCGCCCGGCTTGCTCTGGCATTATACCACCGGCACCTTAAGATGCCCTCACCCTCTCGTCTTGCCGAAGAAAGCAGCCTGCTCGTGCGCGAAGCTGTCAGCCGAGTCAGACGCGTGGATGATGTTGTCCGTGTACCCCAGACCGAAATCTCCCCGGATCGTGCCGGCCGCGGCTTCCCAGCTTTTTGTGGCGCCCACCATCCGCCTGACGGTGGCTACCGCGTCCCTCCCGGAGAGGACGACCCCGACCACGGGGCCCGACGTGATGAATCCCACAAGCTCTCCGAAGAACGGTTTTTCCTTGTGCACGCTGTAGAACTCTTCGGCCTGTGTCTTTGACATCGTCAGCAGCTGGACCCTCTTGACCGAGAACCCCTTCCGCTCGAACCTCCCCAGGACCTCCCCCACCAGGCCTCGCCTGACGCCGTCGGGCTTTACGACGATCAGCGTGTCTTCCGCGGCCGAACTCATTTCTTCGAGGGCCTCCTCGCCCACTTCAGGTTGCGAGGGTCGCGGCCCAGTTTCAGGTCGTTGATCTTGCACTTCGAAGAACAGTACGCTCGGGTGGAGCCGTCGTTCTTTACGAACAGGATGCCGGAGCCGAGTCTGACTTCTTTACCACAAAACGCGCATTTCTTTGGAACGTACATGACAGGCTACCGCACCTTCTTTTGCTGCCTTTGGAACTCGGAATATAAATGCGGCGCCTGGCGCCGAACCGCTAGGCTGGCACGGACCCGCCGAGGACGCGCATCCAGAACTGCGCTTCAACGATCAGCCTCTGGGCGAAGTCTTTCGGGTGGGCGACGCACCCGGTGACGGCCTTCGCGACGGTCTCGGGGCCCAGGTTGGCGAGGTCCTCGAGGTTGATTGCCGACGCCCCGGTAGAGTGCCGCAGCTTCCCCCCGATCTCCAGTTCGTTCACCCGCACCCCGTCAAGATCTTCACCGTCCGCGAACGCGCTCGACAGGAACGCGAGGTCCCCCGAAAGGATCACGTCCCTGACGCCGTATC
>JAJYKR010000024.1 GCA_021788415.1 archaeon
CGTCACTGAAGGTACTCCACCCGCTCCCAAGGGTGGACGAGCTCTCGACCGAGATCGACGAGACCAACTACGCCCAGTACTTCGTCCAGGCGGCAGGCGGCCTCCCGCTGCGGATGGTGCTGCTGAACCTGATCCTCGGAGGCGCGTCCTGATGCCCGACGAATCAGAGAGGATGCTGGTCAGCAGGATAGAGGAGGGGACGGTCATAGATCACATCCCGGACTGGAGGGCAAACACCGTGTCCAGGGTACTCAGGATGGACAAGCTGGCAAGGATGCAGGCGGACGTGTCGGTCGCGATCCTCCAGAACGTCACGAGCAAGAGCTTCGGGAGGAAGGACATCGTCAAGATAGACAAGTGGCATGTCGACGAGAAGGACGCCGACATACTCTGCCTCGTCTTCCCGAACATCACGGTCAACTATATCGACGAGGGGAAGGTCTCGAAGTACGAGCCCAAGGTCCCTGACACCATCGAGGGGAGGATAAGGTGCCCCGAGCTCAACTGCATCTCAAACACGGAAAGGGAACCAGTGCTGCCGAGGTTCAACACGCTGAAGAAAGAGAGGCTCCTGCAGTGCCACTACTGCGACGCGCTCCTCGCCTTCGACAGCGTCCCTGAATACGTGAGGACGTAGCTCCGATGGAGCACGACCTCGTCCTAGAAGGGAGGGTCGTGACCCCCGGAGGGATCCTCGAGTCTGAGGTGGGGGTCAGCGACGGTACGATAGCCGAACTCGGCCATGGTCTCAGGGGGGCAAGGAAGATCCATGCCGGTGGGAGGCTGATATTCCCCGGCTTCATCGATATCCACGTCCACCTCCGTGAGCCAGGGTGGGAGCAGAAGGAGGACTTCCGCACTGGTTCGTCCGCCGCGGTTCACGGCGGGGTGACGACGATGGTCGACATGCCGAACAATCCAGTCCCCACTGACTCGCCCCAGGCGCTCGGCGCAAAGGCAGCGCTCGCGAAGAAGGCGAGCATAGACGTCAGGTTCCACGGCGGGATAAGAAAGACCGACCCCGAAGCGGTGGGGAGGATCGCTTCCGGCGTCGTCGGATACAAGCTGTACCTGTCGGAGACCACCGGCGCCGCCCGGTTTCCTGAAGAGCTGCTGCCGCGGGTTTTGGGGTCCGTGGCCGCAACCGGGAAGCCGATCAGCATCCACTGCGAGGACCAGCAGATCATTGACGAGGCGTCCCTTCGCCGGAGGGCGGACCCGCGGCCTGACTCGTACGCTGATGCGAGGCCTGGAGATTCCGAGACCAGCGCGGTGCGAAAGGTGATCGAGTCCCTCAAGGGGGAGCCGTCGCTGGTGGCCAACATCTGCCACGCGTCCACAAGGGAGACTGTTGCCCTGGTGAAGGGCGCGGTTGCGAAAGGGATGCGCCTAAGTTGTGAGGCGGCGCTGCATCACCTGTATTACAACCGGGCTGAGATGCTCGAGAACCCTCTGCTGAGGACCAACCCACCGCTCCGTGGAGAGGATGACAGGCAGGCTCTCCTCGATGCGGTGAAAGGCGGCGGGGTTTCGTTCCTCGTCACTGACCACGCGCCCCACCTCGAAGACGAGAAGGTGTCCCAGGGCCTTGCCGGAGTCCCGGGGCTGGACGACTTCTCTCACGTCGTGTCCTGGCTCATCAGGGCCCAGGGTGTCGCACCCGCGCGAGTCGCGGAGATCGCGGCCGCAGCCCCTGCGAGGCACCTCGGGCTCGCGGACAGAGGAGAGATCGCCCCCGGAAAGAGGGCGGACTTTGCGGTCCTCGACCTGCGAGCCTCGGAAGTCGTGAAGAACGAAAGCGTCCGCAGCAAGTGCGGCTGGTCTCCATACGAGGAGAAAGAGTTCCCGGGACGAGCTAGGTGGGTCGTGCGGGGCGGCGAGCTGCTGATGGACGACTTTGAGCAGGTCAGCTAGCTGCTTCCGGTGCGGCCGAAGTTGATGTACCCGCGGCCACGGCCGGGGCCTTCGGCTTCTTCGCTCGGTATGCGGTCACCAATATGAGGGCGACCATTGCGACTATGATGACCGCGAGCGCGTCCTGGATGGGGACCAGGTAGGAGAGCGACAGCCCAGCGATTATGATCCCCCACCCTATGTAGTAGCTCCGCTCCGCTTCTTCGACGATCACGAATGCGGCCAAGAAGGTCCAGGCGCCCGCCAGCAGCATCCCCAGCGAGACGGTCCCCTGCGCTCCCAATATCCCGAGCAGGCCCACTGCAGCGGAAAGGAGCACCACGACTAGGATGCCCATCCCGTAGTTTAGCTTCATGCCGTTGAGTTGCGCGTGAGCTGGCTCTCTGATATTAAGCCGTCGGAGGCGAAGGAGACTGCGGCGCTGCCGGGAAGAGGCCGTACTTTTCCTGAAAAGCCTCGGCCAGCCCGAGGATGCTCCGCTCGTCGAACAGCTTCCCGACGAGCTGGACCCCCGCTGGGGCGCCCCCGGCCATCCCGGACGGGATCGAGAGAACGGGGAAACCGACGTAGTTGAAGGGGAGCGTGAGGCGGTTCAGCGCGGAGTAGACCGGGTAATCCACCCCGTTGATCTTGACTTGGTTCTGATCTAACCCCGGGGCAGGGATCGCGGTCGTCGGCATGACAAGGACGTCGACGTCCGCCATCGCCTTCGAGAACCGCTCCATGTAGGAAGGCCTCGCGTTCACGGCGTTGACGTAGTCGACCGCGGGCACGTCCTTTCCAAGCTCGAGCAGCCTTCGCACGTCCTCCCCATAGAGCTCGGGGGTGCTTTCGAGCCACTTCTGGTGGAAAGCCGTCGCCTCCGCCCTGCGAATCGGAAGCCACCTTTCGTACACTTCCTCGAGGCCGTCGAGCTCCACCTCGGTCACCGCGCATCCCACGGCGGCGAGCTTGCCCACGAACTCCCTGAAGTTCGCTTCGATGGAGGGGTCCACGGAGTCCTGGAAACGGTTCTTCACCACCCCGACCCTTGCGGAGCCAGGCGAAGCGCCGAAGTCAGTGGGTTCCGAGTCTATGACCGTCATGTCGCCCTTGTCACCGCCTGCGATCACGGCGAGCATGGCGCGCGCATCGGCCGAAGACCTCGCCAGGATCCCCACCGTGTCTAGCGACGTCGACAGTGGGACGACCCCCAGCCTGCTCACTCGCCCGTAGGTGGGCTTGAGGCCGAGGACCCCGCAGAGCGCTGCCGGAATGCGGACCGAACCAGCGGTGTCCGTCCCCAGCGCCAGCGGCACCATCGACGCGGCAACAGCGGCGGCCGACCCTCCGCTCGATCCGCCCGCGATTTTGGTGACACCCCAGGGGTTCCGCACCGCGCCGTGGTGAGGGTTGATGCTGGTGGTACCCGCTGCGAACTCGTGCAAGTTCGTGGTCCCGACCAGGACGGCGCCGGCGGCCTTCAGTCGGGCCACCACAGGTGCGTCGTAGGGAGCGACGTTCTCCGCCAGTATCCTGGACCCCGCGGTGCACCTTACCCCTTCTATGTAGATGATGTCCTTGACGGCGACCGGGACCCCGTCCAGCGGTCCCAGCTGTGCCCCAGACTTGTACCTCCTCTCCGACTCCTCGGCCGCCTTGAGGGCGGAAGCGGACAGGACTGTGATGAACGCGTTCAACGAGGGGTTAAGCTCGCCTATCCGGCGCAGGGCCCCACGGGCGACGGCGGTGGGAGTGGCGGTCCTGTCGCGGTACGCCCGAACTAGCTCGCCGGCAGTCCCGCGCTCGCCCTCAGACGCGTGCATGACCATGCATCGGTCACTGCCAGCGGTGAAATGCCGGGTGGCTCTCTTTCACTGCGACGAAGAGACCGTTCATTGTCGCCGTGATTTCGCTCCCGACCGTCAGCTCGCCCGAGACCCAAGCCTTGTCTCCCTCTATCTTGGTGGCGCGCGCAGAGAGGCGCCAGACGCTCCCAATCGACGACGGTCTGAGGAAGCGGACCGTGTACTCCGCGGTGACGGTCCCAGGCGGGGTCGGCAACCCCTTCGCTTTCATGAGCGCGTACGTGGCAGCCCAGTTTCCGTGGCAGTCCATGAGAACAGAGATGATCCCGCCGCTCCCGAACTCCCCGAACGCTACATGCTCCCTCCGGGGCGTCCATTCGGCTGTCACGGATTCGCCCGACGGGACGCTTTTCAGCTTGAGCCCGGCCTCGTTCTTCGGTCCGCAGCCGAAGCAGACGCTGTTTGGCGCGTATCTGTCCTGCAGGCTGTCGTTCATGCCGACCATCCCTTTGCCGTGAGCAGGCTCGCCTCAGAAAGCATAGTTGCGCGCGGTTCGTTTCTGATAAAGGGTTTGCGGCAACCTCTTATTCCGGAACCTGCCTCTGCTCGACCGTCGTGCCAGACATGCGGGAAGGGGAGCTGTCGGATCCGGAGACGCTCGAGGCCAAGTTGGACTTGGGGTCTGGCCCCCAGGGTCCGTTCGTGATAGACGCGAACCTCCTGGCGACCGGAAGGACCTGCGTGCTTGGGAGCAGCGGGAGCGGGAAGAGCTACGCTGTCGGCGTCCTTTGCGAAGAGCTGTGCAGGAACGACGTCCCGTTCGCCATCGTCGACACCGAGGGCGAGCACACGGGATTGAAGGAGAAGTTCGACACGATCTGGGTGGGAGAGGAGCAGGGGTGCGACCTTGCCTGGGGCGGGCTGGACCTGGAGGACCTCGCCAGGCAGGCGCCAGACATTTCGCCGCTCATCCTGGACGTTTCTGACATCCCTGACCCCAAGGAGAAGGTCTCGCGCTTCGTGCAGGCGCTCTATGGGACGCTCACGGAAAGGAGGACCCCGTACCTCCTCGTCGTGGAGGAGGCCGACAAGTTCGTACCGCAGTATGGCCAGAGGCTTCCCGTGTTCGGAGAAGTGGCTCGCAGGGGCCGCAAGCGCGGGCTGGGCCTGATGATCTGCTCGCAGCGTCCCTCCCTCGTAGACAAGAATGTCCTCAGCCAGTGCGGCAACCAGCTCATCGGCAAGCTCGTCATCCAGAACGACCTTCAGTCCGTAGCCCAGTTCTTCCCCGGCAAGGGGCTCCCCAAAGAGCTCACTTCTTTGCGAGCAGGACAGTTCTACGCCATGGGAGGACTCGCCTCCCCCCCTGCGCTCATCGCAGTCAAGAAGAGGGAGACGCGACCAGGGGGCGGCACACCGTCACTGGCGAGGCGGGCGGTCAAGAGATATGCAGGACCTATGAACCCGAAGTTGGAAGTGGAGGGCGTGAACGAGAGAGGAACGCAGCACGGAGCGCCAGGGGAGGAGGGGCCGCTCGGGCTCCCCCCCTCGGTGAAAGCAGACGATATCCCCGCCATTGTCAGGAGGGAGCGGAGCTTCGGCATCTTCGGGCCGAAAGAGGCGGTCACCGCGGTGACGCCCCGGTTCAGGACGATCATCCAGCTCGGCGTCAGGCTCAGGAGAGGGCTCCTGAAGCGGAGGTTCGAGACGGTCTACACGTACCTCGACGGCGTGACTGGGAAGGAGGTATCGATAGAGAGGGGGCTGCAGGTCTTCGACGGTTTCCAGAAGCTCCTCGACCTGACGATGCTGCAGGTCGAAACGCTCCGAGAAGTGAAGGCGGACAGCGACACGAGCGCGCTAGACGTAGCCAGCTCGCTCGGCGAGTCGAAAGCCACAGTCTCCAGGGTCCTCGTGAACCTGGACGGACGGCGGCTGGTAAGGACAATCCAG
>JAJYKR010000025.1 GCA_021788415.1 archaeon
GAAGACGTACCAGATCACCGCCAGGTTCCCCACCTGGCCGGCCATGGACGAGGCGATGTTCATCCCGAAGTAGTCCCAGAAGTTCCTGTTTCTCAGGAGGCCCCGGCGCGGGGTGGCTGCCAAGCGGCTCTCTCGGTGGGAAGCCATTACTAATCCTGAGGGGTCGGCCTCCCAGCGCCTATGGCGGCCACCCTGTCGGCGCATCGCGGAATGGAGCCCCCCTTCGAAGTCAGGGGGATGGAACTCCTCGGCAGTGTAGCTGGGGGTCGCGGCGGGAGGAGTTCCCTAGGACGGCGGAGAGCTCCGGTAGCTGCAGCTCTTCTTCAGGGTCGCCAGAAGCTCCACCGAAGATATCCGCGTCTCCACGTCTGCGACCCTGCTCGCGCCTCCTCGGCGTGAGGGTTGCACAGGTGCCCAAATTGGTCCATCCCCGGCCCGCAGTTTTTGACGTAGCAACTTCCGGAGACGCGCTGGCGCCGTAGGCCCGCCTGGGAAAGTCCAAGCTGGTATCGGAAGTTCCTTCCCAGCCCCCTGACCATCGAGGCCATCAGAGCCCGTCGGCACGGGAAGTTGTATATCGCGAAATCGTCGAAGACATACCTCCCTGACCTCCCTTTGATCGACGCAGCCGCCTCCTTCACAGAGACGAGCTGGCCCATCGTCATCTGCAGCGGAGGCTCGTCGGGTTGGTACCGGGTTCCGACGGGGTAGTCCTTCCTGGGGGTGCGGGTCATCTCTATGTGGCAGCCCATGACGTGGCTCACCTCCCTGGCTCCTGCGAAGGAGACCAGCCTTTCCATGCTGTCTGCGAAAGCATTCGGGTCGAACGCGTACAGGCGGCCCGGGTACACGGTGTCCCCAGTCAGGAGCATCCCCGTCCGAGAGTCGTGAATCGCAACGGCAGACGGATGGTGCCCGGGCGTGGGGAGCACGTCCAACTGGCGCCCTCCGAGGTCGCAGTGGCCGATGCCCTCGGACCAACTTGAAATCTTGTAGAACGAGCGTACCGAGTCCACATCCTTGGAAACGACCTTCGTCCCTGGCCTGTCGGCGAACTGCCCGTCGCCGGCCACATGGTCGCCATGCCCGTGGGTGTGCGCCACGATGAGCTCGTGCGCCTGACCGGGGTGGTCGGCTGCGTACCCTTCCATCAGCCGGTCGACCGTGGTGCGGAGTGGGAACCTCAGGGGGTCCGTCGTCGCCCCCGTGTCCAGGAGAATCGCCTTTTCGTTCCCGAACATCAGATACATGAAAGGAGCCTCGTAGGAGACGTCCTTGCTCTGCCTCAGGATGTAGGTCCGATCGTCGTAGCGGTGCACCTGGATGGGAGGGTCGGTCCTGTGCCGAGGGGAGCGAGACCCGCATATCCAACCTACGTCCAGGTCTCCGACAAAGGGGGGCACGCCTCCATTTTCAGGGTCTGGACGTTCCTCTAACGCCTCCCCTTCCACAGCCGCCCTCCGCTCATCCCCCGCATCTAACGGCCCGCCCCAAGGCAGGGACGCCCGGCTGGTTGCCCGGCGGTGCGCATCTGTGCCCGAACGCGTCAGCCCTTCGGGACCCTGAACGCGCCCAAGGATGAGTTCCTCCGGCGCAGCGCCCTTGTGCCCACTGAACCTGCCGTCCTCTCGAACATATCCCAGTCTGTGTTGTCTGCGACCACCAGCGACCCTGGCCCGAGGTGGGGGACGATGGCTTGCATCTCGAATCTGAAGTGGTCCTCGTCCACGGGGCTGTCGTGGCAGAAGAAGTCCAGCCCGCCGATCTCGCCGAGGAGGGGCTTTAGGAGGTCTTCGCTCCTCCCACGGCGGAGGTCCCACCCGCGCCTGAGGGCATTTGGGACGGCCCACCCAGAGTCACCCCCTGCGGGGACAGCCCAGGATGGGTTCCTCCCCCCGCTGCGCCTGGCGACGGGAAGGTCTATCGAGTGCAAAACTCCGCGGCGATTGGACCTGATCCCCATCAGGATGAACGCTGAAGAGACACCCGAGGCCACCCCGCTTTCGACGACGGTCTTCGGCTTCGTGAGGACCACCAGCGAATAGAGGTCCAGCGGAGCCGGGAACTGGGCATAGTAAGCCCGCCCGGACCCCATGATCCTCCCTACCAGCTCTGCGACGGGACCGGAGCCCACGTCGAGTCCCGACAGCGACGCTTCCACATCGGACACGGAGCGCCCGGTTACCGCCGAGAGCCACCCCAGGTCAGGCTTGGACCTGCTCCCAAGCACCTTTGACTGGCCGCGCCCTATTCCACGGGCTGTAGCAGCCAAACCAGCTTCCCCCCGCCCGAAGCGACCCGCTTGTCGAAGTGGACCGCGGCTATGGACCCGTTGAGGAGCTCCACCTCACCTCGACCACCGATCAGGTAGTAAAGGAGCTCGAAGACCACCGGCATGTGCGAGACCAGGACGACTCTTTCCTCCATCTTGAGCGTCTCCAGGAACGCCGCCACCTCCTCCGGCTTCGTGTCGGGGAGGAGGCACTTCTCAACCACGGTCTTGACGCTCCCTCCCGTCCTCTTCTTCACTGTCTCCGCCGTCTGCCTGGCGCGGAGGATGGGGCTGGTGACGATCAGGGTCGGCTTGAAGCCGAAGCTCTCCTTTGCAAGGTCAAGCATGCGCGCCAACTCCTTCTCCCCCTCTTCCGAAACAGGAGGGTCTTCGCCCTTGCGTCCGAAGGTCGACCTGGCGTGCCTGACGATGTAGACGTCCATGGGCCCCGGGAGTTCCCTGGGCTTTTGGGAATACAGCGGTCATATGACCGCCAACGCTTATACCATCGCCTCTGCCGAACAGCCTCCTCTTGCCCCTCCTGGAGGTCCGCATCAAGCTGCAGCACGACTGCCCCTACACCCGGTTCACGAAGGCGCTTCCGCAAGCGGAGCTGCTCCACTGGTGCAGCAGGGAGAGGGACGTGCTCGAGGTCACTTCTTCCGATGCGGACCCTTCGGAGCTGGACGAGAGTCTGCGCCGCTTGCTGAAGGAACTCGGCGCAAAGGCGGTCAGGGAGGTGCCCCTGGGCCAGAAGGGGAGGCTCATCGTGCAGAGGCACAACTACTCTTCGATGAGACAGAACGTGAACGCAGTCATCGAGCAGCACAACTGCATGGAGGTCCAGCCGACGGTGTACAAGGGGGGATACGAGTGGTACAGGATCATAGCCTTCGACAACAAGGACCTGGTCCGGTTCTTCGGGGCCCTTGCCAGATGGGCGGACGTCGACGTGGTGTCGAAGGAGGTCCTTTCGGAGCGGTCAGCCCGGGACACCATGACCGTGTCGATCAGGAGCCTGTTGGGGATGCTCACCGAAAGGCAGCTCAGGGCCCTGCTGGTCGCCGTCAGCGCAGGGTACTATGACACGCCTAGAAGGGTGAGGACCCTCGACATCTCCCGGAGCGTGGACTCCCCTAGGACCACCTACGAGACCCACCTGAGGAAGGCCGAGGGAAAAGTGATGAGGGCGCTGGTGCCCTACGTCGAGCTGATGGCGGGGCTTGAAAGAGACAGGCCCTCAAACGGCGTCAGGCGAGCAGACTAGGCGGAGACAGAGCCCGCCCCGCGGCCACCTCCGTATGGGCAGCGAGGTCCAGTCCCGGGCCCGGTGCGGTCACATCGGAGGGCCCGCTCTTATCCGCCTTCTGACATCGCCTGGCCCTTGACCCCACATCGACTCCATCCACCACGTCGCGCCCGCCTCCGCAAATGGCTCGACCGTCGCTCTCGCTTTTCCAGGATTCGCCGGGGTCGCGCCTTCTTTGATGAGGTCGAACTCCATTCTCATGTTCCCTCTGACCTCCCTGTTCTCCGAAGCGTACCTGCTCATTTCGTGAATCGTATCCGGCGTGACTTCGCCATGGGTTCCGTCGGGTTTCTTTATCACAGGGATCAACCCGTCGCACTTCAACGAGCGCCGCATCGACTTGGACCTCCCCCACGCACCGACGACCCAGATCGGGATCCGAGGCCTTTGGACGGGCCGCGGAATGAACCTCATCGTCTTGATTCGGTTGTGCTCCCCGTTGTACCTGAACGGCTTCCCGCTCCACAGGCCGTCCAGGATCTCCAGCCCTTCGTCCAGCATCTCGGCGCGGACCCTTCTGTCGGCCGGCATACCTGCTTTGGTGTATGCTCCGTCGCCTGCCCAGCCGAGCCCCGTGGGAAGTATCAACCTGCCACCGGAGAGCCAGTCGACGGTGACCGACTCTCTGGCCAGCTCCCAGGGTCTCCGCCTTCCTACCGCCGTTAGGAAAGAACCAATCCTGATCCGCTTCGTAGACAGGGCCATGGCCGTCACCACCGGCCAGGCGGCGCTCATCTCAGTCTTGGCGTCGGTGTATATGTCGTCGTAGTAGAACGCCCCGTCCCAACCGGACTGTTCCGCATCCGACGCAAGCTTCACGATTTCCGTGGCGCTGCCTCCGGGGATTATGAAACCGAACTTCATGGCATCCACTTCCTCAGGCGCCTAGCGCGGGGCGGAACGATACACCGGAGTCACCGACTTCAGGCGGAACGTGTAGGCGATATCATCCAGACAAGGTTCCCCGACTTCGGCTTGGGGAGGCCCTTGAAGTCCACCCTGGCCATGGCTCCGTTCTCGAAGTCCAGGTTCTTCCATACCGAATCCCAGTTCAGCATGTCAGCGAAGAGGTGTCCGAGGTGGGGGAGGTGCGTGACGAGGATGACGTCATCCGCCTTCTTGAACCTTGAGAGCGCTTTGTAGGTCCCGGCGACCTTCGCTTCCGGCTCGAGGCACTCGTCAGTGATGAGGGCCGCCTTCGGATTCATGAGCTGCTTCGTCATCTCGGCGGTCTCCCTTCCCCTGGCGCGTGGGCTCGACATTATCACGCCCGGGACCGCCCCGAACTCCTTCGCCCTCTCGCAGGTCCACTTCACCTGCTCCCGCCCCTCGGCGACGAGCCGCCTGCCTTCGTCGGTCCTGTCTGGGGCCGACGCCTTGTTCTCGGCGTGCCCGTGCCTGAATATGTAGACTCTCATGGAAACTCAGGACCAAGGCAGGAGGTAAAGCCGTTCTGCGGTCATATGACCGCCGTCCGCCCCTGCAGCGACCCGCACGTTCGGGATCACATATATGTCGATATGCGCTTGAAAAAAGCGCCGGGTCAGAACAGGCCGAGGGTAGTCTTGTGTCGTCATGGCACAAGCTCCGATAGCGGTATTCATCGTGCCCGGCAGCCAAGAACCTTCCCAGAGCTTATAGCGACCACCCGGCCGGTCGGCACCGTTGACCTTCTCTTTCGAGGTAAGAGAGACTGATCTCCTGGGGAGGATAGGGACCATTGCCGTGGGAGGGAAGACCCTGGAGACCCCCTACATGTTCCCCGTGATACACCCGGTCAGTCAGCTAATCCCGACCCAGGAACTCGCGTCCATGGGGTACCGGGGGCTCATGACCAACTCCTACATCATCCGCTCGAGGCGGATGGAGGAAGCGCTCGACAAGGGGATACACTCCCTGCTCGGCTACGACGGGGTGTTCATCACAGACTCGGGGGGGTACCAGGTGCT
>JAJYKR010000026.1 GCA_021788415.1 archaeon
GGGTCATGGGTGGGTTCGTCCTCCTCACCAGACTCGGGTATCAGGTCTTATCCCCGACTCCTCGGGCTCCTCCCCCGGTCATGTCTGCCGCCACTATCTCCTTCGGATCAAGAGGGACATCACGCCCGCGATGAAGAGGCAGGTCAGGCAGAAGGAGAGGAGTGAGAAGAGATGAAGACACCCACGAGACGCTTCGTCAAGCTGACCACAGGGACCGAACTGAAGACCCAGTTCGTCACGTCGATGGTACGCTGCGCCCACGTAGTGAACCATCACCGATTCATTGGAATCTCTCACGTCGTCCCGATGCCCTCCATGATGACCTCGAGCGCCTGAAGTCCCCGTAGGCGAAGTTGACCGTCAGGGTTAAGTAATTGACGTTAGTAAATGCATGAAGAAGATGAGGGCGTTAGACCTTAACGCGAACTCTAACGGGCCCCTCCCACTCCTGCCTTTAGTGGCCCTAGGGGCCCTTTCCCTGGCTCACCCCACCCATACTGCGAGTGTCCAGCCCAACTGCTTCAACTCCCAGCCTGTGTGCGCAACTTGACCGCGAGAAAGGAGTACCGGAGCCCCTATTTCGACAGGCACCCCGACAAGCACCCCTGGCTGACCTTGGCCAAGGCTGTCCCTGCAGGGGCGTCTATCTTTATGGCGATGTTCTTCGTTCTCCAGATGTCCCTCCAGGTGGGGGCGGGGTACTATCCGGACTCATCGGTCTGGAACTTCTACCCGCTGATGGCTTTTGCCGGGGCCATCTTCGGGTTCGAGAGGTGGTGGGCCTACGAACAGGGTCCGTACAACCCGTTCCACGAGCGCGAGACCTTCACGGAGTAGGCGAGGCTGACTGGGTTCTGTCAACCTACTGGTGGTTGGAGCTGTGTCAAAAGGAAAACGGCTTCTGAACGCGCCTCTGAGGGGCAGATTCGAACCCAGTTACGTCCAAGAACCGGCCACCGCGCTCTTATATCTAAACAGGGCGCCGCGGCCCGGACTCGGACGTTTGCTGGCTTCCGCAGCTGGGCCCGTTTCACCCGGGTCCTCTAACGAGCACCGACCTCACCCGAAGGGTCTGCGGGAGGTAAACGCTTAATCTGCATGCCGGGGAGAAAGGTTCTGACCGTGGTATTCAGGGGAGGGCACCAGGCCGCAGTGGCGATTGTCATGTCGCTCCTCGTCTTCGTATCTCTGTCAGGGGGCTTCACCTCCGCCGTGGTTGCAGCTCCCACAGCCCACCCTCCTGGGCCCGCCCTGCCGCCGGCGCACGTGCCTACAGGTCCGCCCGCGAAGCCCGGACCCGCGGGGGTGGATGTCTACGGTGTGTACAGCGCAGAGCCAGCCCCGATGGGCATCGCCGACTACGGAGTGGGTCCGAACGGGCCGTACAACTACACCACCATGGAAGTCCTGGGCGAAGTGTCCGTCAACTCGCTTCATGCCCAGAACTCGACCGGGGACCCCTGGGTGACCTTCCAACTCAACGTGGTCCTCCCTGTGGACACAGTCTATGGCCTCCGCGTGTACTGGATTCAGGACGTGGTCCAGTTCGATACGAGCACAGGCCAGGCGAACTTCCTCGACAACGTGTGGAACTTCTCGTCTTCCTCCAGTCCGATGGAACCCACGGGGATTTCCGGTGGCGGTCAGATCAGCACCTACACAGGCGGCCAGACGTTCTACTACGCCTGGGCGAGCGGCAACCCATTCTCGTTCGTCCTCCCCACGACGATCAAGCTCTTAGTGGTGGCTGGGACCGACTCGTCTAACCGGCCCACTGTCAACTTCGAATATGACGCCGGCTCTGGGTTCCAGTCATTCGACACGGTTACTTTCACTTCGGTGAGGGGTCTGTCAGGCTTCGCCGGATTCGAAGTGAGCGGGTTCCAGTACACGCCTGACAACCACTTCTACGACTCCGAGTTGATCTTCGGGGGCGGGTGTTGCGGCTACAACACCATCAACATCCAATCCGACGTAGGGCTGGCCCTCTTCTATTGGAACGGCAACAACCTCCAGACCGTCTCGAACGCCTACAACTTCGGGAGCGACACGGCAGAAGGGTCGAGCAACGTCGAGGCCCTGTGGTACTACTACTTCGCCGGAGGGGAGATGTTCTCCAAGATACTTCCAGGCTCGGGGTCGCTCGGTAAGCTGTACGACCAGTCCGAAATCGGGACCTTCAACATCAACACCAATGCTCGCACAGGGACTCTCTACGTCCAAAACGCCACCAATCAGGGAGCTTCGCCTGACCAGTACGTCTTCACGAACGGCGCAGTCGACTTCGCCGTTTACCCAGGCACCTATCTTCTCCAACTGTACGTTAACGGTGCCCTCTACGACTCCACGACGAAGTCCATTGGCGCCGGCCAGACCCTGCAGCTGGTGTCCCCGTTCGGCGACTACCAGATGACCATGAGCTATTCAGTCGCCGGCGGGACCAGTGGGTCCCTCTCTCCGACTCTGACGTACGTCCATGCCGGGTCCACCCTGACCGTGCCCCTTACCACCGTGCCGACCGTCTACTACATGGACCCGGGTACGGTCTGGACCCTCGCCGGCAACTACACATCGGGTGCCGAGCGATGGGTCGAAACGCAGCCTGCTTCAGGCACCGCGTCCTCATTCCAGGCGACGGTGTTCACCTTCTACCACCAGTTCAGCGTCACGACGTCGTATTCCGTCTCCGGGGGTGGTTCTCCTTCGCCCCCAGCCCTTGCAGGCACCGCATTCGGGGCGAGTTACCGGCCCGCCCTCTCGACCTCTCCCCAACGCTACTGGCTGGATGCCGGGACCGCCTGGACCGTAACCAACCCGCTTCCCGGCTCGGGGCCCTCGGAGCGCTGGCAGACTGGGGAACCAAGCGCCGGCACCGTGTCGGCTTCGACAATCGTCTCTCCCGTCTACTATCACCAGTTCGCCCTCACGCTGAGCTACGACGTCTTCGGCGGTGGGGCACCCCAGGCACCCGCCCTGACTGGCGAACAATTCGGCCAGAATTACACTGCGGCCGTCACAGCCAAAGCATCTCCGGCCTTCCTGGACGCCGGGTCGCAGTGGAGCGTTCCATCCCTGTTGGCAGGGAGCAACTCCTTGGAGCGCTGGTCGATCTCCGGGCAGACGAATGGGACTATGGCCGGTCCTGCGAGCGCGACATTGGGTTACCACCACCAGTATTACCTTGAGGTCACGTCCTGGCCTTCGGGAGGCGGATCTGTCTCTCCATCGGCGGGGTGGCACGACAGCGGGACCTCTCTCCAGATCTCTGCTTCCCCGAGCACAGGGTGGAAGTTCGAGGGGTGGACGGGGGCGGGCGCGGGATCGTACACTGGGTTGTCCAACCAGACCTCGTTCACTTTGGCCGCGCCCACCGTCGAGAACGCGACCTTCTACCCCGGGCTCACCATCTTTGCCGGAGCCAACGGCCGAGTGTCCTACTCCTTCGGCGGCACAAAGGGTGCAGTCCAGGGAGGCGCGTCGGCTACCATATTCGCACCGCTGGGGACTGCAATCTCTCTCCAGGCCAGCCCCTCGTACTTCCTCTTCGCCTTCGCGGGGTGGACCCCGAGCGCCGCCGGGACTGGCTCGCAGGCTAACGTCGTCCTGTCGTCTCCCGCCTCGATCACAGCCGCTTTCGCCCTCGACGTCCCGGCCACAGCCGCGCTCGTCGTCCTGGTGCTGGCTTTGATAGCGGGCTCTGCGCTCTTCCTCCGACGCAGGGCGCGCGCGGCCGCCGCGAGAGCGGGTCCGGTCGCTACTTCCTAGAATTGAAACCGGCGATGAGGTAGGTCAGTACCGTCGCGGCCACCCTCTGAGAACCCCCGGTCGGGTCGAGGCTGGGGGCGAGCTCCACGATGTCCGCGACCTTGACCCTGTCCCTCTTAGCGACTTCATAGACGAACCCAAGGAGCTCGTCGGAGCTCAGCCCGCCGGCGCTCGGCGCGCTCACCCCAGACACCTGCCCCAGGTCTACCGCGTCCATGTCCACGCTGAGGTAGACTGCGTCTGCGCCTCTCGAAGCGCGCTCGTACGCCTCTTTCGCTATCGACTCCGCGCCCTCTGTCCTGACGTCCTGGGCAGTGCGCAACGATATCTCCTGCTCCTTCGCCCGGTCGAAGTACCTCCGCGAGTTCAGGAACCCGTGGGCGCCGACCTCCACCACTCTCCGGGGGTCGAGCGACGGCACGGTCTCAATCGCCAGCCCGTAAGACGACCCGTTGGTCGGCTTCCCCTTGATCTTCCCCCGAAGGTCGAGGTGGGAGTCCACCACTATCAGACCGAGCCTCCCGAGCTTCCTTCCGCTAGCCCTCAGGGCAGGAAGGGAGACGCTGTTGTCCCCGCCCAATAGGACTAGGAGCGAGCTTGGCTCCAGGCTGGTCGCGACCTCGGACTCGACGTCAGAGTGCGCCCCCAGGACGCCTTCGCCCTTGGCAAGCGCGACGTCACCCAGATCGAACACCCTCGCGCGCTCAAGCCCCACCCCCAGCTCAGGGTTGTAGTTCGAGAAGCCGACCATCGCCTGGCGTATCCCTGCGGGCCCCCCCGCGGCCCCTTTCCTCCCGAGCACCGCCCCGTCGAACGGAATCCCAAGGATGTTAACCGCCCGGGGCTGTGGCCGGACAGCGCGCTTGACGATCTGCACCAGCCGCCTGTCGTTGGGGTCGTGGTAGCTGGGCGCAGCGTACTCCGCGGCCTTCCTCAACGGCCCCTTCGAAGGGTAGGTCGGGTTAAAAGCATGTGAGCTATTTATCGGCCTCAGGATGGGGTCGGTCCGTTGGTCGTAGCCGTCGACGGGCGCTCCCTCACCCTCGCCTCGGCGATCGAGGTGGCCGAACGCGGCGCCGAAGTCAAGGCGAGCCCCGCCAGCCTCAAACACATGGAGAAGCTTCGCGCCCTGCTCGAGGAGAAGCTCGCCAGGGGAGAGGTGGTCTACGGGGTAAACACCGGGTTCGGCTCCCTCT
>JAJYKR010000027.1 GCA_021788415.1 archaeon
GAGCTCGTGCTGCATCTCCGGCCAGGGCTTGGTGACGTGGTTGAACCTGAACCCGAGCCTGAACCCGAAGGGGCTTTCGAAGGTGGCCCACCACTCGTTCACGCCGACGACGTCGAAGGCGTGCTCCATCTTCGACACGTACAGCAGCACGCCGACCCTCTCCGCCCTTTTGAGCACCAGGGTGTGGAGGCTGACAGCGACGTTCCTGTCCCAGAACCTGTGGTCGACGACCCCCACCAGTTCGCCGTCCTTCCTCGTCGCGACTATCACATACGTGTCCTTCAGCCTGTTCTGCTTCCAGGCGAGGACCTCGGCATATGTCCTGACCCCCACGAGGTGGTAGAAGTCCTTGTCGTACTTCCCGTCGATGAGGGGCTTCAGCGACTGCAATATGGCAGGGGCTTCCTTCTTTTCGGCGGCCCGGATGATCAGCTGCTCCCCGCTCTTCATCATGTACGCTTTTGGAGCGAACGGCCTCTGGAAGGCTGGATCGTCAGGAATCCCCCCGAGGTACCCCTCGATCTCCTCGACGGAGAAGTTGAACGAGTCGAACGAAATCGGAACCGCTGGCTTTACCATTCGGCGGGCGCCCTCCCTGGCCGTTTTAATCGTTGTCCCGAAGTCTCCACTCCCGCCGCCTATCTCCGCGCGATTGTCTCCTTGACGTGGCGTGGGGTCCGCTCTTCTGCGACCTCGGCCACAGCTTCGCGGATCTGGTTGTACGTCCCGCACCGGCACACCAATCCGCTCGTGGCTTCGGTGAGGTCCGCTGCGCTGGGGTGCGGGTTGGTCTGAAGCAGCTCGTGGGTGGCTAGTATCCACGCAGGCGTGCAGAAGCCGCACTGAGCCGCACCGTGGCTCACAAAAGCCTCCTGTATCGGCGCGAGGGCCCCCCCATCCGATATTCCCTCCACGGTCTTGACCTCCTTGCCGTCCGCCTCCACGGCGAGCACAAGGCAGGACTTCACCAGGTGGTCCCCCAGCTTGACCGTGCAGAGTCCGCACTCCCCCCTCCAGCACGCGGCCTTCACGCTCCTTACGTCCAGGCGGTCCCGGAGGAAGTCGAGTAGCAGCTCGTTGTCCTTGACCATCCTCTTCCTGGCCCTCCCGTTGACCTTGACCGAGATCTCCGTCAAGGACCCATCATCCTCCTCAGGACCTTGGTCGTCAGCACTCTGACCAGGTGCCTCCTGTACGCCGCAGTCGCCAGGACGTCGTCGACGCATTCCACCTTCAGCGACGCGGCGTCCGCGGCCTTCCTGACGCTGGCAGGGGTCACCCCGTCGGCTATCTCCCTTTCAGCTTCCGCGCAGCGGACAGGGGTCGAGTTCACCGCACCGTACACCACCCTGGAGTCACGCTTCTTCCCACCGCTCCCGACCGCGACCGCCACGCTCGCGAGCGAGAACTCGGAGCCTCCGGTGAACTTCTCGAAGGCGCTCTTGGTCCCTCTGGCGTCGGGGAGCGACACCCCGGTCACCATCTCGTCCGGGTTCAGGTCGATGTCGACCGGCCCCCTGATGAAGCTGGCCACGGGGATTCTCCTCCTCCCCTTCGGACCGGCGGTCTCGACTGTGGCCTCGAGGGCGATCAGCGCAGGCGGGCTGTCGACCCACGGGATCGCCTCGCATAGGTTCCCGATCAAGGTCGCCCGGTGCCTGATCATGGGGTCTGCGACCCTCGCCAAGGCTTCGCCGAGGACCGCGTAGTCCCCAACCAGGGCACCCCCTTCCAGAAGCTCAGCGATGCTCACGGCTGCGCCGATGCTCAGACCCTTGCCGGGGGCCCTGCTCACTGCCTTGAGCTCCTTGACATCCTTGACGTCTATCACATGCGCGGGGGACATCAGTCTCTCCTTCATGAACGCGATCAGACCGACCCCTCCTCCCATCACCTTCGCCTGGTCCCCGTGCTCCTTCAGGAGCGCGAGCGCCTCCTCGAGGCTCGCCGGCCGGTGGTAGGTGAAGTCAGGGAGAGTCACATAGGGGGAGCCGAAACTCAATGTCTCGCCCTGGGAACAGCTTCGACCTTCGCGTAGCTCTCCATCGCCTTCGCGGCGAGCTCAGGCTTCTGCGCCGTGACTGCGGACCACACCTCCTCCGGGCTCATCGGGAGGCTGTTCAGCTTCACCCCTGTGCTCCTGTAGACCGCGTTGGAGATCGCAGAAGCGACGGAGATCATGCTGAGCTCCCCGATCCCCCTGGCTCCGAGCGGCCCGTCGAACTGCGGCGTCTCCACATACCTTGCGACGAATTCCTTCGGGATGTCCTTCATCCTCGCGATGTAATAGCTCGTGAAGTTGGGGTTGGTCACCCACCCCTGCTCGTCGAATTTTATCTTCTCAAACAGCGCTATGCTCATTCCCATGATGAACCCTCCGTCCAGCTGCATCTTGAGGAGGAGCGGGTTGATCGCCTTCCCGACGTCGAACGCCTGGACGGCTTTGGCCACCTCTATCTCCCCAGTCACAAGGTCCAGCTCGATCTCGACGGCGGTGCCTCCGAAGGTGTGGAAGATGGTGGGGACCCCCTGGCCTGTCTGGGGGTCGAGAAACGTGTTGAGGCTTGACGACTGGTGCCCCCTTCCGATGACCGGACCCCCGATCGTGTTCCCGTTGGGATAGGTGTAGCCGAAGACCAGCTCTTTCAACGGCAAGTTGAGCCAGGGCCTCCCCTTCGCCTTCACGCTCCCGTCGGATACTTCCAGCTCTGACTTTGGAATCCTCATGACCCGAGAGGCAAGCTCCAGGATCTGGCTCTTCGCATCCTCACACGCCCGCAGGGTCGCGACGCCGTCAGTGAAGAGCCCCCTGCTCCCGACGGTCTGCCAGGTGTACGCCGACTTGCCCGTGTCCCTCACGGGATCCACCCTCACCTTCTCGACCGGTATCCCGAACTGGTCGGCGACGAGCTGGCAAAGGGCCGTGGCGGTCCCCTGTCCGAAGTTGCCGGTCCCCACGACAAGGTCGACGGTCGTGTCTTCGTTGAACTTCACAATGGCCGACGAAGATGCGTTGGGGGGCTGAGACGGGCCTTTGACGCACAGAGCGAACCCTCTCGACCTGATCTTCCACGGCGCGGAGGCAGGCGGGACCTTCGCGTCCCACCCTATCCCTTCGAGGACGGTCTGCAGGACCTTCCTCGGGTCTCCGACGTCTTCCCTCAGCTTCTCCCCCGTCGCCGTGTGGGACTCCCCAGGCCGGAGGAGGTTCATCCTCCTCAGCTTCGACGATTCGATGCCCAGCCTCTTTGCCGCCCTCTCGAACACCTGCTCCAGGACCCAATTGCTTTCAGCGTAGCCGAATCCGCGCATCGCTGTCGTTGGTATCTTGTTCGTGTAGACTGCGAGGGACTCGCAGTTGACGTTGGGGACTTCGTAGACTCCCTCCGCGGAGTAGCCCATGGCCCTCGACACGTTTACCGTGTAGTCCGCGTACGCCCCGGCGTCGAGGACGAAGCGGACCTTGTAGGCGACGCACTTCCCGTCGCGGGTGAACCCTGCCTTCACGTTCGCGACGACCCCTTCCCTCGACGCTGACGACGAGAAGTTCTCTTTGCGCGAAAGGACCAGCTTCACGGGCCTGTACCCGGCCGCCTTCGAAGCCATCGCTATCAGCGCCTCCCACTGGAGCCCGGCCTTGCCCCCGAAGCCTCCCCCGACGAAGGGCACCCGGATCGTCACTTTGTTGTAGGGGACCTTCAGGGCCTCTGAGACGATCTGCCTCACGACGAAGGGGGACTGGGCGCTCGTCCAGATCTCGAAAGTCCCGTCCCTGTAGGCCTGGGCGACCACACTCTGGGTCTCCAGGTATGCGTGGCTCACGTGCGAGATCCTGAATTCGTCTTCGATGATCTCTTCCGACTCTTCGAACCCCTTTTCGATGTCCCCGTGGATAAGCCTGAACCTGTTTGCAATGTTGGTCCCCGGGACCGGATAGAAGACCGGGGCGTGCTTGTACTGCTCCATCCCTTCGTGTATGAGCGGAGCGTCCGGCTCCAAGGCCTTGACCGGGTCGAAGACCGCTGGGAGCGGTTCGTATTCGATGTCCACGAGCTCCGAGGCCCTTTCGGCCGCCTCCAGGGTGTCAGCCACCACCAGCGCGACTGGGTGTCCCGCCCACCTCACCTTCTCGACGGCGAGCAGGTCCCTGTCCCCGGCGTACATCCCCACCCTGAGTGGCATGTCCTTGCCTGTGAGTATGACCGCTATCCCTGGCACCTCCTTCGCCCTGTCGAGGTTGACGCTGACGAGCTTCGCGTGGGGGACTGCGCTCGTCACGAGCTTCGCGAACAGTGTCCCCGGGACCTCCCAGTCGTAGGTGTAGAGGGCGGTCCCAGTCACCTTTCTGACCGTGTCTTCAGGTGGGACCGGCTTGCCCACCGAAGCGTCGCCTGTCAAGGTCCTGCAAGACCGTGCAAAATTATAAAAGCCTTGTCCCGTCCCATGGCAAAGTATCTGCCCGCCCTTCCATCTCCCGGCTGCGGGCTTCGCTTGCCGCTAGCCAGGTACGATCCTTGTGCCTGCCGTCCCCTTCAGTGCGTCCACCGCCTTTTCGAGCGAAGCTATTACGCCCATCTTCCCTCCCTGCTCGACGAACCTGACGCACGCCGTCACCTTGGGCCCCATGCTCCCAGGAGGGAACTGCCCCTCGCTGAGCAGCCTCTTCGCTTCGCCCGCGGTTATCTTCCCCAGGCTCCTCTCCTTTTCAGTGGCGTAGTCGATCTTGACCGAGTCGACGTTGGTGAGAATCAGGAGCACCTCAGCTCCGGCAGCCTCCGCGAGCTTCTCCGCGGCGAGGTCCTTGTCGATCACCGCGTCGATCCCCTCGTATCCGCCGTCGCTC
>JAJYKR010000028.1 GCA_021788415.1 archaeon
TGCCAGAAGACGCTTCAAGGTGCTCGAAGGAAGCATGATGAGCCGGTGAAGGGAAGGAAGACGAGGAGACCGAGCGCCTGACGTCGACCAGTTGGCAGCAGCGCGGGAGTTGGACGCGGCCGTAGGTGAGTGATGCCCACGAGTCGTCGCGGGAATTTAGAAAAATCGGAGGGCGGAGGACGGCCCCGTCCTCCGCAGTGAAGCGTGTCTCTACGAGGCTGTGACTGTGACAGTGGAGGTGATACCGTTGGAGAGAGCCAGACTGAAAGTATACGACGTTCCAGAGGTGAACCCTGGGAATCCAGTAGACCAGCCAGTGTTCGTGACATACGTCGTTATGCCTGGTAGGATAGCCTGAGGAGTAAGGGCAGTACCTGATGGCGAATCATACGCCAGGCCAGAACCTGTGTATGTCGCACCGCCAACAGTTACAGACTCGCTTGTGATTGTGACTGACTGGCCACCGCTGTTTGAGAATTGGAGTGATAGTACGCCAGTGGTTCCGGATGTTAGGCTTTCGCCGACTACCTGTGCCTGTGCGCTCTTCGTCGAGCTTCCGAACAGGCCGAATATGTACCCTGCCACCGCCGCGAAGGCGATGAGGGTGGCTGCTATGATGAGGACTGTTGCTATGATTGGAGAGATTCCTTTTCTTTGTCGTCCTGATATCTTCATTGGTCATCCGTCCTCTCAGATTATATTAACGGTTGTGTAGGGCGGCTATGGATGTCGAATCCATATCGCTGAAAGGGCAGCCCGTCTCACGCCGCGACGTGCCGTGGTACGGGCCCTTCGAGGGGGAGAGGCGGTTCATGGAGAGCCTGAACCTGAGGATGATCCAGAGGGCGCTCTGGCCCCTCCTCGCGCTCTTCGTCCTCCTCGGGTTCTCAGACACGCTGACCACGCTGCTGGCCGCCGCTTTCGGGCCCGGCTTCGTCGAGTTCAACCCGATCGCCTCCCGCTTCTTCCAGCTCGGGTTCGCAGGGTTCATGCTCGCATACCTGCTGAAGTTCGTCCCCGTGGTCCCCCTCGCCTACATGGCCGGGGTGAAGAGAAGGGACCCCAGATACGACTTCCAGGTCAGGCTCCTGAAGTTCGCCGCCTTCGTGGTCCTCGTCGCCGCCGACATCGGCCTGGGCGCGATAGTGCTAGGGAACAACCTGCCTCTCCTGCTGGGCCACATCTAGCCGCGAAAAGAGCCAGGGCTCCGGTTACACTGCCCTGAAGCTGGCTGTGAACGCGAAGACCTCGCGCTTCGCCATGTCCTCTACTATCACGCCCTCCGGGACCCCCTTGTAGACGAACAGGGTGTACGACCTGGTCCCCGCCTGGCTCAGCGCGTCCACTTCCTGGAACGACTTCAGCGCGTCCGAGACCTTCTCGACCCTCGCCTTGTAGTCGTCCACTATCCTGAGGGTCGTCTGGGCCAACGCGCCCTGCGGATCTGAGACGTTCACCGGGAGCGAGCCGACCCTGGTCCACCCCCTTGGAGCCTGCTGCCCCCCCTTGTCCTTCTTCGCTTCCTTCTCCTGCTTCTCCCTGGGCTGGCTGTGGCCCTGCGGGCTCCTCAGCTGCTCCCCAAGCTGGTGCGCGTACTCCTCCTGCCTCGCCTTGTAGTACTGCAGGAGCGCCTCCAGGTACGCGGTGGCGCTCTCCCTGCTCGGGAACTTCACCAGTCCCGAGTTCAGCTCGAGGTTTCCGCGCTGCACGGCGGCCTACTCCTTTTCCAGGGTGTCCTTGACCAGGTCCGACTCGACAGGGTCGTAGAACTGCTTGCGGGAATCCTTGACGGCCGGCCCCCCCTCCTTGAACTCGCGGAGTATCTTCTCCACCAGGTAGAGCCTCTCCTCGGCCCCCTTCTTCCTCTCGGCTATCTTGACCCTGAGCTTCGGGGCCCACTCCTGGACCACGTTGAGTATGTCCACGGGCTTCAGGTCGGATAGAGGCTTCGAGAACGGCTTCCCGTCGGCGTCCAGCCCTATGATCACCGCGTCTGCGCCGATGATCGCCTGCTTCACGTGGTTCAGCGGCTCGCCGAGGGAGACCGGGCGTATGGAGATGGCCGTCCCGACCCCGGCCTGGATCACCTTCATGGACTCGACCAGCTTCATGGTCTGAGAGTACTCCAACTCCTCTATCTCCGACAGCTGCGCCGCGTCGCTCTGGATCTCGCGCATCTCCCGTATGACGGCCTGAGGGTCGGCTGCCTGCTCATCGGCGACCTCCTTCTCCTTGGCTTCCTGGGCTGCTGTCATTCGTGGTCAGATGCCCCGTCGCTGATAATAGGTTTGTGAACCCGTAATCCATACGGCGAGACCTGCGAAACCGCACGGCGCGCACCCGTGCTCTCCGTGCGGGTTCCCAGCCGGGTCCGCCGCGGCCCGCCTCCCTCACGACTCGCCCACGCCTGACAGTTCCATGTAGGCCTTCGTGAAGAACTTCATCATCTCGTAGGGGGTGTCGAGGACCGAGTTGACCTTGAAGTACTTCTTGATCTCGGGGCTCTCCACCCCTATCCCGACGAGCATTATCCCCATCTTCTCCGTCTCCTTGACCTTCTCGACCAGCGCCTCCTCGATCCCCGCGTACCCCGTCGGGCGGCCGTCGGAGACCACCACCAGGTACTTGCTCTCTATGGGCCTCGAGTTGAGCGCCTTCGACGCGACCGCCAGGGCGTCGGGGAGGTACGTCCCCCCACGCTGGGCGAGCCCTCCGATCCTCGACTTCGCCTCGATGGAGTAGGGCTCGTCGAAGTCCTTCACGACCTGCAGCGAGTCGTTGAACCCGTAGAGGGCCCACCTGCTCCGCTCCCTCATCACCGTCGAGGCCACCTCGGCCAGGCATGTCGCTATCCCGCGTATCTCCATGGACGACCTCGAGACGCTCTTGCTCGCGTCCACCAGCATGGCCCAGGCCTCGTCCTTGAGTATCGGCTCCTCCCTGACGAAGACGTCCGACCTCTGGGAGCCGGACGCCACCACCTGCATCGCCATGGGCATGTCCACCTGGCCGCTCAGCTTCCCAGGCTCTTCGTCCGCGACGTTCTTGATGGCGAGGAGCTGGTTCTTGATGTTCCTGATCGGCCCTGCCAGCTCCGCCCTCGCCCTGAGGAACGCGGCGTAGTCTCCGTCGGGGAAGGACACGCCGCCGAGCCTGGTGCTGGAAAGCAGCTTCCTGTAGTAGTCCGCGACCTTCTGCCTCTTCGCATAGGCGTCCTGGAGGGCCGTGAAGCTGTCCTTGAACTCCGGCTCGTCAGGCAGCTCCGTCCCGCCGCCCTCCACCCCGATGGCCGCCAGAGCCCCCGCCAGCTTCGCCCCGCCCTTCCCCTTCTTCGCCTCGAGGTGGTCCCTGAAGAGCGAGTCCCCCGAGTGCGCCTCGGTGTGAGGGAACGCCGGTATCTGTGGGAGGACGACCTTGTCGAACTGCTTGTAGACCAGGTCCGCGGCCTTCGTCAGGAGGGGGTTCTCCGGGTCCTCGACGGAGTTCTCGACCATGCCGCGCACCTTCTCCGTGAGCGCGAGCGTCGCCTGGTCCTCCTCCACCCGCCCTCCCTTGGCGGGGGCGACCCCCCAGAGGGACGCGAGGATCTTGGCAGAGACCCTCAGGCCCCTGCTCTCTACGTCGTCGAGGTCTGGCATCCTCATCCCGCCCACGGCGTTGGCGTAGGCAATGTCTGTCATGACCCCTGGCCACCTGTCCCGGGCGGCGAGGGTGATGCGGTAGTCCTCGAGGAGCGAGACTGTGAATATCGCGGGGAACCGCTCTTTCTCCCTCGCCCACTTCGCCAGGGGCTTGAGGTTCCCGTAGGACACGTGGAACGCGGCGTGGTACAGGGACGCCCTGAAGAGGCGCCAGAGGGTCGCCCACCCCTGGTCGTCGGAGTCGGCGAAGAGCCCCTGCACGGACATCACCCCCTCCTTCTCCTTCCTGGGGACAGGGACCTTGACGACGAACCCGTCCCCCTCGAGCCCGACAGAGGGCCTCGGCGCCGTCTCGCTCAGTATCAGCCTGAACCTGCTCTGGTCCACCCCGGAGACGCTGGAGAAGTTGGTCCAGGCGTACTCTAGGACGTTCATTTTGCCCCGGCTTTGGCGTCCCCGACGACCATCCTGACGACCCTCCTCACGTTGTTCTGGACCTCCGGGTCGTCGGCTGTGAGCGCGATTATGGTCTCCTCGGCCGCCAGAGCCGGGGTCAGGCCGTCGGCCACCAGGGTCCCCCAGTTGACCAGGTCTCCCACCGAGGGGGCGTAGGGGAGGTCGCCGGTCTTGTACTGCCGGCGTATCTCCGCGGCCACCCTCACCAGCTTCTCGGCGACGGGGCTGTCTATCTTCGCCCTCTGGGCTATCATCTCCACCTCGTCGGGGGCTATCTTGCTCCCCACGCTGAGGTAGTCGAAGTCGATCCAGACGGTCATCCTGCGGCGGAAGGCGGCGTTGAGGGGCTTCGTCCCGGCGAACTCGGACGAGTAGGGGTTCATGCTGATCATCACGTAGCCGTTGGGGTGCCTGGGTATCACCTCGTTGTCCCTCTCGTTGAGGACCATGTGACCCCTGGTGTCGAGGATAGGGTTGAGCCTGGTGGCTATGTCCTGCTTCATCATGTTCGCCTCGTCGAGGTAGAGGATCCCCCCGTACCTGCACCAGGAGACTATCTGCCCGTCGATCCAGTTCTCTCTGCCCAGGCCCACGAACCTGCCGAAGAGGTCGTAGACCGAGGTCTGCAGGCCGCAGTTGATCTCCCACATCGGGAGGCCGGCGAGCTC
>JAJYKR010000029.1 GCA_021788415.1 archaeon
CGCCTTGGCCACCTCTACGAGGCGCTCGACCACGTCGAAGTCCTCTGGTCGGAAGTACCTGGAGGCCAGATAGCGGTCGCTGTGGTATCTGGCGCCTTCCGGCTTCGCCCGCCGCCTGTACCGCCCCGTCAGGAACCCCCTGCCGAGGGGGCTCCACGGGATCAGGGGTATCCCCTCCGACCTGCAGAGCGGGATCATCTCCCGCTCCTCTTCCCTGTAGGCCAGGTTGTAGTGGTTCTGCATCGTCTTGAAGCGCTCCAGGCCGTCTCTGTCGCTTGTGTGGAGGGCCCTAGCGAACTGCCACGCCCACATGCTCGAGCCCCCTATGTGGTCGGCCGCCCTGAGCTTCCGGACCACGTCTGTGAGCGTCCTCAGGAACTGCTCGACAGGAGTATCGTAGTCCCAGCGATGGATCTGGTAAAGGTCCACCCTGTCCGTCCTGAGGTTGGCCAGGGAGCGCTTCAGGTTGCGCATCACGTGCCTCCTCCCCAGCCCCCTGTCGTCCGGCCCGTCTCCCGTAGGGAGCCCGACCTTCGTGGCCAGGACCACCTGGTCTCGCCTGCCTTCGAGCGCCTTCCCCACGATCTGCTCGGACCTCCCGTTCGAGTAGACGTCTGCCGTGTCGAAGAAATTGATGCCGAGGTCGATCGCCTTGTCTATCACCCGCTTCGAGTCGTCGTAGCCCAGCGTCCACTCGAAACCCCGGGCGTCGGACCCACCGAAGCTCATGCACCCGATACCGACCCTGGAGACCTTCAGGCCTGTGTCGCCCAGGGTGGCGTATCTCATCGGAACCCGTGACCGGGCCCCTCGTTAAAGGGTTGGCTCGGGTTCTTAACCCAAGCCGTGGTTCCCCGTCCCATGGGCGCTCTTACGCCGAAGCAGCTCGCGTTCCTCAAGGCGCACGAAGTGTGCAGGCTCGCCACCGCCTCGAAAGATGCCAAGCCCCATGTGGTCCCCGTGATCTACGCCCTTGACGGGGAGGACGTGATCGTCGCCGTCGACTACGGGACCAAGAAACTGAAGAATCTCAGAGAGAACAAGGAGGTCGCCTTGGTGATCGACGAGTATCACCCCAACAGGGCGGTCATGGTCGAAGGCACCTGTGAAATCCTGGAACGGGGGAAAGAGTACCTCCGCCTCCTGCGGATCCTCTTCGACCGGTTCGAGACCTATCGGAAGAACCCGTGGGGAGAGGGCGAGTCTCCCATCCTGAAGATCAGGCCCACGAAGGCTGTCAGCTGGTGAGCGGCCCGCTCCTCCGGGCCTCGTAGGCCCGCAACAGCCCCCGAGCGTTGTATCGAGGGTCGAACGGCGCGAGCACCGACGAACATGTCTCGGCGAGCAGTGCGATGTAGCGCCCCGAGTCGTACTTCGCCTGGTCTTCCACCATGTCCAGGGGGGTTGCCCTCTTGGAGTCTCTCCCGCCGTAGTCGGTTATGACGTAGCGTATCCCTTCCCCCGCGTGAAGTGACGCTCCTTCGCGGGTCAGCTGGTCGATGGCCGCGTGCTGGACGGTCATCGCGGTGTATTCGTCCGGCGCCTTCGACAGGTTGGTGGTGTAGGCCAGCTGCGATGCGGGGACCTCGTGCCGGCTGAGTGAGTCGGCCCAGCCGAGGAAAATCTCGACGCACTCCGGGACCCTTGCCCTGACCCCGTCCACCGAGTCCGCCCGCGCCATGACCTTCAGCACGTCCATCTGGCATCGCGCGAAAGCCGGCGGCGTGTCGTGGCGACGCGCCTCTACCCCTCTCACCTTCAGGCTCCCATCCTGATATGCCCCGAAGTACCTGTTGAGCACCGGGATGTTAGGCTCGGCCTTGGACGAAGGGAACGCCACCCATTTGTAGACCCCCTCGAACGACATGGCGAACCCGGTCTTCGATTCGATTTCCGCCTTGAGCTCCAGGTACTCGCTCCTGCCCGCCCCCGCTTTTCTGAGCCACAGGGAGTCCACTATGCCGTGGATCACCTCGAACCCCTGCCCCTCGGCGATCCGGGCTGCGTCGATCAGCGTCTTCCTGTCCCAGGCGCAGACCGCTATGTGGGCGTCGATGCGCCCGAACTTCGCGTTGTTGAAGCCCAGGTAGCCGAACGTGGTGACTCCGAGCCATTTGAGCGCGGCCTGGCGGGCGTTGTACTTCTGGCGGTCTGCCTCGTTCGCCGCGCCGGCCCTGAGCGCCTTGTAGCGGAGCCTCTTCTCCACTATGATCTCGATGGCGAGGGGGACGATTCCCTTCCTCCTCCTGCACACGTTCCAGTCGAGCTCGGGCACCCGGTTGTCGGAGTCGGGGCAGCAGGAGCACTTGACCGTCTCGGCGGAGATGTTCTTCCTGTACATTATGTTCGGGTACAGCGCGGAGAAGTCCAGCTCGCCGACGTCCTCGTACACGCCTGCGTGTGGCTCGAAGATGAAGCCCCCCCTGTCGGCCATCAGCAGCTCGTTCCTGTCTTTGAAGCGCTCCGCGAGGGTCGGCTTCCAGGGGACGAGGAGCCCCGTCTTGTAGGCGTGGTAGAACTGGAGGCTGGAGAGGGCCTTCCCTATGCTCGCCCTGCTGGACGCGTGCAGCGGCATCCGGCATATCCTGCTCAGCTCGAAGAGCCCTTCGAACCCCGCTTCCGAGTAGGCGAAGGATGTGTTGATGTCGATGTGCACCCTCCCCCTGAGCTTCATGGCCGAGGGCTTGTAGTGGACACGCCCGTAGCTGAAGTAGGAGGTGCCGCCCTTCGACGGGAGCTTCATGACCGTGCGGTCTCGGTCAAGGACGAGCCGCGACGCCAGTCCGTTGACCTGGGCCCGCCTGATCAAGTAGGGGAAGAGGAAGGTGTCGCCGTCGTTGGTGAGGACGAAGTCGGGGTCCACGTCTTCTACGGCCCGGACCAGCCCCATCAGCTTGTCGGCCTCGTCGGTGCCGTCGATGGCTACATTCCCGTCGTCGCTCTCCAGGGTGACCGCCCCGAGCCTGTCGGTGAGCCGCGGCAGCCGCCCTTCCTTCGCCACCTCCACCTCGAGCTTGAGCTTCCTCAGCCCCGGCACGCCATATTCGTATGCCCAGACGTCGTCCTCGAGGCCCCACCGGAGCCTCCCGTCCTTCTGCTCCACCTCGCAGAGGGCGAGGGGGAAGATGCCCTTCTCGTAGAGGTAGCTCTGGGCTGGAGGGACGTCGGCGTTGTAGAGCCTGAACGTCCCGAAGGGACCGAGCCTTTCCACCCGCCCGGCGACCTGCTGCGCCTTCGTCGCGTCCTTGAGCTTCATCTCCAGCACCTCGGACGCCTCCGAGTCTGTCACCATCTCGCGCCTTTGGACAGTCCGGGCCCACTCGAAGTCCTCGCGGACCGTGTGCAGGGGGACCGCGAAGTCAGCCTTGTTGTCGGTGCCCACGAACAGCGAGGGGGACCATCGGTCGACCAGCCTGACAGCGTCGCCGTTCTCTAGCTTCAGCCAGACGACCATCTCCCCGGGGTCGCCCGGGTACAGGTCAAGTATCCAGCCGCGCACCGCTCTCCGCCTTCAGTTTCTCCACCTCTGACGCCAGCCAGACGATGGTCTTGTGCTGCACGAGGAGGAGGCTCATGAAGACGGCCTCGGCAGGGAAGGGCGACTCCCTGGCCTGAATCGACGGGAAGTATTCGTAGCACTGCCTGATCATGTCCTTGAAGAGCGCCCTGTCGTCCGCCCTGAGGGCGTCTGCGAAGCGCTGCCAGCTGTCGAGCTCCTCGATGATCTCGCCGTCGGTGAGCGTCATCCTTTGGCCTCCCTGCGTCCCATGGCGGAAGCCGCGCCCGCGCACCGCGCGAGGGTCCTGTAGTGGTGGAAGATTATCGCCATGGTCATGCCCTCGAACTTCGACGCCCTCAGCGCGGCGGAAGAGGCCGAGGTGTAGAGCCTGGCCGAGCTCAACATCTCGTCGAAGTCGGCCTTGGCTTCCTTCGGCAGGGCCTTCCTGAACGACCTCCACTCGGCTGTCTCCTGTGCTTCGGCTATCCTGAACGACGGGACCGTGCGGCCCATCAGCGCGGAGCCTCCGTCCTCGCCGCTCTCAGCAGCTGGCTCAGCCTGAAGGTGGCGGCGCCCGGGGCCCTGTTCCTGTGCTTGACCAGCTCGGCCCTGACGGCGTCCCCGTCTGGGGAAAGATGGACCGTGGCGTCGGACCACGAAGTTACGATGTCGTCGTACCTGTTGGGCGAGGCCAGGGTGGCGAGAACCAAGGCGCGCCGCTTCGCCTTGGCTACTCCTTCCTCCACGGCGCCGAGGACCCGCCGCGCTTCCCTCTCGTCCAGCTCTGGCTCGTTGAACGTCCCCAGCGCGTCGGAGATGACCACGAGCCTCGTCCCGTAGTCGTCGATGGCCCGGGCCAGGTGTTCGGAGACGAGGGCTGCGAGCTGATAGAAGGTGAAGACACGACACGAGGCTACGCGCCTCATGGCTGCCGCGGGCCTGAGACCCTTCTGTCTGGCGAACGACGAGAAGAGGTATGGGTCGGATCGGTTGCCGCCGTCTATGAAGAGGACCGTGGAGTCGAGCCCTCCGGCCTCGACCGGAAGCTGGGCTCTGAGCGCTGCCAGCTCCGCCACCGCGGACGACGGACCTCCGCTGAGGACGACCAGACGTCCTTCTGACAGGGGCCTCAGGAGCGAATCGAGTTTGGAGAAGCCGAGGGAGAAGTGCGGGATCGAAGAAGCCGGCCGGAAGAGCGGCTCGGCCATCTTGGCGGAAAGGTCGGGGTTCACGAAGACGTCTGACCACTCCTCAGGCACCGGAGC
>JAJYKR010000030.1 GCA_021788415.1 archaeon
TGCCGCGTACTGCTCCAGGAACCCCTTCACTCCGTCGTCCATGTCGATTGCGATTTTCATTGGATGCGTCACGTCTCCTTGCTGCAATATATGCCGAGACGGTGATTCAGCATTCTGCGGAGGGGAGAGACCCGTCCCTGAATCTGTTCGCGCGCCGGCCGTAGGGAACGGAGCACGTGGAACCGCGCTCCCACTATGGCAGTCGTCCGCGTCCCGACCTCCCTACCGTCTCGCGGCGTTCAGCACCTGGGGGAGCGCCGCGGCGAACGCAGTGTGGGGGCAGTAGTCGGTCCTGTCGAAGTCGCAGTACAGCTCGACCTTCCCGCTGGCCCCCTTCTTCACCCTGACGTCCGCGATCTTGTCCTTCTTGTTGTCCCTGATGATCACCTGGTCCGTTTCCAGCGCGACCAGGTCCAGCAGGGGGACGTAGTTCGCGAACTTCTCGTCGACGTAGAGCATGTTGACGAGGATGCCGCTGACGAAGACGGCCAGGGGCTTCTTCTCCTTCTTGGCCCGCTCCTGGACCTGCTGGTAGAGCTGCGCCGAGACGGTGATCGTTCGGAAACGTCTTTCTGGCATACTCCTACGGTCTGACTACGTTATACTTAAATGCTTAGTGAATGAGCAAGCTGGAGGGATTGCCTATAAGGACCACCATACGTTTTCCAAACCGTTCTGCGCCGGCAGCGCCTTCTCCTCCCTCGGCTCGGAGCGGCGTTTCCGATCCCGGGTTGTGCGGCGGACGCTGTTCTCTCCTGGGGGGCGGCCACAGGCCCCTCACGGGAAGGGTGCTGTAGAGGTTTGTCGGCCGTCGACGTCCCGGACGAGAAGGCGAGCATCCCGAAGCTAGAGCGGATGAACAGGATGCTCGACGCCGTCTACAGGACGGTGATGCAGAGGGGGACGGACTACGACACCCTCCCGGGATCCTCCAAGCCCGTCCTGCTGAAGCCCGGGGCCGAGCTCCTCGCCCGCCACTTCAACCTGGTCGCCGACACGAAGATCGTGAGCAGCGTGGAGAAGACCGACCAGGAGGTCCCGTACTTCGAGTACATCGCCGAGTGCAGGCTCTACAACGCCAGGGGGGAGTTCGTCGGGAACGGGGTCGGCTCCTGCAACACAGCCGAGTCCGAGTACGCATACGTTTGGGTGCCTGTCGAAAGCCTGCCTGAGAACGTCAAGAACCCGGAGGACCTCCAGACAAGAGAGGCTGAAGGAGTCAGGCAGTACAGGATCCCCCTCTCCAGGAGCGAAGCATTCAGCCTGGCCAACACCGCCGTGAAGAAGGCGAGCAAGAGGGCGTTCGTCGATGCCATCCTTAAGGTCACGGCGGGGAGCCGACTCTTCACCCAGGACGTGTCAGGTAAGGACGGATCTGCGGGCGAGGACGGACAGGACGCTGCCGCGCCGCGGGGCGGCGGGTGAGTCACGGCTGAGCCTCGGCAGGTACGGCGCGGACGACCCGGCGGCCAAGAAGATCCCCCTCCACGTAACCGTCGACAAGAAGGTCGGGGACGCGCTCGGTAAGATAAGGTCCAAGAAGAGCGTAAGCGAGCTTGTCAACGGGCTCCTCACGACGGTCGTGAGGCAGTTCGACCCCGGCCCCGCGGCCCCGGTCGTCTACAAGCTCGTCGAAGTGCTGGCCGAGTTCGAGGCGAAGGCGAGAGACTCCGGGGACGGTCAGACCCTCGCGGCCGTGGCGCTCCTCCGGTCGGAACTTGAGCCGTACATCGACCTGGCTCAGCCCGACCCAGAACCAGGGGCGCCGACTCTCGAACCCAGACCTGATGCTGTTGAACCTCCGAAAGAACCCGGCCAGCCGCTCAGCATAGAGCAGCGCCTCCACATACCTCCGACCCCGGTCCGAGCCACCAAAAGGGACTACTACTGGTACTCTGTCCCTGTCCTCTGCCACGAGAAGCCTATGGTGTACCTCAGGGATGCGAAGGCGTGGAAGTGCTTCATCTGCGGGAAGCTGATTCACGACGTGTAGAACGGACTTACCGTCGACAACGGGACGATTCTGCACCGGGCCGCAGGAAAGGGCTGACCGCGGCTGGCCAAAGGAAGACGGGTCGGTCCGCCGTCATCGCCCGCCGCACCTCGTTCCAAGGTGGCAAGAGGCCTATGGCCATTCTCTGAGCACGGCCCACGCTCAATTTATGGCCACGAATTACCAAATACTCACAACAGTCGTGTCCTTCCGGTTTCGATGAATATCGACGGAGACACCCCGGCGGAATCCCGGAATGCTTCTGAAATCTCAGACCCAACTGCATATCGTTCCGGGCTTCTTAACAGGAAGGGACGGCCTTTCGCCGGCATTCGCGTTAAATTCGGGGCGCTGCCAAGATGACGATGGGAGACGGCCCGCGTTTCGGATGCCCCTACTGCGGCTCAGCCCTGGCCGACCGCAACGTCTGTCCCCGCTGCGGCACGATCTGCGACAGGTGCGGCACCCCCTACAAAGGCTCTTACTGTGCTAGATGCTACGGTGGAGAGGGGTACATCAGCCCAGGGTCCAACCCACAGGGGGAGACCGCCCCAGCAAGGTACGAAGGAATAGTCAGGCCCAAGATAGAGGGCGGCGGCTCGGTTTCCAGGAGGGAGGCCCACTTCTTGGACTCCACCTTCCTCCGCGAGGGGGCGAAGGAGATCCACGACAGGGCGGAGAAGGCAGTCAGGTTCCTCCGCCTCTCAGACGAGGCCAAGAGGGTCCTGGCCGAGCAGGTCGAGACGATGGCCTCGAAGCTGATGAAGTCATCTGGTGGAGCAATCAATCGCGAAAAGGCGGTCCTCCACGCCCTCTACGTCGGCGCGAAGGCCCTGGGCATACCCGCCACCGAGGTCCAGGAGTGCCTGGCCAGGTCCGGGTTCAGGATGAGCCTCGACTCCGTCACCGTCAGGGTGGAGTGCGACGGCCCGGACTCTGTAGAGGTCTTCGTCAACGGCTCGCCGAGGAAGGCGCGCGCCGCCGTCATAGGGGGCAGCGAGGGCGAGACCATGAGAAAGATGGCGATGATGATCAGGGACTCCGGTTCGCATTCCGTCGGCGGCGATGTCGTCTTCTGTTCGGTGAAGGTTCCCCTCCTGCTGGGAGACGCGCTCGACAGCGAGGGGGACGTGCTCGTCCACTTCGAAAATGCTAGCATTATCGACTTCCCGCCTGAGCTGAAGGCGGAGGTGCTGGACGACGACCAGTCGACCCTTAAGCTCACCCTGGACCCGAAGAAGTGCTTCACCTACTTCAGGCTGCTGAAGGAGGTTGCGCTGAACCCCTCCCTTCCTTCCCCCGCTGCTGGCCCTTCACGGGAGCCCGCTGCTGCCACCGCCGTCATCAACCCCGACCGGTTCATCGGGCGCTACCTGAACATCGAAGCCAGGTACCCCGTCTCTTCCATGCTAGCTGACGCCGCCGGGTGCACCCAGCGGCTGAGGTCTCTCGCCCTAGCTGACTTCAGGAGGAGCGTCGAGAGAGCGAACGGCAGGTCTCCCGAGACTCTCGCCGTGGAGTCGCTCTATTTCTCGGACAGAGAGGTCTTCCGTTCTCTTCCCGCGGAGACCAGAAGCCGCGTGAGGGCGCTAGCCCTGAAGACAGCTGTCCTGCCCCGAGACAGGAGCTACGCGGGGGTCGAGGGAGTCCTCATCCCCAGCGAGCTGGGGCGCGACCCGCCCCCCGAGAGGGACGGATGGCAGACATCTGCTGTGACGACGAGAGAAGGAGGCAGGTAGAGCAGACATGCCACTTCAGCGCACCGAGACCGCCGACCTGCCGATAGAGGGATGCGAGCCATACCCGAAGGCGATGATGAGGTTCGAGTACGGCCCCGACGACCCGGCCATCGCCTCCCTCGCGGATAGCATCCACGCCCAGGGCCAGCTCCAGAGGGGGAGGGCCGTCCCGAAGCCCGACGGCAAGGGGAACTGGGTCTACATCGGCACCAGGAGGTACTTCTCCATCAGGTCCCTCCAGGGGAAGCCTGGCGCGCCCGCAATCTACCGCGCAGAGATAGACTACGGCCTGACCGAGGACGAGATCATTGTCAGGGCCCTCATGGAGAACGAGGAGGGGAAGGGGGAGAGGAAGGCTCTGACGCTAGAGGAAGAACTCGCCTACTACAGGGTGCTCCTCCAAGACAGGAGCGAGGAGCAGGTCGTCTCGATAGGCGCGAAGGCCGGGAAGGACGGCCCGTCGATGGCGAGGAAGATCAAGGTGGCCAGGCTGCTCGAGAGCGACAAGCTTCGGAAGCTCTACGAGGTCGAAAAGAAGAGCGGGTTCAGGTTCAGGCTCGGGCATGCCGAGAAGTTCACGAATCTGCCGGACGACAGGACGATGTTCGAGGTCGCAGCCGTGACAGCCAACGGCAAGTTCGACCCGGGAGCCGTGAAGCCCAAGGCGGCGCACGAACTCGTGAAGAGCATATCCTGGTACCATGAACTTTTCCCTGAATACGCAACTGAAGGCTCCTCATCCACTGGAAGCGATGAGAAGAGAGGGAGACGGGGCGCCTCAAAGGTGGCCGAGCCGACGCTCGACTTCATCCAGTGCCCCTACTGCGGAGCGTACAACCCGTTCAAGCACGAGGAGAACGTGACCTTCACCTTCCTGACCGAACTGAGGGCCGACGGGAGGGTGCAGAAGAAGTCCGTCGAACCCACGGGCCTGTATATCACGCAGGTCGAGTGCTTGAACCCGAAGTGCGTCGGCGGCGGCAGCCGCGGAAGGAAGGGCAGCAAGAAGAAGAAGAAGGAAA
>JAJYKR010000005.1 GCA_021788415.1 archaeon
GTCTGGGCCACCCCGACTGCGGGCGCCTCGGCTGCGTCCGAGGTTATGCCGTGCTGCTTGGCGACCACGTGCCCGAAGGACCCTCCGCCGTGCACGACGACCACCTTCTGGTCCGACGAGGCTATCTCCTCGGACAGGGCCGATACGACGTCGGGACGGTATGAGAAAGGCTTCGACTTGTCGGTGATCACCGACCCCCCGAGCTTCGCGACTACCGTTCTAACCAGCTTTTCACTCCCTCTGCAGGTATACGAGCCCTGAACGTCTCAAACCCTCGCGCCGTGAGCCCCGATACAATGCTTTTTTCCTTTGCTTCAGGCGCGACTGCAACCACGCTCCCCCCGCCCCCTGCCCCGGTCAGCTTGGCCCCGTGGCACCCCAGGGAGCAGAGGGCGTCGACCATCTCGTCCAGGGTGTCGTTGGACACCCCCATGGACCTCAGGACCACGTGGTTCAGGGTGAGGAGGCGCCCCAGACCAGGGCCGTCCCCCTGGACCAGCATGTCGGCCGCCGACTCGCTCAGCCACCCGATGGAATCGGTGAGCATGTTGAATAGGTCCGGACGCTCTTCCTTCGTCAGGGCGACCTTGCCGATCTGCCCCTTCGTGCTCCTCTGGCGCCCGGAGTAGGCGACGATAAGGGAACTCGGCCACTTCAGGTGGACCCTCCTGGGCTGGTGCCCGGTCCTGAACATCAGGACCCCTCCGTGGGCGCAGATGTTGGGGTCGATCCCGGACGGGTTGCCGTGGACGTCCCGCTCCCCGACCATCGCGAACTTCACTATCTCGTTGACCCCCAGTCCGAGCCCGTGTAACCTCGAGAACGCCGACGCCGCTGCGACCATTGTCGCGGCGGAGGAGCCCAGCCCTGCCCCCTCGGGCACCGCAGACGCGACAGAGACCTTCACGCGGGGCTTGATGGAGAACTCCTTCCCCATCGCGTCGATCACCCTTCCGATGGGCCGGAGCGCAGGGGACGAGCCCGAGAACTTGTCCGACGAGACCCTGAACCTCGGCGAAGGCTCGACTTCGACGCGGACCCTGCGGGGGAGGGCGGCGGCCAGCGCCCACGCCCCGTGGACTACGAAGTGCTCCCCTGTGATGATCGCCTTGGACGGCGCCTCTGCCACGCCTTTCATTTCGCTACGAATCTGAGGGCGCCGTAGCCCACGACTTGAAGGTTGTCTCCGGTCGTGTCCCCGCTCGAAGCGTACTTCAGGAGCTCCCCCCTGCCGAAACCGAGGGACCGGGCGGCCTCCATGACAGTCGCTATCGCGCCGAACCCGCACGCTGTCACCCCGAGGCCCTCGAGGGTCGCGTAGAACCCCTCCAGGTCCATGTCGACGACCTTCCGGATGAGGGCGGAGTCCTTTCTCTTCGCTTCCTCCGCGGGCTCGTAGTGGGTCAGGTCGGAGGACGCGACGAGGACCGCACGCTTCCCTCTGACCACCCCGGCCAGGGCGGAAGCCACCGACTTCGCGGTGTCGATGTCCTGGAAGAGGAGGGAGACCGGGAGGAGCGGCACCGAGTCCCCGTAGATCCGCTGCAGGAACGGGAGCTGCACCTCCAGGGAGTGCTCGAGCCTGTGGGCCTCAGGGTCGAACGCCACCACTTCGGTGAGGTCGGCGAGCCGGGCGGACGCCGAAGCGTCGACGTGGACGCGCCCGAGGGGCGTCTCCCAGTCTCCCTCCTTGAAGGTGGAGACCCCGCTCCCTACCCCGTAGTGGTTGGGAGCGACCACGACGGCGAGGTCTGGGGACGGCACCGAAGAGACGTGCAGATACGAGTGAGCAGCCACGGGCCCCGAGTAGATGTAACCCGCGTGCGGACAGACCACGGCTGCGAACTGAGACTTCGCCTTCGGCGCAGGGGGGAGCCTTCCGGGGCCGAGGGGATGGGTGTAGCAGCTGTCGACGAGGGACGAGAGCTCCGCAGGGTCCGCAGGGTAGAATTGCCCGGCCACGGCTGGCTTTCTTACTAACAACCAGGACCTTATTCGCGCCTGTCGCCTTCGCGCTCGTCGAGCGCATCCGGCCTCGGCTCCTCCTCCAGCTTGGTCTCGAAGTCCTCTATGCTATACTTCATCGGCTGGTCGGCTGCCAGCAGCCCGGCGTACGTCAGGGTCGCCCGGGCGAGGAGCCAGAATATGGCAGCGATCGCCTTCCTCCCTCTGTTGTTCCCAGGTATCACGAGGTCGATGTCGTCGGTCACGTTGTCTGTGTCGCAGACGGCGATCACCGGGACCCCGAGCTTGCCTGCTTCGACTATGGCCTGCGTGTCGGACATCGGGTCGGCGACGACGACGAGCTCGGCGTCGAGGTGCCCAGGGTAGAGCGGATTTGTGAACGTCCCCGGCATGAACCTGCCTATCCTCTTCATCGCCCCCGTGAGCTCGCAGAACTTCTCGACGGCCATGGCGCCGTGCTCGCGGCTCGTGTAAACGACGGTGTTCTTCGCCCCGGTCGCTGCGATGAACTTGCCGGCGGTGTCGATCCTTTGGAGGGTCTTGGCGTAGTCGATCATGTGCAGGCCGTCCGGCCTCGGCCGAGCGGTGAACTGTTCCATCGTCTTGGTCCTCACTGGGGTGCCGATGCGGATGCCCGTGGCCAGGAGGGCCTTCTCAGAAAGGCCGGTGACCACCATCTTGTCCGCGGAGCCAGCCTCGTCGTCGTCGAACTCTGCCACGTTCCGCCGGCCTCCCTAGACCTCTGACTTCCGCGCGTAGAATGGAAGGACCTGGTCGATGACGTCGATGGAGGAGATGAGCATCCTACGGCAGCAGTACCTTTTCAGCCCCAGGTCGTCCAGCACCTTCCCGGGGTCTTCGCCTGCCTTGACCTTCGCCTGGAACGGGGCGAACTTGTCCCCGATGAGGTTCCCGCAGGTGAAGCAGCGGATGGGTATCATCATGGCGATCTACCTGTACGACTTCTGGCGTTTCCTGCGCGCTCCAGGACCGCCGAATTTCTTGGGCTCAGCTTGTCGCGGGTCGCCCGAAAGCAGGTATTTATTGTATGCATTCATCTTGTCCCTGAGTTCGCTCCCTCTCACCTGGTCGACGTAGGCGCGCGCGATGGCCATGGCTGCTGCGTCTGCCTGTCCCATGAAACCTCCCCCTTCCACGCTGACGTCCAGGTCATACTTGTCGCGGAGCTCCCCCACCACCCTGACGGGTCCCAGCAGGTGCAGCCTCGCGGGCTCAGGGTCCCACAGCTCGACCGGGGTCCCGTTCACCCTGATCCTGCCTGCACCCGGGAGGATGGCTGCGGTCGCCCGGGCGGTCTTCCTTGCGCCCGAATATAGCTTCGGAGGCTTCTTCTGCTGGGCCTTAGGCTGTCCTGGCATCTTACTCGTTCCACCCCAGGCTCTTCGAAAGGTCCGCCATCGTCACATAAACCGGGATCGGCCTCGTCGCTGCCGCGTCTTCGAACTTCGTCATCTTCGCCGAGTCCACCTCCGACGGGACCCCCACGTATACGCGGAGCCTCTTCATGGCGAGGGCGCCCTTCGGCTTCTTCCTCGGGACCATCCCCCTTACCATCCGGCGGAGGATGTTGTCCGGCCGCCTCGGGTGGATAGGCCCGTAGATCGGGTTCACCCTGCTCGAGAGTTCCAGCCTCTCCTTCCACTGGTTCACGACCGACGTCCTGGAGCCTGATATGAGCGCCTTCTCGGCGTTGACCACCACGACCCTGTTCCCCGAGAGGATCAGCTTGGCGACCTTCGAGGACAGCCTCCCAGCGATCTGGTCGGCTGCGTCCACGTAGACAGTCTCCTTACCTGACAAGCCTTACGCCACTCCCTTTCGGAAACTTCTTGACGAACTGCTCCACCGTGAGGGCTGACCCCCCCGAGGCTTCGATCTTCGAGCGCGCGCCCTCAGAAAAGGCGAACGCGCCGACAGTCACCTTCCTGTCGATCACCCCTGTCCCGAGGACCTTCCCGGGGACGAACACCGCAGCGCCTTCCTCAGCCAACCGGGAGATGCGGCCGAGGTTGACCTCGACCTTCGTCTTCCCGGGGTTCGAAAGCAGGCTCGACGCCTCGTCCCATATGGGCGCCTTCTGCTTCCTACCGGCCTTCTCAAGCATCACGTAGGCCCTCCTTTTCGCAGGGTTGGACGCGGTCATTGGGCTTCTCCCACGGCCACCTGTATCTCCTTCAGCTTCTTCTCCAGCAGCTCGATCGCCTTCAGCACGATCTCCCTTGGCTTCAGCGCGCCTGTGGACTCGACCGCCAGGTTGAACACCCCTTCCCTCTTCCCATCGGTAAGGGTCGCCACGGTGCAGGGCTGCCACTTCGCGTGCTCCTTCCCCTTTCCGAGGCGGGCGTAGGCCTCGAGCTTTACCGACTGGCCCACCGTAAGCTTGACCAGCGGGATGCTCTCGCTCACAGGGCGGACCTCTCTGTCCTCGGAGACCAAGTCCCCGGAGGTGACTGTGGAGACCTTTTCCCTCCCCTTCGCGTCCAGGACGAAGAGGACCCTGCACTTGTGGCACCCCAGGGGGTTCCCGCAGTCGCACTCTTCGGGGAGGTTGTACCGCGCGAGGTCGGTCTTGATCGGAATCATCCCCAGCCTGTGGGCGAGGATCTCGTCGTAGAGGACCGACGAGTTCTCCAGGATGACCACGTCGTCGATAGCCATGGCCGGGACCTCGGCGATGCAGAAGCGCCTGACCGCATTCGCATAGGACCGGTCTATCCCCTCCAGCTGCAGGGTGACGGAGTTCCCACTCTCCTCGAGCACTTTCACGTCAACCAACGACAACCACCGCTGGGGCCTTGACTCTCATGAGACGTCGCGTTTCGACTTCGGCAATTCGTTCCGGTTAAAAAGTTAGCGGGGATACGCTGCGACAAGCCTGGATGCGCGAGGCTCATCGGCCGTGAGAGCCTCTAAACCTTATAACCGAAGGGGGTCGGGCAAGCCCGAAACATGTCAGAGGCCTCAGAGTTCAGGCACCTTGTGAGGATTTCAGGCAGGGACCTGGCCGGCGGGAAGAAGCTCATCGTCGCCCTCTCCGACCTGAAGGGGGTCGGGTACAACTTCGCGAACGTCATCACGACAAGGCTGGACCTTGACCCGAGGGTGAGGCTCGGGACGCTTAGCGAAGAGCAGGTGAAGAAGATCGAAGAGGCGATCCAGAGCACGAGCAAGGCTGCGCTCCCGAAGTGGTACTACAACAGGAGGAACGACCCGGAGACCGGGGAAGCGAGGCAGCTCCTCGGATCGGACTTGGACTTCATCCAGAAGAACGACATCGAAGACGAAAGGAACATTCAGAGCTGGAAGGGGATCAGGCACGGCCTGGGCCTCAAGGTCAGAGGGCAGCGGACGAGGACGACCGGCAGGAAGGGGAGGACGGTTGGCGTGAGGAAGGCCACCCTGGTCGCGGCGGCCAAGGAAGCGGCGAAGAAGGAAGAGAAGTAGGAATTGGGAGACCCTAAGAAGGCACGCAAGCAGTACAGCAGGCCGCGAAGCCCATGGAGGGCCGACCAGCTTGCCCAGGAGCTGTACCTGCTCGGGACCTTTGGGCTCCGCAACAAGAGAGAGCTTTGGAAGGCTCAGACGCAGCTCAGCTCGGTGAGGAAACAGGCGAGGACCCTGCTCGCAGCCACACAGGCGGTACGGCTGAGGGAGGAGAAGAAGCTCCTCGACAGCCTGAGGAGGAGGGGCCTCATCGGCGAAGCTTCGACCCTCGACGACATACTCAGCCTCACGGTCGAAGACGTTCTGGCGAGGAGGCTGCAGTCCATGGTGTTCAAGAAGGGGATGGCGCTTTCGCCCCTTCATTCCCGGCAGCTCATCGTCCACGGGCACATCGCAGTCGGGGACAGGGTGATCACGGTCCCAGGATACGAGGTGGGGGCCGAAGGCGAAGGACTGGTCAAGCTTACGGCTGGGTCGGAGCCGAAGGAGTCCCCGCCAGCGGCGGAACCGCCTGAACAGAAGCAGGAGGCCGCGGAAGCGGCCAAGGCCCAGTGAGTTAGATGTCAGAAGAAGAGGCTCTGAACGACAGGTGGGCTGTCTGTCACATCTACTCGTCTTACAACAACACGATAGTGCACATAACAGACCTCACGGGGGCTGAGACGATATCTTTCTCCTCCGGAGGCAGGCATGTCAAGGCGGACAGGTTCGAGTCGTCCCCCTACGCTGCCATGAGGAGCGCCTCCGCGGCCTCGGACGTAGCGAAGTCCAAGGGGATAACGGCGGTGCACATCAAGGTCAGAGCGGTGGGAGGCACGGGCCCGCGGACCCCCGGCCCAGGGGCACAGGCGGCGATCCGCGCCATAGCGAGGGCCGGATTCAAGATAGGCCGCATAGAGGACGCGACCCCGATCCCCCACGACACCACGCGGAAGAAGGGCGGGCGCCGGGGAAGAAGGGCCTAGAACCGTTTAAGGACGTCCACGGAGTCGACCTTACCGTCCCCGTCGCGGTCGACCCCCCTGAGGAGCGCGGCGTAGTCTCCTGACCTGTACTTTTCGAAGAGGAGCTCGGAGAAGTTGCAGACCCCGATGATGGCAGCCTTCGTCCCTGCGCCGGTGAGGCCGGCGGCGAGGACGCAGGTCTTCGAGGGGTCCCAGGGGTTGCGGACCTTCTCGACCAGGCAGTCCAGCTCCGAGCCGTATGACCTTCCCCGGCCGTCCGCTATGGAACCCCAGAACCCCCCTTGGCTGAAGCGGATCGGGAGGTGGGAGTTCAGCTCCTCGGCCACCACGTTGTTCCGCGGGCCCCCGACCACGATGAGGTTCGACGCCATCAGCTTCTCGGCCCTCAGGTCGACGTCGAGCTTGACTGGGAAGGTAGTGGGGAGGTTGACGAACTGCCCCAGCGCGAACCCGAGCTGGACTGCATAGTGCCCGTCTCGTGCCTGGGTCCCAGCTTCGCCGTGCTGCACCGGGGATCCCACCACAATCCAGCCGTCGAGCTCCCCTTCCTTGAAGAACTCGCTGAAGAAGCGCCCCAGGGCCTTCGACCTCCCGGAGGACCTCAGGGTCGGGACCTGCTCCCCTTTGACCGGGAACTCGACCGCGTACCCGTCGGTGGCAAGGGCGAACAGGTTCGCCTCCCCGCCGTGGATGTGCTCGCTCCTCACCCTGGTGATGAGCCCTGCCTTCTCCAGCCTGCCGATGTGGTAGTAGACCGTCTGGTGGTGCGCCCCCAGGGAGCGCGCCATCTCCGCCGGATACTTGGGGCCAGAGGAGAGGAGGGAGAGGATCTTCTGCCCGACCCTCCCGGATGCTGGCCTGAACCCCTCAGGCCTGTCAGAGACTAGGACCCTCTTCGCGAGGGCGGTCCCGGAGCGCGGGTCCAGGAGTATCTTCTCTTTTGGCAAACGCCCTGGGTGGCACCTACCCTACATAAACGGTTTTGCATGGTGGGCGTGGGACTGCCGGGCCTGAGAGCCGCACCATGCAAGGCGCACCATGCATGGCATGGCAGAATGTTTTACGGGGTTTAAAGGGCCACGGCGCGGGTTTCAGCGTATGTGCGGCATCGTCGGGTGCGTCGCCGAGGAGCCGGTCGCAGGGATACTTCTCGAGGGGCTCAGGCGGGTGGAGTACCGGGGTTACGACTCCGCCGGGATGGCCACGATGAACGAATCGGGCCTTGAAATCAGGAAGGGAGTAGGCAGAATTGCAGACCTGGCTCAGAAGTGGGATTTCGCAGGGATGGCAGGAAACATCGGAATGGCCCACTGTCTGCACCCGGACACCTACGTTCAACTGGCGGACGGGCGACTCAAGAGGATTGCAGACATGGAAGACGAGGAGGAGGTCGCCTCCCTCGATACCCAAACCCTCAAGGTCGTGTCAAGAAAAGCGGTGAAGTCGTCTCACCCCGCGCCTCCGAATCTCGTGAAGATATGCACCGACTCGACCGAAGTCATCTGCACCGACTTTCACAGGATGATTGTGGCAAGGAACGGAAACATCGTTGAGGCCCGCGCATCTCAGCTCCTCGAAGACGATCTGCTCGTTCTCCCGAAAATCCTCGCCATCAGCGGCAGGTCGAGGAGACTGGATGAAGTCGACTCGAAGAGGTACGTCAGACCAAGCAGAGAATGGTCGGAGGCTGTCAGGGACTTCGTGAAAGGCAGGAACCTGAGCGTCGCAGAGGCAGCCCGGAGGTGCGGCATACCCGCACCCTACATGGACCACGTCGTGAGGGGGGACCGCAGTCTGAGAGAAGATGTCGCGAAGAGAATCGAGGGCGTCTTCAGGCTGCGAGTGGCTGACGGGCTCACCCCCGTTTCGCACAGCCACGCTAACTATGTCAGATTCCCTTCCTTGACTTCGCCCGCTCTCCTGGAGGTGGTGGGGTATCTGTTCGGGGACGGGCATCTTTACTCCAGGGGGGTCAGAGTCCGCGAAGGAGACCTTGGTCTTCTGCAGCACTACCAGCGCCTGTTCCTAAGGATCTTCGGCCTCGAAGGGAGGATCGTGAAGGTGAAGTGGGCGGATGCCTACGAACTTACGGTCAACAGCGTAGCACTCGGCAGGTGGCTCCGCCTGAACTTCGACTTCGACTCTCCCACATTCTTGACGAGGTTGGGGAGGCTTCCGGACGGCGAAGTCGCAGGATTCATCCGAGGGATCTTTGACGCTGAGGGGGTCGTCAATACACTCAGTCGCCAGATAGCCATACGGATGACTGCAGAATCCGTGCCCAGGATGCTGCAGGCACTGCTCGTGCGCTTCGGTATCCACTCCTCAGTCTCTGTCGCAAAGAGAGCGAGTCCGAGATGGAATCTGTGCCACATTCTCTCTATCAGCGGACATGAGAACGTCAGCGGTTTCCTCCGGCGGGTCTCGAGCTCGTCTGGTCCGAAGCTCCGCAAGTTGCTCATGCTTGAAGGAGAAACCAAGCCTAACCAATCAGTGAGGGAGATAACAGTCCCCTACACGAAGAGGGAACTGCGAAGCATTTCGGCCGCCGAAGGCGTAAATCGATACTTGAAGCGAGACGAGTATCCGACCCTGGGAACCGTGACCAGACTCATCGAGCGCCTTCAGACTGGAAAAGAGAATCGGCCTCTTGAATCTGTTCTGCGTCGCTTCTCCGACTCCCAGGTGTACTTCGAAAGGATAGCCTCGGTCACCGCAGTGGCGTCTGATACGGCGCAGGTCTACGACCTGGAAGTGGAGGGCACAGAGAACTTCCTGGCGAACGGAGTCTTCACGCACAACAGCCGCTGGGCGACCCACGGAGGGGTCACGGACGCAAACGCCCACCCGCACGTGTCGTGCAGGGAGGCGGTAGCGGTGATCCACAACGGGATCATCGAGAACTACATCCCCCTGAAGAAGGCCCTTCTCGCGAAGGGGCACAGGTTCAAGAGCGAGACCGATACAGAGGTGATAGCCCACATAGTCGAGGACGAGTACAGGAAGGTCAGGGACCCCCTGAGGGCGACCCTTTCTGCGACAAAGAAGCTGAAGGGCCAGTACGCCCTGGTCGTCCTGTTCCAGGACAGGCCTGACGTCATGGTAGGGGCGCGCAGGGACGCACCGCTGATAGTCGGGATCGGACGGGACAAGATGTTCCTCGCGAGCGACGTCCTCGCGTTCATCGGCCACACGGACAGGACCATCTTCCTGGACAACCGCGAGGCGGTGATCCTCACGAAGGATACGGTGAAGATCGTAGGGCCGAGCGGGAGGGAGGTGAGGCGCAAGCCCACCCAGGTGGCCTGGGAGCTGTCGGACCTCTCGAAGAGCGACTACGCGCACTTCACCCTGAAGGAGATCAACGAGCAGCCGCAGACGGTGCTGGCTGCGTCAGTGCAGGACCCCCAGAAGGTGGAGGGGTTCGCGAGGGCGATTAGGAAGGCGGAGCCCCTGTACCTTACGGCGTCAGGGACGTCGTACCACGCGGCCCTCCTGATGAAGCACAGGCTGAGCAAGGAGGCGCGCATAAGGGCGGACGCAGTCGTCGCAGGGGAGCTCAGAGAGCACTCTGGGTTCCTAGGGAAGAAGTCGGTCGTCGTGGCGTTCTCGCAGAGCGGGGAGACCGCGGACCTGCTCGAGGCCGTGAAGGAGGCGAAGAAGAGGGGGGCCAGGGTCTACTCCATTGTCAACGCCGCGGGTTCGACGCTGGCGCGAGAGAGCGACGGGGTCCTTCTCCTCAACTGCGGGCCTGAGGTGGGGGTGGCGGCCACCAAGAGCTTCACCGCCCAGGTCGTGGTGGCGAACCTGGTGGTCGACGCAGTCCTTGGGAAGGGGCGCCCGAACGGGTTCAAGGAGCTGTCGCAAGCGGTGGCAGGGGCGCTGAAGTCCGAGGAGCTCGTCCGCGAGCTCGTCCAAAGGTACCGAGACAGGCCGGACTTCTACTTCGTCGCCCGGGGGTACGAGTCCCCGGTCGCGATGGAAGGGGCGCTGAAGCTCAAGGAGCTATCCTATGTGCACGCCGAAGGGATGCCCGCGAGCGAGCTGAAGCATGGGACGTTGGCCCTCATCGAGAAGGGGACCCCAGTGGTCGTCCTGAACCCCAGCGGGGAGAACCATGCCGACTCGCTCTCCAACGCTGAAGAGCTGAGGGCGAGGGGGGCGGACGTAATCGGGGTGTCGGACGTGAAGGACGAAGTATACAGGCACTACATCCGCGTGCCGAAGGTCCAGCCCAAGTTCACCCCCATCGTCGAATCGATCCCCCTCCAGCTCCTGGCGTACCACTTCGCGGTCGCGCGCAAGAACGACCCGGACTATCCGCGGAACCTGGCGAAGTCTGTCACGGTCAAGTGAGCCGCAGGGACTGGAAGGCCGCAGCCGGACCGACTTCAAATTAATTAAGGAAACATAGCGGACGCTCAGCCGTGGTATCAAAGAAGGAGGTTCTAACGAAGCCTGTGGCGACGATCGAAGTCGGCAAGAAGAGCGTCTCCGCCCTGCTTGACGAGATGTCACAGACGGGATTCCAGGGGAAGAAGCTCGGAGAGGTGGCAAAGATCTGGGCCGAGATGGCGACGCAGAAGGGCCTGACCGTATTCCTCGGCCTCACCGGGTCCCTGAGCACCACCGGGCAGTGGAAGATAATCCGGTGGCTCGTGGAGAACAGGTACGTCGACGTCGTGGTCAGCACCGGGGCGAACATCTCCGAGGACATACTCGAGGCCCTCGGGTACCACTACTACCAGGGGACATGGCTGGCAGACGACGAGGAGTTACTGAAGCTGAAGATAGACAGGTTCTACGACGTGTACGCCGACGAGATGCAGTACCGCAAGCTCGAGAACACGATCTACCGGTACGGCTCCACTCTCAGCGACGGGAAGGTCTACTCGACGAGGGAGTTCCTCCACGGGTTCGGGGAGTTCCTGAACAGGAAGAAGATCGACAGCATCGTGGCCGCCGCATATCGGGCGAACGTCCCGATCTACTCCCCTGGGCTGATAGACAGCGGGTACGGAGTGGCGCTGAGCCTCCTGAAGAGGGACAAGGGGAAGATGATCAGGCTCGACCAGACCAAGGACATGGAAGAGCTCGCCCAGATCGCTGAGAGGACGAAGAGGACAGGGGTGGTGTACCTCGGGGGAGGGGTCCCGAAGGACACGATCCAGCTCTCGACGATCATAAAGTCGCTCGCCAAGGGAGGGGAGGACGAGACGCCCCACGAGTATGCAATCCAGATAACTGCGGACAGCCCGCAGTGGGGAGGGCTCTCAGGGTGCACTCTCGAGGAGGCAGTCAGCTGGGGGAAGATCGCATCCGATGCGAAGAAGGCGACGCTCTACGCCGACATCACGTTGGCGCTCCCGATAGTCGCCCACGCGCTGAACGAGAAGGCCCCGAAGAGGAGCTTTCCGCCCGACCTCCGCTGGGTCTTCAGGAACTAGGCTTCAGCAGCCTTTTGACGACAGCCGGGCAGTCCTCCGCCAGCCGGGTAGCTTCCCCGAGGTAGGCCCCCCGCTTCCGGGCGACGGGTCCGAACCTGCCCTTCTCTATCGCCTCCTTCACCTTCTCGTACCCCATTTCGTCCCCCTCCAGCCTCCTGACTATCTGCTCCCTCTCGGCGTAGACCTCGGGGTGCCTCTCGAGGTCGGCTTTCATGGCTGCCCTGTCGACCTCCATGGAGCGCAGGGACAGTTGGAGCCGCTTCGCAGCCACCAGCGAGTGGGCGAGGCCCTGTCCCACCATCCGCCGGATGACCGAGTCTGACAGGTCCCGCTGCAGCCTGGTGACCTGCAGCCTGTAGGCGAGGAACGTCAGGATGGCGTTCGATATCTCGGCTTGGCCTTCTGCGTTCTCGACGTCCACAGGGTTCACCTTCTGCGGCATCGTAGATGAGCTGACCTTCCCTGGCCGGAGGAAACGGACAAGGTCCAGGGTCTGGTACAACCACAAGTCTCTCGCAAGGGAGACCATGAGCTGGTTGAGGTTGATCACGGAGTGCAGGATGTCTGAGAGGCGCTCGCCTGGGACCACCTGGGTCGAGTACGCTGCAGGTTCGACCCCGAAGCTCGACACGAAGTCTGCGAGTTCGGCGGGCCAGTCCCTCTTTCCAAGGAGCCCGAAGGAGGCATAGGTCCCGACCGCACCGGAGAACTTGGCCATCGGCGCGAGCCGTCCGAGGACGCCGACCCTCTCCGCGATCCTCACAGCGAAGACCGCCACCTCCTTCCCGAAGGTGGTGGGCACGGCCGGCCTGCCGTGCGTCCTCGCGGCCATCTCTGAGGCTGCCTCCTTCCTCGCGAGGACCGCCAGGCGGAGGGCCAGGGATGAGTATTCGGGGACGAGGACCTTCGCCATCGCTCCCTTGAGTAGGACGGCGTATGCCAGGCTGTTGGTGTCTTCGCTTGTCAGCCCGAGGTGGACGAAGGGGGCGAGGCTCCTGTTGGAGACCAGGAGCTCGTTGCGGATGTACACCTCGACGGCCTTGACGTCGTGCCCCAAGTCCTGCTCGAGCTTCTTGATCTTCTCCACCGAGGGGACCAGGTCCGGGACCCTGGACTTCGGAGCGACCCCGGCCCTGACCAGGAAGCGGAGGTAGGCGAGTTCCACCCGGACCCGTTCGCCGGTAAGGGCGCGTTCTGAAAAGTACCGCGCGAGGGGAGAGGTCTCTTCGCCATACCTCCCGTCGGCAGGGGAGACCGCGTCAGAGCTCAATGGTCTTGGACCTCTCTTCACCGTGGGACACCAGCGCCACCTTCACATTCAGGCTGTCCTCCAAGTACTCGACAAACTTCTTGCCTTCCGCTGGGAGGCCATCCTCGAACCTGGCGCCATGGATCGAGACCGGGGACTCGTAGACCGGCTCGGCGTCAGCGAGGCGGCCGAGGGAAGACTGGAAGTCGGCGGTCTCGCTCCCGTCGAGCCTGTAGGCGACGCAGACCTTCATCTCCTTCGTCTGGGAAAGGACGTCGAGCTTTGACACGACTATCTCTTTCGCACCGTTGAGCTTTATGGTGTACTTCAGAGCTACGAGGTCCAGCCACCCCACCCTCCTCGGCCTGCCCGTGGTCGCGCCGAACTCGTTCCCCAGCCGCCTCAGGTCCTCCGCCTGAGGGCCCCCGATCTCGGTCGGGAACGGGCCTCCCCCCACCCTGGTGGTGTAGCACTTCGTCACTCCGAGGGGCTTCCCTGCGAGCATGGGGTCGATCCCGAGCGCCGCCGGTATGTAGGCGACCGTGGTATGGGTGCTCGTGACGTAGGGGTATGAACCGTGCAGTAGGTCCAGGAGCGAGCCCTGCGAGGCCTCGAAGAGGACCGGACTTCCCCCTTCCGACAGGGCTGTGATCCTCTCGCCGACGTTCCCGGTGATGGGAGACAGGAGCCTCTTCGAGTCGTCGGCCCACTCGTCCAGGCCGGAGCGGCCGATCCCGAACTTCGCGTAGAAACGGACCATGGGCTCGAAGTCGAAGCCCTCGGCCAGGTCGTAGACCCGCGGAGAAAGCCGGAGCGCCCTCATCGCGTAGGAGGGGCCGATCCCCCGCCTCGTGGTGCCTATTGGGGACGGGCCCCGCAGCTCCTCCACGACCTTGTCGAACTCCTTGTCCAGGGGGCTCACCAGGCTGCTCCTGCCGTCGACAAGGAGCTTGTTTCTGGCCCCTGGGAGCAGGGCGAGCTCCTCGCCGAGGACCACCGGGTCCACCACCACGCCCGCACCCACGAGGAGTTCCTTCCCCTTCAGCGCGCCTGAGGGGACGAGGTGGAAGGTGTGCTTCGTCCCGCCGATGACCACTGTGTGTCCTGCGTTGCTCCCTCCGCTGAACCTCGCCACTGCGTCGTAGCCCCCGGCGAGATAGTCGACGATCTTCCCCTTCCCTTCGTCCCCCCACTGCAGCCCGACGACCGAGAGGTTGGGCGTCTCAGACGACCTTCTGGATGTCGTGCGGGAGGCTCTCCTTGTGGCCCGCGGCTGTGATCCTCATGAACTCGGCGCCGACTCTGAGTTCGCGGAGGTCGTGGGCTCCCGAATAGCTCATTCCGGAGCGCAGGCCCCCCACCAGCTGCTTCACCACCTCCTCCACCCTCCCCTTGTAGGGGATCAGCCCCTCGACCCCCTCAGGGACGCTTTCTTCGATCACCTCCTCGATCAGCTCGTCCTCCTTCGGCCCTGTGGTCCTCGCTTCCCTCACCCTTCTGTCGACCGTGGCGGCCAGCGAAGCCATCCCCCTGGTGAGCTTGTACCTCACCCCGTCCCGGAGGACGGTCGGCCCCGGGCTCTCCTCGGTCCCTGCGAAGAGGCTGCCTATCATGACGGATGACGCGCCGGCCGCGAGGGCCTTCGTGACGTCCCCCGGGTTCCTGACGCCCCCGTCCCCGATTATGGGCACGTCGGCCCCCTTGGCTCCGGCAGCGCTGTCCATTATCGCAGTGAGCTGCGGGACCCCCGAGCCGGTGACGACCCTCGTCACGCAGATGCTCCCTGAGCCCACCCCGACCTTGACCGCGTCCGCCCCTGCCCTGATCAGGTCCGAGGCCCCCTTGGCGGTCGCGACGTTGCCTGCGACGACCTCCACGTCCCCGAGCGTCTTCTTGATCGCCTTCACGGTCTCGGTAGCGTAGTCAGAGTGGCCGTGGGCGATGTCGACGACGAGGGCGTCCGCCCCGGCGTCGAGTAGGCGGCGCGACCGCTCCAACCGGTCCCCCTTCACTCCGACCGCTGCGGCGACCCTGAGCCGGCCCTTGGAGTCTTTGGTGGCCGACGGGAACTGCCGCCTCTTCATGATGTCCTTGGAGGTGATGAGCCCGGCCAGGTTGCCCCGCCTGTCTATGACTGGGAGCTTCTCGATCTTGTGGGAGTGGAGGATCTCCTTCGCCTGCTCGAGAGTGACCCCCTTTGGCGCTGTGATGAGGTCCTTCCTCGGGGTCATGACCTCACTGACCTTCCTCTCGAGGTCGTCCTCGAGCGTGATGTCGCGCCTCGTGAGGAGGCCTACGACCCGTCGGGACCTGTCCACTATCACTATCCCTCCGACTTCCCTCTCGCGGATTATCTGCCAGGCCTCGCGGACCGTGCCGTCTGGGCCGAGCGTTATCGGGTCTTCGATGAGGACGCCTTCCGATCTCTTCACCTTGAGTACTTCCGCCACCTCCTCGTCCACTGTGAGGAATCGGTGGATTACGCCGATGCCGCCGAGCCGGGCAAGAGCTATCGCCATGGCGGACTCGGTCACAGTGTCCATGTTGGCGCTGACTATAGGAATGCCAAGCTGGATCCGCCGGGAAAACCTGGTGCGGGTTTCGGCGTCCTTCCTGGATCTCACGTCTGAGAACTTTGGCACGAGCAGGACGTCGTCGAAAGTGAGGCCGACCCGCAGGTCGGGGACGGAATCCTTCACTTGACTTCGCATTGTTCCTTGGGTTAATAGACGTAACGCCCTTGTCGGCTGGCTCGTCTGGCGGAGGCCAGCGGTGGTCCGATGCACTTTGCAGGGTGTAACTGGCGCCGGGACTGGGACTTTCATCCCCTCTGCGAGAGGATTTTGAACCCAGATCCCGCTTTCGCGAGACAGGCTAGCTGGTGTTGGTTTCCAGGCCTGCGCCCTACCAGATTAGGCGATCCCGGCGTTCGCCAGCCCGGAGGCGGCCGCTTAAAACCTCAACTCGGCGGAACGACGCGTCCGGCCTGGGCCTTCTTCCCGGACTGACTCTTCCAGAGTCTGGGGTAGGTCCCAGCCTTCATGACGACCCGCTCTGTGGTCGAGGCGAGCCCCCGGCGGAGCGACTTCATCTCGTCCGAGGGCAAGAGCGCCTTCCCGATGGCGACGAGCTCCATTTTGGGGCTCATCAGCGCTATCGTGTCGTCCTTCTTGATGCCCTGGGAGATGGAGAGTATCCCCGGCATCCCGAGGCGGGCGCCGTGGCAGATTGCGTCGACAGCGGAGTCGCGCATCACTATCCTCCCGAGGTCTCCGAGGCACTCCTCGATCGGCCGGACGAGCTTCCTAAGGGGTCCCTCGTCCCCTCCCTTCAGCCGGAAGACGGCGTCGTTCAGCTGATGCAGGGTGACCAGCCCGGACGCCTCGCCCAGCGGGCCGACCTTGGTCCTCCGGAGCTCTACCATCGTAGCTCCCACCCCGAGGACCTCCCCCACGTCGTAGACGAGCTTCCTGATGTAGGTCCCCGATTCGCACAGGACCCTGAAGAGGTGGAGGTTCCCGCTCGACTCCGTGAGCTCGAATTCGTGGACCGTCCTGCTCCTGGTCTGCCTGCTTACAGAGGATCGCTGGGGGGGCCTCTGGAAGATCTCCCCTGTGAACTCTTCGACAGCGGATCGCAGCTGCTTGGCAGGGACGGACGAGTGCACTCTCATCACCCCGCGATACTCCTTCGGGAAGAGGAGGAGGAGGCTCAGGGCCCGTGTGGACTGTCCCAGCCCGATCGGGAGCACGCCGGAGACCGGAGGGTCGAGGGTCCCGCTGTGCCCCGCCTTGCTCACGCCGAGGAGCTTCTTGGTCCAGGCCACAACCTCGTGGCTCGTGGGCCCCCGGGGCTTGTCCAGCGTGACCAGTCCGTACTCGAGCATCTCCTTGGCTGGCCTCTGGGAGGGAGGGGACCCGTGTTCTGGGTCGGTGGGCTCTTCGTCGAGGATGATCATCTTCGGGGGCTGCAAGTTCAGTCCCTTCGGTTCTTCACGTAGTGTATGACTATCTCCGCCACCCTTGACTCGTCGATGTTGTCGGTCTCGACCACCAGGTCGAAGGGCTTCAGGTCCCTGCCGAACTCTATGCCGTAGATCTTCTTGTACAGCTTGTAGTTTTCCTCGTCCCTGACCGAGAGGACATCCTTGCACTTCGAGACAGGGAGCCCGTCCCTCTTCGACATCCTCAATGCCCTGCTCTTGACGCTCCCTGAAAGCCAGACCTTCAGGCCGTCCTTCGTGAGCCAGGGGACAGGGTAGCTCGTTATAACCACGTCTCCCTTCCTGGCCTTCTGAAGGAGCCGCTCGTCGACTTCCCTGTCGAAGTCGGAGGAGCGCTTCCTCTCCTGGAGGAACTTCATCCCCTCCCCCTTGTCCCACCAGTCTTCGCCCCCGGGGGTGTAACCTTCCTCCACTGCCATTTCTTTCAGGACGTCTCCTCCGCCGATCATCGGGGCGCCGAGGGCCACGGAGACTTTCCTCGAGACGCTGGTCTTCCCTACTGCTGGCATTCCTGAGATGATGATCGCCTTCAAGTCGAACCCTACGGCTGCGTGTGCAGCAGCTTGCTTAGCATCGTGGAGAAGGCGAACGAGCTTAGGAAGTACCACCAGAACAGGCTCACCTCGAAGACCGACGGATTCTGGGTCGGCGCGGCGAGGATGGGGATCGGCACTGGGGAATAGGCGACGATCACGCCGTACCCGCCCAGGAAGGTGGCCATCAGGTAGTAGACTGCGAGGAGAGGAACGAAGGTTATCGCAGTCACTTTCAGCCTGGCAGTCGAGACCTTCGCCTGCTCCTGGCGGACCTGGATCTCGCGCTTCTTCAGCTTATCGAGCTTCACCTTGTCGTTGGCGAGCGTCGCCTCGCGCTTCTCCTTGTTGAACGCGTTCACTTCGGCTCTCATCCTCCTCTCCTTGCTCAGGTCGACCACCTTCCTGGTGACGAGCTGGGTGACGAGGCCCAGGCTCACCGAGGTCAGGGTCACGAGGACAGTCGAGAGCGGAGGGGAGTACCCCGGTATGGTGAACGCGGCCACGGCGCTGGCGCTGCCGGAGCTGAAGGTGACAGTGACGGTGTGAGAGCCTGGCGCCGAGCCGGAGGGGACCCAGAAGGTGCACCCTTCAAGGAGCCCTGAGGCGCTGGTCCTGCACCCTGGGGTCTGCGCCGTGCTGTTGGTCAGGGCGACGCTCGGAGCGCCGAAGGTCGCCGTTACGTTGCTGCGGGTCGGGAGGCCCTGTCCTGAGATGGTCACCTGGGTCCCGGCGATGTCGGTGGAGGGGCTGAGGGACACCGTATACGATGATGAGCCGATCGTTGTGGTCGCGGTCGCGGCTGACCTGGGGAGGAAGGCGGGGAGGACGACGTAGTAGCCGATGAGGACCGCGAAGAGGATGACCACGACGTAGGTGACGGTGCGGGACCCCGAACCGGCGGGGGCGGCCTTGTTCTTCTTCGCGCTCATTGCCGCGCGCGCTCCAGCATCCCGACCACGGCCTGGGCAGCCTCGGCCTGCTTGCCTTCAGCGTTCTTGATGATCATCATCGGGGCCCCCGTGAGCGTGGAAGACACGGTGAGGAAGCCCCTGGCGAGCGCCAGCTCCTCCGCCAGGCTTTCGAGGGTGACCGCGTCCCTGTACCGGCTCTTGTCTGCTGCCCTCCTCCTCGCTACCTCTTCAGGGGAAGCCTCGACGAGCACGAGGTGGGTCGGCTTCATTGCCCGCACGGCGTCGAAGGGGAGCCCCGGCCAGAACCCCTCCTCAGTCCTGATGAAGAGGTGGGTGTCCACGACGATCGCCTTCCCCTGCATCTTCGAGATCCTGGTGGCCGCGGCCTTCTGGAGGCGCTTCTGCTTCTCCACTGTCATCTTCCTAATGTCGTCCCTGTTCCTGACCCACTTCAGCGAGGTCGCGGTTTCGAACATGAGGGTGCCGAAGTTGACGAGCTTCGACCCCCTGAAGCCCGAGACCACCCCGTCGACGACCGTGCTCTTCCCCACCCCGGGGATGCCTACGACTATCACGCGAAGGCCCACAGGCTAGCCAGCTCCTATCAGCCCCGCCAGGGCAGGGGATACCTCCTCCACCTGCTCCTTGAGCAGCATCTGATAGTACTGGAGGATGATGTCGACCATCAGGAGTATGCCTATGCCTGTCCCGAAGACCCCGAAAAGGTCCGAGACCCCGGCTACGAGACCGATCAGGATCCCGCCGATTATCGTAAGCGTCGGTATGTACCTGTTGAGCATCTGCTCTATGGAGAGCCCCGTGCGCCTGAAGCCTGGGACCTGGACGTCCGCGTCCATGAGGTTCTTCGCGACTGCCCGCGGGTTGAGGCCGCCGATCTCCACCCAGAGCCTCGCGAAGATCACGGCCATGCCCACGAGGTAGAGGAGGTAGATCACGGAGTGGACTGGGTCGGCGATCGTCTGGTTCACCCCCTGGGGGGCGGTCATGTAGTAGGTGATGCCTCCTGTGGGGTAGGAGCTCGCCGTGGTGGAGTTGGTCGACTTCGGGAACTGCGCGAGCAGGCTGAGCCAGAAGGGCGGGTTGCCGCCGCCCACATAGTTGTAAAGGAGCCTCGAGAAGAAGGTCACGTTCGCCCCGAGGGCGGAGACGAGGATGACAGGGATGTTGGACACGTAGAGGAGCTTGATCGGGTAGACCCCCTGGAACCCCCTGTACTTTATGGAGGTGATGGGGAGCTCGACCCTGATCCCCTCGATGTAGATCAGGACCAGGATCATTACGATGGTGAGAGAGAACGTGAGGAGGCTGGGGTACTTGAACTCCCGGACGATGACGCTGCCAAGGCTGTTGCTGAAGAAGGCGCTGATGGCCGCAGGGATGAACCCGAAGTAGGCCGTGGTCGTGGAGGTGAGGGCGAAGGTAATCGGCGAGAAAGTGTACCACATCACGGTCTGGCAGACCCCTGCGAGGATGAACAGGCTGACCCCGCTCCCGATCCCCCACCCCTTCTGGATGAGCTCGTCGAGGAGCAGGACGAGGACGCTGGCAACGAAGAGCTGGACGAAGACTACCAGCGCCTGGGTCTGGCCAAGGACCCCCAGGGCGCCCCCGTAGATGTATGCCAGCGACTCCCCTACTATCACTATGAAGGTGAGCAGCTTCGTCGCCGAGCCGAATATCGCCCTGTCCCCCGAGTCGCTCATGTCGAGCTTGATTATGTCGCTCCCCACAAGCAGCTGGAGGATGAGCCCCGCTGTCACGATCGGCCCGATGCCGAGCTCCATCAGCGTGCCCTGGGTAGAGGCGAAGACGACCCTCAGGAATGCGAGCTGGTCGTTCTGCCCTACCCCGCTGAAGCCGTAGAGTGGGGTCGTCGCCATCACAAGGTAGGCGATGAGGGCTATCCCGGTCCAGACGAACCTCTCGTTGAGGGAAGGCTTCTTCTCAGGCTTCGGAATCTCAGGGAGGACGGTACCTACATTCTTGATGAAATCGCGCATCGAAGCCAATGCCCGGGGCTTACTCCTGGACCAGTATCTTTCCGCCCGCGGCCTCTATTTTAGCCTGAGCCTTCTTTGTGAAGAAGTCCACCTTCACCTGGTATGCCCCGGTCACCTCGCCGGACCCCAGGAGCTTGCCTATCCCGAGTGCGGAGAGGTCGAGGGACTTCCCCTTCGCCATGCCGTCCAGCTGGCCGACGTTGACCCACCTCGACGGGCGGACGTACCCTGGCGGCCTGAACGGGTCGCGGCCGAAATGGTCCGGGTCGTTGATCACCAGCCAGCTCCACTTGTGCTTGTGGAGCCCGGCGTTACCGTGCCCGCCCTGCTTGCCGGAGTGCCTGTGCTGGCCAATCTGGCCGTAGCCGTGGGTCCTCATACCTCTGTACCGTCTCCCCTTGCGGGCCCTCGTCGGCAGCTCAGATCATCCTCCTGACTATCCCTTCCAGATTCGGGTTGTTCCCGAGGATCCCGTGCTCGGTGGACTGCCTCCTCATGGACCGCTTGAAGCCTCCCTTCGGAGGGGCGAGCCTGAAGTAGGGGAGGACCCCCTTGACCGCGGACAGCCTCAATTGGTCTTTCACCATCTTCGCAGCTAGCTCCTGGTGGTTCTTGAACCCAAGCTTCTTCAGCGAGTCCTGGTCGAGACCCTTCATCGCGCTGACCATCCCCCTCTTCTTCAGGAGGTCTCCCAGTAGCCCTTCGTCGACTGGGGACCAGGCGATGTAGTCCTTGCAGAGCCTGAGCATGCCCACGGTGGGCGCGTCGTCGGCGACCACGGAAGCCGAGAACTTCCTCGCCACCCAGAGCTCGTTCAGCGCTTTGCGGACCGGGGCCGAACTGTTGATCTGCCCGTGGAGGTTGACGACAAGGAGGAGACTCATCTACATTCACCTATACGTTGAGCCCGTGGGACTGACGGAAAGCGTCGTAGACGGCGTTAGCCAGGGACGACATCGTGTTTGTGGAGCCGAAGGTCCTTACCCAGGCGTCCTTGACCCCCGCAAGCTGCAGGAGGTTCTTGAGCGCAGGACCTGCGACCAGGCCGAGCGCGCGGGGCGCAGGGATGATCTCCACGGTGACGCTCCCCGCCTTCCCCCTGATCTTGTAGGGGACCGAGTGGGGCCTCCCGTCTCTGCACTCCCAGGAGCCGCAGCCGAGCTTGACCGGTATGATGTTCAGCAGGGCGGCGGTGGTCGCCTTCTCGATGGCCTCCCTCGTCTGCATCGCCTTGCCCTTGCCGACCCCGAACCATCCTGCTCCGTTGCCGACGGCGACGATTGCAAGGAACCTGGTGAGCTCCCCGGCGTCCGTCTGCTTCTGGACCACGGTCACCCCGACGATCTCGTTCCTGAGGTCCGGAAGGAGCTTCCTCACTATCTCAGCTTCGCGGACCCGTTGTCCGCTCCTGAATATCTCGTCCAGTGAAGCGATCTTCCCCTCGTTGACGAGGGCCCCGAGCTTGGTCCTGGGGACCCAGACCTGCTCCTCTTCCTGTCGGTCCCTTCCGTACGACATCAGCTGCTCCCTCCCTTGATCGCGGCCTTCACCTTTTCGAACTCTGCGGGATACTCCTCGGGCTTGAACCCTGCCTTCAAAAGAGCGGAGAAGGCCCTTGCGTACCCCTCCTTGTCATCTGCGGCCAGCTTCGCCGCGTAGTCCGAGATCGACTTGCCGCTCATCCGCTCCTCGCTCGGGAACGCTTCCTCGCCCACGGGGACGGACACCCCGGAGTCGAGCACCCCCTTGAGGAGGGCGGCGATCCGGGAACCCGCGATGAACGGGACGACCCCGTTGTACGCAACCGCCTCCTTGACCCCCTTCGCCAGGGCCTTCTTCCCTGCCAGCAGCCCCAGCAGGTAGCATGCGGGGGTGGACTTTGGGGAGCCGCGCCATCCGAGCTTCGCCAGCTCCTTCGAGTGGGCGGACGACAGCACTAGGTCCCCCTTCACCGTGGGCTTCACGAACTGCGAAGAGACGTTCTTGTTCGATATCCTGACGACGAGGAGGGGCCTCTGGGAGGTTATCGCCCTCTTCCTGGACCTGTAGTCGGTGACCCCTTCGCGCCTTCTCCTTAGCAGAGGGACGTGGACGGGCTTCACTTCTTGACCTCCTTCATCAGGTCAAGGAGGTGCTTCACTCCTCTGACCTGGCCTCCCTTCACCTGCTTGTACAGCCTCTTGTAGGCAGCGTTCGAGATATCCTTCCTTTCCTTCGCGACCTTCAGTCTCCACCGGAGCGCGCGTACCTTCGAGATCCACATTCCCTTCCTAGGATTGCGGGCGAAGGCAGTCCCTTCGGTCGAGCCTGCGCTCCTCCCTCTCTTGAGCTTCCGGGACCTGCTCCTGAAGCGTCCCCTCGACACCCCTTTCTCGGGGGCGACCTTGATCGCTCCGAAGCCAACGAGGCCACGGATGGTGCTTCGGGTGATCGCGTCCTGTATCAGGTCGGAGTAATCGTCGTTGAAGATGATCCGGTCCACTCCCACGCCCAGGACCGACGCCGCCAGCCTCCGTTTACTCCTTAGATTCAACTATCCTCAACCCCGTGGGATTCACCACCCTGATGCCGAGCTCGGTCGCCCTGGCCAGGATCGTGTCCCTCTTCTTCGCTCCTACGGTCCCCCCTATCCTCGCGACGTCGCGCCCAGGGACGAGCGCGTCCAGGTCCGACGGCCTGTGGACCAGGACTTCGTAGTGGCCGCTCGGGTGCAGCCCCCGCGCCTCGGCGGGCCCCCTGTACCCCACCTTGACAAGAGCCGGCCACCCCTTGTCCTGGCGTCGCATCTTGCTGTCCACCCCCTTGGGCTTCCTCCACTCGGGGTGTATCCTGAC
>JAJYKR010000031.1 GCA_021788415.1 archaeon
CCAGCCGAAGGGGCCGTTCGCCACCGAGAGCACCAATAACAGCTTGCTCCAGAACCCGCTGAGAGGCGGGACCCCCGCCAGGCCGAGGAAGGCCACGGCTAGCGTGAAGGCCGTCAGGGGCATGCGCTTCGCGAGTCCGTCGTACGCTTTGAGGTCTGCCCTCTTGAGCTGGAGTATGACCAGCGCCGCCGCCAGGAAGGCAACCCCCTTCATGACGGCGTGGTTGATGACGTGGAATATGGCTCCAGTCAGCCCCAGAGACGCGGCGGCCGAGCCTGGGGCGTTGGAAAAGGCGACGAACCCGATGAGGATGTAGCCCGCCTGCGCGATGCTGGAGTAGGCGAGGAGCCTCGTCATGCTCTTCTGGGTAAGCGCGGCGACGTTGCCCAGGGTCATGGTCAACAGGGCGAGGACGGCGAAGACGTTGGCCATGGTGAAGAAGGGGCTCTGCGTGACGGCGTAGATGGTGGTGATCGCGAGGAGTACCCTGATCGCCGCGATGAAGCCCGCCTTCTTTGTGGCGGCGGCCAGCAGGGTGCTGATAGTCGTGGGGGCCCCCTCGTACGCGTCGGGGATCCACATGTGGAACGGCACGATGGACATCTTGAACCCGAAGCCCGCGACGAAGAGGAGGGTGGCCACCCCTGCGAGGGCGCTGGGGTGCGAGACGAACCCTGAGACGACCTGGGAGATCACGGTGCTGCCTGTGAGCCCGTAAGCCAGGCTGATGGCGTAGAGGATGACCGCAGAAGACATGGCGCCGATGATGGCATACTTCACCGAGGCCTCGTTGGAGCGGGTCTTCTTGTCGAACCCGGCGAGCACGTAAGTCGGTAGGCTCATCAGCTCCCATGAGACGAAGAGCATCAGGAGGTCTTGGGAATAGGCGAGCAGGACCATCCCGAGCGCCGTGAACGCCAGCAGGCTGTAGTACACGGGGTTGTTTGGACCCTTCTGGAAGTCGATCGAAGCCACGGCGACCGCGAGGGTGACGCCGACGGTGACAAGAGCGAAGATGCCTCCGATCTGGTCTGGGGCGATGAGGCTCCCCGCCCACTGAACAGGGGTCGGGAAGAGCGTGAACATCAGGAGCAGGAGCATCGCCGCGGCGAGCACCAGCACCAGCACGTAGCCGGGGAGCTTCGCCGAACCCCTCTTTGACAGCTGCAGCAGGGGGAGGAGGAGGGCGGCGGCCGCCAGGACGACGATCGTGACGGTAAGGTAGTCGATCAGACTATGCCAACCCCTTCAGGAACTCCGCCACCGGGAGAGCAGGATTGAGGATGACATAGGAAGCGACGATGAACACCACAAGGGGCACAAGATATGCAGCGAACCCGACGACGTCCGACCAGCCCATATCATGGACCCCATGGTCGCCCTCGGCAGGGGAGAGGACGGTCCTCTTGATCATCCAGAGGAAGTAACCTGCAGTCAGCACGGGGACGAGGATGGATATCGCCGTGTAGGCCGACGCGGAAATGCCGGCCGATATGACCATGAACTCTGCCAGGAAGCTCGAGAAGGGCGGGAGCCCCATTGCTGCGGCAGACGCGAGGAGCAGCACGGCCGCGGTTCGGGGCATGTTCTTCCCAAGGCCCTTCAGCAGCGGAATCTCCCTGGTGCCGGCCTGATGCTGGACGTAGCCGGTGAGCATGAAGAGGCATCCGACCGCCAGCGCGTGGGTGAACATCTGGAATATGGCCCCCTGGATGCCGAGGAGGTTGCCCGAGATCAGCGTGGCGTAGGCCCCGAACAGGACGAAGCCCATGTGGTTTATGCTCGTGAACGCAATCATCTTCTTCAGGTCCCTCTGGAGGATCGCGGCGACAGCCCCGTAGAACATTGAGAAGAGCCCGAGGACCAGGAAGATCCAGGCGTACTGGGTGGAGGCCCCTGGGAAGAGCCCGATGCTGATCCTTAGGAAGCCGTACCCTCCCATCTTCAGGAGCACCCCGGCCAGCAGCACCGATATGGGCGAAGGCGCCTCCACGTGGGCGTCAGGGAGCCATGAGTGGAAGGGGACTAGCGGGAGCTTCACCGCGAACCCGATGAAAGACGCTACTAGCGGGAGGTACTCGAGGGCGACGGGAACCTGATGAGTCTGCAGGAGCGCCTGGATTGTCGGGATGTCGAAGCTCGGGGTGGGCATCCCCATGTAGAAGTAGAGGAACCCAAGGAGCATTATCGTGCTCCCCGTAAAGGTGAATATGATGAACTTCAGAGCGGCGTACTTCCTTCTTGGGCCGCCCCAGACCCCGATGAAGAAGAACATCGGGATGAGGACTACCTCCCAGAAGATGTAGAACAGGATTAGGTTCAACGTGGTGAAGACCCCCATGATCGCGCCTTCGAAGAGGAAGATCAGGGAGTAGTACTCGGCCTCGTGGTGGTCGATCAGCTTCCTCGACCCGAAGATCGACAGGACGGTGAGGAACGCGGACACGAAGAGGAGAGGGGAGCTGAGCCCGTCAGTCCCCACCAGGTAGTCGAGGCCGAAATAGCTGAAGCTGACCCACGAGTACTTCTCCTGGAACAGATAGTGGCCTGGCGCAGGCGGGGTCGCGTATACTTGCCAGAACACGTAGCCGGCGATAAGGAGGACGACCGCGGAGATCGCCAGTGATCCGTAGATCCCAAGTCTCTTGTTCACCTTGAACAGGGCATAGACCAACGGGGTGGCGAACAGCGGAAGCGCGATCAGCAGCGACAGGACGAAGCTCATGGCAGGAATACCCCCTGTCCTGCCTGCCACATGGCCAGGAGCAGGAACGCGACAAGCAGGACTACGCCGATGGCGAACACGAGTGCGTACTGCTCCAAGATACCGGTCTGGATCCTACGGAAGGCCCTAGACAGAGATTGGCCCAGTTCGGAGAGGCCGTTGGCGGCCCCGTCGACCACGTTCGCGTCGAACCAGTTGCCCGCGCCCGACACAGCTACCCCAAGGGCTGACCCCGCGTCGTTGACCCTGAACAGTCCCCTGTAGTCGAAGTTCTCACTGAGCCACCGCGAAGCGGCGATGGGGGCGTTGACGAAGACCTTGTAGTAGACTGCGTTGATGTACCATCGCTTCTCCAGGAAGATGTAGAGGCCGTGCAAGATTCCTGTGTCCCCGACGAATCTCGTCGGTGGCGCCCTTCTGGCGATGTAGATGGCGGCGGAGGCAAGGAAGCCCAGAGCGACGATCGCGAGGGTTAGCCCCGCTGGAATCGCTTCGATGGTCGCAGAGGGGGCGGCGAGAGGCGCGTTCGGGAAGAGGGAGCCGATGTAGTTCTGAGCGGCGGCCTGGAGCGTGGCGTCCACGTTCAAGGAAGGAACCACCAGGCCCGCCGTGGCCGCGAGCCCTATCACCACCGTGAGCCCGGCGAGTATGGAGTAGGGGATCCACATGAAGGGGCTCGGCTCATGGACATGGTGCCCCTCGGCCTCGACCTCGGCGAGCCTTTTGCTCCGGTCGCCGTAGAAGACCAGGCCGAGCATCCTGAACGAGTAGAAGGCGGTCATGCCAGCGGTGAGGGCGCCTACGGCGAAGAGAGCGTATTGGCCGGAGCTCCATGCCGCGCCTAGGACCGCGTCCTTGCTCCAGAACCCGCTGAACGGTGGAATGCCGGAGAGCGACGCCGCGGCGATCAGGACGGCGGCGAAGGTCACCTTCATTTTGTCGCGCATCCCTCCCATGTCGCTGATGTACTTCGAGTCGGCGGCGTGGATGAGTGCTCCAGCGGCGAGGAAGAGGCACGCCTTGAAGATGGCGTGGCTCATGAGCTGGTAGAGAGCGGCAGACAGCCCCAGGGAGAAGTCCGTAGACAGCCCCGCCACCCCCACGGCCAGCATCATGTAACCGATCTGCGAGACGGTCGAGTAGGCGAGGATCTTCTTGAGCTCGAAGCCAACCAGTGCCTGGCTCGCGGCGAGGATCGCCGTAAATGCCCCTATCCAGGCGACGGTCATGAAGAAGGGCTGGACCGAGCCGACTCCGATGGAGGGGTTCGCAAGGGCGATGAAGTAGAAGATGGGGGCCACCCTGGCTATCAGCACGACCCCCGCCTTCACCATCGTCGCGGCGTGTATGAGCGCCGAGACCGGAGCGGGGCCCGCCATGGCGTCGGGGAGCCACTCGTGGAGCGGGAACTGGGCCGACTTTCCGACCGCGCCCCCGAAGATCAGGAGTCCGACGGGGACGAGCAGGCCGTTGGAGTACAGGTGCTGGAACCAGGAGCCCTGGTCGCTGGCCAGCGCGTGGTAGTTGAAGGTCCCGGAGTAGTAGAACAAGATCAGGATGCCGGCGAGCATGGCCACGTCTCCGATCCTCGTCATTACGAAGGCCTTCATGCCTGCCTGCGACGGCGAGTAGGCCTGCCCCTCCCCGAGGGCCTTCTCCCCCGGAGTGCCGACCCAGTCCTTGGTCTCGTCCTTCCAGTAGTGGCCGATGAGGGCGTAACTGCAGAGCCCCACCATCTCCCAGCCGATGAAAAGAGAGAGCAGATTGTCTGACAGGACGATGAGCTGCATGCTCCCGATGAAGAGGATCATGAAGAAGAAGAACCGGTTGTGGCCCCCGTCGCCCTTCATGTACTCCACGCTGTACAGGACTATGAGGA
>JAJYKR010000032.1 GCA_021788415.1 archaeon
CCCGACGACCGCGTCGGCGAGCTTCCTGGTCCCACTCGTCCTGATGGGCCTTCCGTTCTTCTTCGCCCCGTGCCCCTTCGAAGCAGAGTACACTTCTCCGGTGACCAGGTCGCGCACCACCCCGGCCATGATCCCCTCGGCCCCCTCGCCTTCCACTATGGCTATGGCCGTGCAATAGAACGGCACCCCCCTCGAGAAGTTCGAAGATCCGTCAAGTGGGTCGACCACTGCCATGGTCTTGGCGTCGCCTTCGCCGACGAGACCCGCCTCCTCGCTGAGCACCCTGACCCCCCCGGCCCTGCCTAGGACCTTCAGGAGCTCGTCCTCCGCCAGCTTGTCAGCGAAGAGCGTCCTGTCGCCTGCCGCTCCCACTCCGATGGACCTCCCGCGGTCGGCCCTCCGTGAGACGGGGGACAGCGATCGCCAGACCCTCCCGGTGGCGGGGATCAGGACGCGTTCCCACTCTTCGGGCCTCACGCTGTGGTCACTTTGCGTCTTTCTAGGAGCTCCAGAACGCCGCGGAGGGTGGCCCCCAAGTCCGAGTCTGTTTCAACGACCTCGGCGTCCTCCTCCCCGAGCTCGTGATGTATCTCGGCTATGGCCGTATAGTATCTCGTCCTGAAGAACTCGGTCATGTTGCGCTCGCGCTCATCTTTTCCAAGCTGGCGGTGGTTGATGGTCTCGGGGCCAGCTTTGAGGAGGATATAGATGTCCGGGCGCATCGCAGGTACATCAAGCAACCGCCTCACGACGGAGACCATGTCAGGGTAGGCGTCGCTCTTCTTCAGCTCGTACCTGATCTTCGCATATGCCAGGTCTCCGAGCAGGTACCCTTCAGAGACAATGTTCCTCTTCTGCCTGAGCTTCGATATGACCGAGCTGTACATCATCGTCGCCCCCAGGAGCGAAAAGTCGGCGGCGGTGTCGGCCCTGTCGGCCACCGGCACCTCTCTCGGCACCGCGTGGGCGGACTCCTGCAATCTGAGCCACCCCTGGGCCTCCAGCCCCACGGCGAGCGAAGTCTTGCCCGTCCCCGAGAAGCCCTCGAGGACAATGAACACCATTTGCGCAGTTGGCTCCCGCCGATGCGGATTTAACTTGTCGGGAGATACTATGGTAAGGCAGCAAGAGCCGCGAAATTGAACACGGCCATGTAGACTAGGTAGATGACGTATCCTACTCCCAGGTACGCCACCGTAGGGACCCCGTACCTGACTTCCACCATGGCCGAGGGTCTGTTCGCGGCAATGACCTCCTCGCGGGCCACGTTCACGTCGCTGCTCACCTCTGTCCTGGAGCCCTCCGAGATCATGGCCTTTGGAATCCACCGCTGCTCCTTCAGGAACTGCTCCATGGGGATGGTCCGGCCCCCCCTGGCGTTCCCGACAGCGAACTCGTACCCGATGTGAACGAGTGCGACGGCGGCCGTCGCAAAGAGAGGAGCGAGGGGGGAGAGCAGGTAGGGATCAGCGGCCACGAAGGCGATAGCTATCCCATCTGCTTCGCCAATCCCACCCAGGAAGGCGAACGCCAGGGCAATGCCTCCGATAAGGGCTATCTTGAGCACGAGGAATTCAAAGCTTGAGAAGGTGGACTGGGTGTAGACGGAGAAAATGATGTAGCCTGCCCCGATCAGGGCAGGGGCCCAGGCGAGGTCGCTGACCGCCCGCTCCTTCACGTCAGAGTAGGACGCTATGACGAAAGATGCGGCGATGAGGAGCTGGGCATACAAATGTCCATGCTTCTGGGTCCGGCTCTTTTAAGCACCAACGTGGGCGCGGCTCACTTCGGCTGGTCGACCTTCAGCTTCTGGGCCATGAATATTCTTTCGACCTTCTCCATGGTGTCTATTTCGCCGACCCCCTTGTCCGCCCTTGTGGACTTGATTCTTGGAAACCTGAGGGCGTAGCCGCTGTCGTGTCTTCCGCTCCTCTGGATGCTGTCGAAAGCCACTTCGACCACTATCTCGGGTCTCACCTCCCTCCTGTACCCGAAGTCCCTGACTGTGATCTCTTTGAGCTTCCTGGTCATCTCGCCTATCTCCTTGTCGGTGAGCCCGCTGTACGCTTTCCCCACGACCTTCAGCTCCTCTCCGTCGCGGACGGCGAAGGTATAGTCGGAGATGACCCCGGCCCGCTTCCCATGGCCGTACTCGGCGGCCACTACCACGACGTCGAGGGTGTCGAGCTCTTCCTTCAGTTTGACCCAGCCGTAGCCTCTCTTCCCCATGGCGTAGACGCTCGCCGGGTCCTTCACGACCAGCCCTTCATAGCCCTGGTCTCTGCTCCGTCTGAACGCCGCCTGTATCTCCCCTTCTGTCTCGACGTCAACCGTCTCAGCCATCCTTGCCTGGGTCCCATCCAACACCCTGCGCAGGGTCCTGCGCCTCTCTGCCAGGGGGACATCGATCATCTCTCTTCCGCCGTGGTACAGGACGTCGAACGCGAAGTAGGTGATTGGGGCTTTTTTCGCCGCGGTTTCGAAGTCCTCCATCCTCCTCAGCCGCCTCTGAAGCAGCTGAAAGGGAAGGGCCGCCCCTGCGAGAACGGGACCGCCTCGCCGTCGAGGATGAAGTCCCCCTCAGCCTCGGCGAGGGAGGCTGAGATCTCTGGGAAGCTCGGGGTGACGTCTTCGAGCCTGCGCGAGTACACCCTGACCTCTCCCTTGGACCTGTGGACCTGGGCCCTTATGCCATCGTACTTGTACTCCGCGTAGACGCGCCTGCCGAAGTGCTCGGCAATCTCGCCGGCCGTGGCGAACGGTTCAGCCAGCATGAAGTTCACCGGCCTGAAGGGGGTCATGCTGACGCCGCCTAGGCTCCCCTCGGCCGCCCTGGCTGCGAAGGCACCGATGTCTCCGAGCACCATGTGCGCCCTCGCAGCTTCCGCTTTCGACAGGCCATAGGCCGAGGCTATCGCCTCCTCCAGGAGGCCGGAGACCAGCCCCGTCCTCATCTCTCCTGTGAGGGCCTTGACGATGTACTTCCCTTCGAGGGGCGTGGCAGACAGGAACAGCGACTTCACGATGCCTTTCTTCGCCGCGCTCGACCCATGCCCCCTGGTGGCGCGGAGGCGCCTGAAGGCATCGTTCAGGGTCTCGAGGGTCAGCTGCTCGCTGAAGAGTGACTGCTCCTTCTTGTCTGCGAGGAGGTCTTCGGCCACCTCCCCGAGGTCGCCGTGCTTCAGGTATGTCTTAGACACGTCCTGCCTTGTGGCCCCGGTGACCTCCCGGAGCACGTCCAGCAGGGTCGAGTACCCAACCTGGGCTTCGTCCTTGCTTCCCCTCTCCGAAGTCCTCCCCGATGCCACCCGGGCCGCAACCTGGGCGTCGTTGGGTTTGAGCCTCCTGAGGTAGCCTGCGAGCAGCGAGACCTTGACGTTCTTGCTCGTCGTCTCCTTCACTTCTTCCAGGGTTTCGGCAAGGCCCAGGAAGGTTGCGCTCTTCTTCATTGGGCCAGCGGGGCTGCCATCACGAGGGCGGCTTCGCCGTCCTTGTAGTACGCTTCCAGCCTGCTGGCCACCCTGTATCCGAGGCGCTGGTAGAGCGAGATTGCTTCGGAGTTGGTGAGGCGGACCTCGAGATAGGTTTCGGTGGCAGCTTTCCCTACCATCGCCTCCTGGACCGTGTGCATGAGCAGTGTCCCGACCCCCTTCCCTCTGTGTTGCTCCTTCACCGCTATGGACACGATGTGACCCTTCCGAGCAAGACCGAGCCTCCTTAAGTGCGAGAACCCATACTCTATGCGGCACATCACGTACCCTACGATGTCCCCTCCTAGCTCGGCGACCAGGAACGTCTCAGGGAACTCCGCCAGGATCTCGAAGTAGAAGTAATCGGAATAGTGTTCCGGAAGGGTCTCGGCGTTGATGTCGATGACGGCCTGGACGTCCTCCCTCTCGCAGCGCCTGACCTGATATTCGCCGACTCTCGCAACGATCGCCTTCTGCAAGCCGGCGAATTCTTCAGCTCGGCCACCGGTTAAAGCTTGCTGGTTCCCCATGAACTTAAAATCGAAACCATCTGACCCCGCGGAGAGTTGTCGGTAGGCACCTTCGACATAGAGCAGGCGGTCCGCTCGAGGTTCACCGTGCAGAATTTCTTCGCTCTCCCAGAAGGAGAGTACGAGTTCCAAGTCGCCTACGACGGGTCGACCAAGGCCAGGTTCGCAGAGCTGGAGGCAGAAGTGAGCCCCAGAGGGTTCAGGCCCGAGCTCAGCGGGACCAAAGAGGAGGCGGTCCTCCTGCTGAGGAAGGACGACGGAAGCCGTCCGCGAGCTTCCAGGGTCCCGGTCGTCTTCGCCCTCTTCACCATGGCTTCTCTGGTCGTCTTCGCCATCTTCCAGACGATCGACTACGAGCAGCTTGCGCCGTCGCTGACGGGATACTTCGTCTTCTTCACCTTCATCCTGGGGGTGGCCGCACTCCTCGCCGTCCATGAGCTCGGCCAGCGGTACAGGGCCAGCAAGAGAAGGGCGGGCCACGCAGGCAGCTACGCCATCCCTGGGGTGCCGCTCCTGGTCCCCCCCTTCCTCCCTTCCCTTGGTTTTGCAAGTTCCCAGAGGTCCCCCGCCCTGAACAGGGACGCCCTGTTCGACGTGATAATC
>JAJYKR010000033.1 GCA_021788415.1 archaeon
CGCAAAGTCGGGAGAGAACGGGGTCTACGTCTCCCTAGACGAGGACCCGAACCGCCTCCTCGAGAGCGCCGAAGCGCTCGGGCTCGGGGTGAAGTCCCAGGTCGCGGCCAAGAAGCTCGCGGTCGTCGACGCGTCCCCCATCAGGCTCCTCCCGGCGAAGGTGAAGCTCGGCGCCACGGAGATAGGCAGGAAGGAGTTCGCCGTCGCGACGCTGATCAATTCCGTCTCCGACGCCATCAAGAAGGTGGGCGCGGAGCGCGTGGTGATAGACCCGATATCCACACTCGTCGTCCACTATTCGGACGACTACGAGAGGAGGATAGCCCTGCTGGACCTGATGGCTGCGACTGTCAAGAGCGGATGCACGACTTTGCTTGTGGCGGAAATGAGCGACCCGTCCCTGCAGCGCAGGTACCAGTTCGAAGAGTTCATCGCCGACGGGGTCCTCGTTCTGACCCGGGTGCTGAGCGGCCAGAGCTTCACCCGCGTGTTCAGCGTGGAGAAGATGCGGGGGATAAACAACGACAGCCAGCCGCACCCGTACAAGATCTCGGAAGGCGGGATAGAGGTCTTCCCGACAGAGCAGCTCTTCTAGGCGAAGAGCCCGATCTCGGACTTTTCCATCCTGGTCTCCGGTATGAGCTCGGAGGCCAGCATCGCGGTAAGGCTCCGGTAGTTCTCCAGGAACGCGACCCCCTGCTTCGTCGCGATGTACGTCACCCTGTTCTCCTCGTCCACCACCGTGTCGAGGAGCCGTGTCGCCATGAGCTGCGACAGCATGTAGGTCGCAGTCACCGAGTTCACGTTCGCCCTGATCAGGATCATGTTCTTCGTCGCCGGGCTCGAGCATGCGGTCAGCATGTCCGCCACCACGTCGAGGCGGCCGCGGTTCTTCGCCGGGGCAGCCAGCCTGGTCCTGAGCCTCTGCTGCGCCCGCTGCTCAGGTTCCTCGGTCTGGTAGGCCGGTAACATGGCGGTGGGATGGGGGCGGAGGGGATTAGAGCAGGAGTAACACCGTCCTGAACATACAACTTCGGCCCGGCGTGTCCGCGCCGTTGTGACAGCGGGATAATGAGAGGGGCCCCTTTGTGCTTATTTATCGAAGATACACATGCTTTGACGTGGACGAGCGCCTCGTCGAGCTCCTGGGGGTCTACGGGCTCACCGAGAGGGAAGCCCGGATTTTCATCTTCCTAACAAAAAACGGCTCGTGCGGCGCCGGGGAGCTTGCGAAGGCGGTGGACATCCGCAGGATGGAAGCGTACAGGCTGCTCAAGCGCCTCCTCGACAGGGGGGTGGTGGTCTCCACGGCCGGGAAGCCGATCAAGTACCAGGCGGAGAGCCTGGAGGGGGTCCTGTCGCTCCTTGCCGACGAGCAGAGGGGGTACGTCAGGCGGATGGACGAGGCGAAGCCTGAGCTGGCGTCGCTCTGGAAGCAGCTCCCGAGGTCCCCCCAGGAGAGCTTCGAGCAGAGGTTCAGGATCATCCAGGGGCGCGAGCAGATCTACAGCTCGATGTCGAAGATGGCGGAGCAGGCCACGTCGACGCTGAGCCTCGTGCTGACGAGGAACGACGTGATCCAGGCCCACGTGCTGGGGATAGGGGACAAGATCGCCGAGGCCGCGAAGCGCGGCGTCAAGGTGGAGGTTGTCACCCCCATCGACCAGTCCACGATCGAGGCAGCGGAGGCGCTGTCAAAGTCCGCCGAGGTCAGGCACTCGGAGGACGCGCCGAGGAGCAGGCTCGTGGTCGCCGACGGGACCCAGACCCTCGTCTCCCTCGTCCTCGACGACTCGAAGGGGATGAAGAACGAGCGGGACATCGCGATCTGGACAGACAGCAGGGACTACGCGGAGACGATGCTCGGCCTGTACAGGGTGTCGTTCGCGAAGGCGGAGGACGGCGCGGCCAGGGTCGTCAGCGTCAAGGGGCAGGCGAAGTACGGGGAGAAGACGGCGTCCCTCCTCGGGGTCGTCCGCACGGCGATGACGGAGGCTGGCTGGGCGTTCGAGGCGCCTGGGAAGATTAAGGGCGGGTCGGGGGCCGACTTTGAGTTCGCGGCCGTGCTGCGCGGGCCCCGGGGGCAGTCGGTGGGGGTGGACGTCGTCCTCGCGCCGAAGGGAGGAGCGGTCGCTGAGAAGGTCACCGCGGCGTCGCTGAAGAAGCTCGACATGAAGGACGCCGGTCTCGTGATCATAGCGAACCCGTCCCCGGACGAGCAGTCGAAGAACCTCGCCCGCCTGCTGGGGGTGGCGGTCGTGGACGGCTCTGACGCGGTAGAAGCAGCGGCTGCGGTCAGGAGCTCGGTCGCAGGCGCCGGCTGATCTCGGTCTCCTCGGCGTAGCCGGTAGTTATCACGATGTAGTCCTTCAGCGCCTTCACTATGTTGTTGATGGCCAGCATGTCGTTCTTCCTGAGGACGAGGAACGGGAGGGAGAACGAGATCAAGACCGTGGTGACGGGGACCGACTCTTCGCCCACCAGGGAGATGATTACCTGCTTGTACGCGGAGTCGAACGACGTGGTGTAGATGTTCTTCCTGAGCGACCCTTTCTCGAACACCATGATCCACCCCTGCTCCTTCGTGAGCCTGTACCCGAACCCCGAGAAGTGCTTGGTGACGAGTTCCTTGATCCTCCGCCTCTCGACGTCGAGGGTGAACGTCTCAGAGTGTTCGCCCATGACCTTCACGCGGAGCCGGTTCGTATGTAAACCCTATCCCGGCCAGACGACTGAAAGTTCACAAAGTTAATAGCACGTCAATTTGGCGAAAATCTCACTTTTCCAAGGAGAAATAGCGATTTGCACTGCGAGCATTGCGGCAAGGATGAGTCCCTCCCTTTCGTCTGCAACTACTGCGGAGGGGTCCACTGCGGGGACCACAGGCTCCCTGAAGCCCACCAGTGCCGGGGCGACCTCACCCAGAAGCGGACCATAGTCGCTCCGCCGACGACCACGTTCAGCTGGCAGACGCCGACGACGGGCGCCCCCATGCCGGGCGCGCGCCAGTCCAAGGTCTTCTCCGCAGTGGAGATACGGGACATCGTGATCGCATGGGTAGCACTCGGGGTCGCGTTCACCCTGAGCAGGTTCACGATCTTCGGAGGGGCGGCGGTGAACGTGCTCGACTTTGGCATCTACATGGGGATAGCGCTCATCACGGTCGGGCCGGGGTTCGTCTTCCACGAGCTCAGCCACAAGTTCGTCGCCCAGCGGTACGGCTTCTGGGCCGAGTTCAGGATGTGGCCGATGGGGCTCTTGCTGGCGCTGGTCACTTCCCTGCTCGGGTTCATCTTCGCGGCGCCGGGAGCGACCTATATCTCAGGGTCGAACATCTCGGGGGAGGAGAACGGCAAGATATCGATCGCTGGGCCGGCGGTCAACGTCCTGATCGGGGCGCTGTTCTTCCCGCTCACCTTTTCGAACAACGGGCTGATCTACGGCATCGGGTTCCTCGGGAGCTACATCAACGTCTTCCTCGCGCTCTTCAACCTACTCCCGATCGGGCCCCTCGACGGCGCGAAGGTCTGGCGGTGGAACAAGGCCATCTGGGGGCTGGCGTTCATCCCCCTGGCCCTCATCTTCTACTACGTCTTCCTCGGCTGAGCCGCTGGTGTAAACCGCGATAGCACTGTGTTAAGATAATTCGAGTATCGTCCCTATTCCCGAGCCGGTGCCATCTTAACACCAGCAATGTCGACACCGAAGATAGACCTCCCCACCGGCCAGCCCTTCGGGCCCCTCGCGATCCTGAGCGAGTGGGCGGTCTCCGTCCGCGCTTTCCGGCGGAACAAGGTCTCGGTCCCGAGGAAGGTCCTCGCTGCCGCGCTCTGCAACTCGGGGTACTCTTACCGCGACGTCGCGAAGATGATGGGAGGGATGTCGTACATCGCCGCGCGCGACGCTTACGTCGCCCTCACGACGAGCCTCCCCAAGGAGGAGCGGAGGTACAGGCGGCTCGTGGCACTTGACGGCTCTGACGTGACGGTCGACGGAGAGAACTACCACATCTGGCTCGCGAGGGACGTGGACAGCGGAGACATCATGTGCTTCCAGGCATCTCCGGACGCGTCCGCGGACGACGGCGCGAGGTTCCTCGCCAACGTGGCGGCCCAGTGCGCCAACAGGCCGACTTTGAGGCTTGGGACAGGCACCAACGCCCCGCGAGGGCTCGTCAACCTGGACCTCTACTTCACGCTCTCATCTGGTCAGACCGCCTCCATCTTCTCGAGGCTC
>JAJYKR010000034.1 GCA_021788415.1 archaeon
GGGGGACGAACTCTCGTATCGCCTTCTCCCTTTCCACCAGGAACCCCAGGGTGGGCCCCTGCACTCGCCCCATGCTCACCGTCTTGTACCTGTGCCCCCAGCCCAAAGCCGACTGCGAAAGCGCCCTGGAGAGGTTGACCCCCCACACGAAGTCGATAGAGTGCCTCGCCCTTCCAGCCCGGGCGAGCCCCTGCCCTGACTGAGGTTCAAGGCCGTCGAACGCCCTCCTCAGGTCATCCTCTGTCAGCGTCGAGAACTTCGCCCTGAGGGCGGTCTTCTCCTTGCCCCCGCACGCATATCTCAGCAGATTGTAGCCTATCGTTTCGCCCTCGACGTCGAAGTCGCAGGCGTTCACGAACCTCGATGCTCCTGCCGACAACTTCTTGATGGCAGAGATGCGCCTGCCCGCGCCGGCGTCGTCTTCGTCTACCAGGTCGGACGGGTACCATTCCAGGTCGAAGACCGGGTAGACCGTCCTCTCCTCCGAGGCGTCCGACACGGCGTAGAGGTGCCCCTGTGCCGAGCAGACTACGAATTCTTCCCCCCCTCGGGAAAGGGAGTAGGCCGAGGCGCCGTCCACCGTCATGACCCTGCTGCTCCCCCCAGACAGGGCGTCTGCCACCCTTCTAGCGGCGTCTGGCTTCTCACAGATTACCAGCGTGTACCCCGAATTCATCATCCCCCGACGCATTCAGCCGGCGCGTGCGGGCTCTATAGCTCCTGCCTAGGAAAAGGAGCCGTCGATCTTCCTGACCTCGACCTGGTACCTCGTGGGCGCGAGTTTCGCGCCACATTTCTTGCAGCGGTAGTCCGCGGCCTTCAACACGTCCCCCGGAGACCTCAGGTCGAACCCTGAATACAGAGGCGTGCCGCAGGAACTGCAGGCTATCTCAAAGGTCAACGCCCTGCCGGTGCCTCGGCGTGGATTTAGGCCTATGCGCCGTGCCCGTACCCCAGGCTCCTGAGAAACACGTCGTCTTCGACGGGGATGGCGAACCTTCTCCCAGGGTACTCCTCGTCCTTCAGGAGTTTCCCCGCCCCTCGCACTATCACTACAGGGGTCGCTTCGTCCGACTCCCCCATCAACACTTCTGCCGCCGAGCTGAGGTCGTCGGCGAGCGCCTGCGAGGTCACTTTGAGGACGTTGCCGAAGAGGTCGGACCTCCCCCGCATATCGAGCACTGCGTCCACCCCCGAAGCAGCCACGGCCACTCCTGTCGTGCCTCTGCGCGTAGGTGAGAGCCGGCTGTCGCAGATCACTACGCCCACAGAAACGCCCCTCGAGAACCTCAGCTCTTCCCTTATCCTCCGCGCGGACGCTTCCGGCCTCCTTGGGTATAGGACCACCATACCGTGCCCTATGTTCGACTTGTCGATCCCCGCGTTGGGGGTGAGCAGCCCTTCCTTGCTTGTGAGGAGGAAGCCGGGGATCCCTCCTAACACCTCGTCAGACTCGCGGACGACGAGCTCGCAGAGCCTCGGGTCCATGCGGTGCTCCGCGGCCAGCTCCCTCGCCCGAGCGCCCGGGCGGACCCTGGCCAGCTTCACCACCCGCCCTTCCGATATGGCGACGAACTTGCTCGAAATCACTAGTATGTCCCCGTCCCTCAGCTTCCCCCCAACCTCGGCATCGATCAGTTCTACGACGTCGAACTTCGCACTCTTCCTCGGCATCGTCACCGGGACCAGCGTCAGCAAATGCTTCTCCGGACCGTTGCCCACTTAAATAGAGTCGGGCTCCCTTGAGGCTGGTGCCGAAGACAACCCAGCTCTACGACTATCACGCGAAACACGCCAAGCTCACCGAGTTCGCTGGCTACGACATGCCTCTGTGGTATTCGACCACCAGCGAAGAGCACATGGCGGTCAGGAACGCGTCTGGGATCTTCGACGTGTCCCACATGGCTCGGTTCGAAGTCAGAGGTGAACGCGCGACCGGGTTCCTCGAGGAGCTGGTCCCCACCTCGGTCGAGTCTCAGCCTCCAGGGAAGGCGTTCTACACCCTGCTGCTCAACGAGCGGGGGGGAATCATCGACGACCTGATCATCGAGAGGCTGGGGGCCGACAGATACATGGTGGTAGTCAACGCGGCGAACCATCAGACTGACCTCCGCCACATGATGGACCGCGCCCCCTCGGGCCTCGCTTTCCAAGACGTGACCGAGGACTCTGCGATGATCGCAGTCCAGGGCCCGGCCGCATCGGCTTCGCTGCAACCGCTCACCGACCTCGACCTGAGCCAACTGAAGCGCTTCAGGTGCGCGGAGGCAAGGGTCGCTGGCGAGGACGCCCTCGTTTCAAGGACCGGATACACCGGCGAGGACGGATTCGAGGTCATCGTCTACGGGACTTCGGCGGCGAACCCTCAGGGCGCGCTGAAGGTCTGGAACCGGCTCGCGGCGACTTCCGCTCCATGTGGGCTCGGTGCCAGAGACTCGCTCAGGCTCGAGGCGGGCCTGCCTCTGCACGGCTCCGACATCGACCAAGATACAGACCCATTCGAAGCAGACCTGGCCTGGGTCATGACCGCGGGGAAGACCGGGTACGTCGGTGCGGGCGCACTTGCCAAGTACAAGGACCATGGACCCGCCACCGTCAGGAGGGGGCTTGTCGTGGAGTCGGGAATCCCCCGCCACGGATTCGAAATCACTGCCGACTCCAGCCCGCTTGGGAGTGTGACCAGCGGTACCTTCTCGCCTCTGCTCCGGAAGGGGGTGGGGCTGTGCAGGGTGAAGAGCGACCGCTCCGCCTTCGGCGCACAGGTGGGGGTGCTCATCAGAGAGGCCCGTCAGAGCGGGACCATCACGAAGCCGCCGTTCTACGACGAGCGCCTCTATGGCTGGAAGCGCCAGAAGGGTAATTAGTTCGCCGCGAGGGCGCACGCCGGATGGAGGTCCACGGATACCAGATCCCTGAGGGGCTGCTTTACACCAAGGAACACGAGTGGGCGAAGGAGGAAGGGGCCGTAGTCAGGATAGGCATCACGGACTACGCCGCCAAGACGCTGAACGACGTGGTCTACGTGGCCTCCCCCAAGCCAAAGTCGAAGGTGGAGCACATGAAGTCGATGGGGACCGTCGAATCAATCAAAGCTGTGTCCGAGGTGTACTCTCCGATTTCGGGGGAGGTCGCGAGGATCAACGGCGACCTGGACGCTCACCCTGAACTCGTGAACAAGTCGCCCTACGGCGAGGGGTGGCTGGTCGAGGTGACGCCATCGGACTTCGCGGGGGAGAGCAAGTCCCTCCTGGACGCGAAGGCGTACGCGGCCTACCTCAACACCCTGCTCACGAAGTGACTGAAAAAGCACGCTTAAAATAGCCCGGCGGGCGCTCGATTTCCAGATTTGGGTACACTCGACACCCTCCGGTCTTTCATGAAGCGCCCCACCGTATCCCGCAGGGCCCTCATGATTTCCATGGTGCTCGCCATTGTCTTCTCCATCGCCGTCCTCATCAGGGCCTATGCGGCGAAGTACGGCTTCTACCTGAACGAGTTCGACCCGTATTACGACTACTACGCGGCCCAGCACATCGTGAACCTGGCAAACCAGCAGGGGCTCTACTCCGCCCTCTTCGCCAACCCCGCTAACTGCGGCCCGACGGTCTACACCGCCTGCCACACCATGCAGGGCTACTTCTACTGGCACGACATCCAGACATGGTTCCCGGTCGGCAGGAACGTGGCCGCGACCTCACAGGGGGGGCTTCAGCTCGCCGGAGCCCTGATCTTCCTGCTGGTCCACAACGTCTTCGGCGTCCCGATATCGCTTTACGACCTCCTGGTCCTCCTCCCCGTGTTCTTCGGCGCGATAACGGCCGTGATCTTCTACTTCCTAGTGAGGAAGATCGCAGGCGACGCAGCGGGCCTCTTCGCCGCACTGGTCTTCGCGGTCTCTCCCCCACTGATCGAAAGAGGGAACCTGGGTTGGTTCAAGTCCGAGCCTCTCGCGATACTCCTGTTCGTAGCCGCCAGCTACCTGATGTTGGGCGTATTCGACAAGGAGAGGTCGGTGCGCGGGAGGGTCGTCTGGGGACTTCTGAGTGGAGCGATGATCGGCTATGCCAACACCGCCTGGGGGGGAGGCGACTTCTTCAGCGGAGCCTTCGCCCTCGTCTTCCTCCTGGTCCCCTTCCTG
>JAJYKR010000035.1 GCA_021788415.1 archaeon
ACGAAGTAGTCCGTGAGCCAGATCTCCCTCTCTTTCAGCTTCCTCCCCCTGTTCGAGGCGTCTTCCTTGGCCACTATCTGGATGGCGATCTCCGTCTGCCTCTTCTGGACCCCTTCGAGCCTCTCCTTCGCCTTTACGAGGCCCTCCCTCACCCGCCGGAGGATTACCTCGGTCTGGTCGAGCTTCTTCTCCGTGACCTTCTTCTGCTGCACCACCCCCTCCAGAACCTTCGTCTGCACGCCGATCTGCTTCAGGCTGTCTTTGGCGAAGGCGACCCTCTTCTCGAGCTTCTTCATCGCGACCTCCTTCCTGTCCACTTCGTCCTTCAGGCGAGACGCCTCCGACCTGCCCGCGGCGAGCTCCTTCCTCGCCTCCTGGAACTCCACCGTCTCCTCGACCTTCTTTCTTAGCCCCTCGAGCTCAGACTCGGCCTCGGCGAGCTCCTTGTTGATGTGTTCTCTCTCAGCCTCCTTCCTTGACCGCTTCTCGTCGAAGTCGTGCGCCTCGACCGGCCGCTCGCACACCGGGCAGACTCCCTCCTCGGTCATCGACCGATACTCTGACAGCTTGCCTTCGGTCGCTCCCTTCAGCCCTTCAAGCTTCTTCACCCTGGCGTCCAGGCTCCGCTCCCTCCGCTTGAGCTCAGCCAGGGGGATCGTGGTCGGCGCCTTCCTGCTGCCGGCCTCATCGACGGCTGCCTCTGTCTTCTTCAGCCTCCCCTGGAGGTCCTTGATTTCGCCGGCCAGTTCGGCCGCATCTTTCGAGGCCTCCGACCCGAGCCGCTCGTAGTACTCCCTCTCTGTCTTGGTGCTCTGAAGGTCCAGCTCGCGCTTCTGCGCCTCCCCCAGCTCTGCCTTGAGTGCCCGTGCCTGCTCCTCCCCCTTCTCCTCCTCGGCCTCGAACCCCGCCAGCTCGCCCCTGTGCCTCTCCTCTTCCTGCAGCAGTCGCTCGGTCTGGGCCCTGAGGTCCTCCACTCCCATCGACATCCCTTCGAGCTTGGCCGCTTCGAGTCGCAGGGCGCGCGCCGCTTCCTCGGCGTTGCTGGTCGCCGTCTTGTAGTCCTCTACTCTGAACGCCCGCCTGAGTATCTGGAGCCTCTGGTCAGGGGCCAGCACCAGTATGCTCTTCATCTCTTCCTGAGGGGTGTACACGGCGTACCTGTAGATCCAGCTTTGGGCCTTGGGGTCAGGCGCCTCGTTGAACTCGAGGACCTCCAACACCTTCTCTTTGAGCTCGCTGGGGGAGAGGTTCAGGTTCTCCGCCGGGGTCCTGAGCTCCCCGTCTACTTGCTGCACGCGCCCGGCCCTCCTCTGAAGCCTCCGCTTCACCTCGTACTCCGAGCCGTCCACATCGAAGACCATCCGCACCTCCCCCTCGTCCGCACCCAGCTTGAGCATGGCGTTCCCCGACTCCGACCCAAGGCCGAACAACGCAAACTCGACCCCCATCAGCACGCTGGACTTGCCCGATCCGATGTCCCCTTCGAGCAGCGTCCTGCCCTCGGGGAACCGGACGACGGAGTGCCCGTGGCTCCTGAAGTTCCTCAGCTCGAGCTCCCGTATGATCAATCCTTCCCCTCACCTCTCTCCAGGGCGGCTATCCCCTCCCTGACCATCCTTACCGCATAGTCCTTCTTCGCCTCCCCGAGCTTGGAAGGCTGGCGCCACAGCCTGAGCAGCTCGAGCCCCCTCTGGGCTCCGTCCCTGCCGCGGAGGTGCTCGTCCCCGACTTTCACCTTGGACGCCTCCCCTTCGAAGAGCTGCTTCTCTATCGAGGCAGGCTCTTCTCCTGAAAAGACTGGTCCAGCCGCCTCCCTCGACTTCAGCCCGCTCCTGTTCAGGTAGACGTGGACCGCGCCCCGCTCGGCCAGGTTCGTCCTGATTCCGGCGAGTCCCACATCGGAGACCTTCCCACCTGCGAGCTCTCCGTGCGCCTTGACGACCACCAGCTTCCCCTCCACGTCCACCTTGCCCAGGTCGTCTGCTACCAGGCTCCCCGCCTCCGGGGCGCCCTTGCCGGTCAGGTCGTATTCCCTGAAGACCCCCTTGAACGCGTCGACGGGGACGAAGGTCTTGCTGGAGACGTGCTCTCCGAACTCGACCACATAGAAGCCCCGCTTCTCGCCCTTGGCCGTGGCTTCGAGGTCTCGCCCATACCCCGTGAACAGGGGCCCCGGGAACACGATGTTCCGGTGGCCTGGGAGGTCGAACTCCCCCCTCTCATGGATATGCCCCCCGGCGTAGTAGTCGAACCCCTTCGGGAGCAGGTCCGCATCCACGGTCTCCATGGCGCCAAGATACTCCGGCTTCAGCTGCGTGAGCCCGCTGTGGAACGCGAAGACCCTGAACCCCTGCTCCTGCTCGAGGGAGGGTCTGTCCAGCACGTCGAAGTAGCGGCTTTCAAGCCCGATCTTCCGGGCAGACATCCCGACGATCTTTGCCCCGGTCTTCTCGTCGACCGTCACCCCGAGCCTGAGCGAGTCTCCTTCGAAGCTCGGCTTGAACACGTTGTTCACCACCCCGGCCGTGTTGAGGATGTCGATGACCGAGGTCCCGTTGGGGGTGTAGTCATGGCTCCCATAGATGGCGTAGATCGGAATCCCCTGCCTTTGGAGCTCCATCATGCTCTTCAGCGCAGAGTTGACAACACCCAGGTCAGGGATCCCCACGTGGAAGAGGTCCCCGCACACGAGGACGAAGTCAACGCCGATCTCCGCGCACTTCTTCATGGCCGCGTCGAAGGTCTGAAGCTCCAGCTTCTGCAGGCTGGGCTCCCTGTGGGCGCCCAGGTGTGCGTCCGCAAGGTGGGCGAATCTGTGCAACATCGAGCGCTCTCCGGCGGTCGTTTTATGCATGTTTCGGGTAGACGCCCGCTGAAGAGGCCCCCAGCGGAAGGGTCTCCCCCTCCGCCGAGGAATCCGACTCGTGCCGGCCGTAGTCCTCCTTCTGTTCTCGACGGGATTCCGCTTAGCGGCCTACCCTGGCCTCCTGCAGGCCTCTCATCGGCCACGTTTGGCCTTGCTCCGCACGGGTCAGCCGTTTCATCCCGCGTCCCACCGACCTCAGGGTCGCCCCATCACCGCCTTTGGTGGGCCGGGTCTCGTTTCTGTTCTGGAGCCGGCCGTCTCCGGCCGCGCCTCCTGGCGCCGTGCGTCCTGCTCCGAGGGAGGAACTTCCTCAGGAGATCCCCGTGGCCCGTCCACCGGCTCGGGTCGAGGCGGCCGCCGGACCGTCACAATTAATCGTTTGCTATCTCGAAGAGATGCGGGAAGTACTCCCTCTGTGCCTGAAGCACCTTCCCTTCGGTCCGCGACCTCCTGTACGCCTCCAGCGGCTCCTGGTTCAGGGTGAGGAAGGTCGGCCCCCACTTGTATATCGAAAGGTACCTTTCTGCTTCCTCCACCTCGCCGAGTATGTACATGGTGGCGGCGACCGCCTCCAGGGAGCTGAGCGTCCCCGCCCTGGAGTAGTTGGTGGGGTTTGCCGCCAGGAGGACTGGGAGCCTCCTGTGCTTCCCACCCAGCCGCCTGAAGAAGACCTCCTGGGCCTGGTTCCAGGAGCAGTCGATTACCAGGACAGACTTGGCGCCCTTGTCGGGGGGCGAGAGGACTCGGTGCGCGTACGGGTTGAGCACTATCACCTTGTCGGAGGCGTGGAACTTCCTGCTGACACCCCTGGCCAGGTCCATGTTGACCATCTTCCTGGCGGTGCACTTCGTAGGGTCGTCCTGGCCCATCTCAAGGGCGAACACACCTAGCATCCTCGGAGCCTCGGGGGAGCGCCCTCCCACCCCTTAATGTCTGTTCACTCTGGGCTTTCGTCAGATAGGAGCAACGGTTATTACGGAAGGCTGGCGTAGAAGGAGGTTAGGTATAGCAATGCCCCAAGCCTTCGTACTTGTAAACGCCGACCTGGGCGCGGAAGAAGACCTCCTCAAGAAGCTCAGAGACATCCCCAACGTCAAGGAGGTCTACGTGGTCTATGGGGTCTACGACATCGTAGCCAGGGTCGAGGCCGACACCATGGAGAAGGTCAAGGAGACCATCACCTGGAACATACGGCGCCTCGACAAGGTGAGGAGCACCCTCACGATGATCGTGGTCGACGCCTAG
>JAJYKR010000036.1 GCA_021788415.1 archaeon
GGAAACGGGGTGGGGTCATGCAACACCGCAGAGCCGCAGTACGCTCACATGTGGGTCTTCCTCGAAGACCTGCCGAAGACTATCAAGAACCCCGAGGAGCTTGAGACACGAGACATCGGGAGGGTCAAGCAGTTCAGGGTGCCTTTGTCCAGGGAGGAAGCCTTCGGCCTGGTCAACACAGTCAGGAAGAAAGCGAAAAAGCGCGCGTTCGTGGACGCGGTACTTCAGGTCACGAGTTCCTCGAGGCTGTTCACCCAGGACATCGGGGATTCGAAGGACGACGATGACGACGGGAAGGGAACAGAGACTTGAGCTTCGGGAGGTACGGTGCTGATAACCCAGGCGAGAGAAAGGTAAGCCTCGAGATAACTGTGGACAAGTGGGTCAGTGACGCGCTGGGGAAGATCAGGTCGAAGAAGAGCGTCAGCAACCTTGTCAATTCCCTGCTTGCGACGGTCATAAGACAGTTCGACCCGGGGCCTGCTTCGCCCTTCGTCTACGAGCTGGTTGGGCTGCTGGCGAAGCATAGGCAAGAGGCAGAGGCATCTGGAGATACAGAGACTCTCGCGTCAGTGACGCAGCTGCACTCGTTGCTTGAGCCCTACATCGACCTCGCCGAAGCGGAGCTAACGTCAGTTGGCAGGTTTGCTAGGGCGACGGAGGGGCAGGGCCGCTACTATAGCCGGTACGCCGTCCCTGTTCTCCACTGCGGCACGCCCATGGCTTATCTGCGGGGTTCCCGAGCATGGAAGTGCCTCATGTGCGGGTTTCTGCTGCACGACAATCAACCTGGAAGTCATGACGCAGCAGCGGTTCTGCAGATGAAGGCGTGACAGAATCTCAATTTCTCAAGTCCCCCCGCGTGTGAACTCGATTCTCTCAAAGCGGGTATACGGATAGTCCGAGCACGGCCCACGCTCAAATCATACGGACGAGTTACCAAATACCCTTGGAACACTGCTCTCCATGAATGTTAGCGCCATCCCCCGCCGAGCGGCCTGCTCCGCTCCAACCTTGTCCCTACTGCCGTCTCTATCCTCTGATTGACGGAAGGTGCGAGAAGTGCGGTACGTTCTGCAAGAGATGCGGGACCCCCTTCCGGGGCTCGTACTGCCCGCGATGCTACGGTGGAGACGGAGTCGAGGACGAGGAGTGGCCTCAGGCGGCCATGGGGTCGCACCTCTCGCTCCCCTATGGCGACTCCGCTCCCTCTAGGTCTGATCTTAGGAAGATCATCGACCATCCCGCCTCGGTGAAGGAGCACAACATCGCCAGGGGGATACACGTCGACGCCCTGGAGAAGGCTGTCCACGACAAGGCAGCTGCCGCGGTCGAGCAGCTGGACGTCTCATGGGAAGTGCGGTCTAAAATCATGGCAGGAGTGGAAAGGGAGGCGGCCGCGCTCTGGAAGAGGTCGAGAAAGAGCGGGGAAAAGAGCATCCCCCTAGAGAAGGCAGTGGCACTCGCTTTCCTGAGCCAGTGCAGGAGCATTGGGAGGTCGGTGGAGGAGATGCAGCACGCCCTCGCCAGAGCGGGGTTCGGGATACGGATGGAATCCGTGCTCATCACCGTGGCTTCGGACAAACCCGAGGGTGTCAGGATCCTCGTAAACAGGCGCGAAACGGGGACGAAGCTCAGGGCATCCCCCAAGACCGTGAGGGTCCAGATCTACCTGAGCGACCTGATTGAGAGCGGGGATGAGGAGGGTGTAGTAGAAATCAGGACAGATGAGACCGGGGCAATACTCGACGTCCGCTCCCCGTACGAGATTGAGCGCCCCGACTGGCAGACCGTGAGGGTCTTCGCCGCGAGGCGGTGCTTCTACCTCTTCAAAGCGCGGAAGGAGGCTGCGAGCATAGCCAGGGCTGACAACACTTCGCCTTCACACGTCAACGTCGACGCCCTGATCAAGCGCTACCTCCCGTCGAAGTTCCCTGTCACAGCGACCCTCATGGAGACCGCCGACTGCCTCCGACAGGTAGAGGTGAGGTTCGCCTCACTGCTCAGGGAGATGATCGTCGACGCCCGGGGAAGGTCGCCAGAGAGCGTGGCTGCGACTGCCCTCTATCTCGCGGACATGGAGGTGTTCAGGTCCCTGTCTCCGGAGCAGAAAGGCCTCGTCTGGTCCCTGATTGTGCGCAGGGAGATGGACAGGGGTGGCTACCTCGGGACCAAGGGCCTTCTGTTAAAGGGGGAAGTGGGCTACGACGAGAGTGTCGTCCAAGACCAGGACCTCAAGCGTATCGGAGGTAGGATGAGTTGAAGCTCCTCAGAGGGAAGGAGCCCGAGGCGAGGAGCGAGGGGAAGCTTGTAGCGCTCCCGGTGAAGCTCTGCGAGCCGCACCCTGATCTTCAGACGCGGCTGAAGTACGACCAGGTGGACGCGCTCGCCGAGGACATCAGGGTCCACGGGCAGCTGCAGCCGGGAAGGGCGGTCGAGAGGCCCGACGGGTCCGGATACTGGATCTACATGGGGATAGGGCGGCTCCTGGCGATCAAGAAGCTCTTCGAGAAGGACGGCGAGCCCAAGAGCTACTATGCCCTCTTGGACGAGGGGCTTCCATTCGTCGAGCTGTTCTCGAGGTCCATGTCGGAGAACCTGAAGCGCAGGAATCTTTCGGTCCTTGAGGAGGTAAGGTCGTTCTACCTTGCCTCACGGAAGGCTGACGAGGACGATATCGTCGCTGCGTCTGCCAAGATTGGAGAAGAGCCTTCCGCAGTGAGGAAGAGGATAGAGCTGGCCAGGGCGCTGGGGGAGAAGCTGTCGCGCCTGTATGACGTAGAGACGAGGGCAGGGTCCTCGTTCCAGCTCGGTCACCTCGAGGCCCTGTCGAAGCTCGTTGACGAGAGGGCGTTCTACCAGGCGGCTGCGGCGGTGGCTTTTGCGCGGTTCAACGTGAAGGAGCTCCAGGCGGCCCTGCGGAACAACTCCATCGACAAGATCGCGGCGGGGTTGCCGCCGTGGTTCTACGAGCTTTTCCCCGAGTACGCGGCGAAGCCCGAGGAGAAGGGGGACGGCCCCGACGCCGGTGCCGTCCACAAGGCGGAGTTGCCGGAGCAGAAGAACGTGGTGGCCCATTTCGTCGCGGCCCCGCAGCAGCTGCCTCCGCCCTCGCCGGTCGAGAAGCCGCTGGAGGTTTCTACTACATCTTCCAACGCGTCTGCCTCCCAGCCCCCCACCGGGGTCACCTACAAGGAGCGCCTCCCCTTCGTGGAGTGCCCCCACTGCGGGGCCCAGAACCCCTTCGAGCTGAAGGAGGACGCGGAGCTGACCCTGATCAGGTTCCAGGGGTCGGCCGTGCCGAAGAAGGACGCCGCCTCCCCCGAGGGGTCGTTCCGGAGGAGCTGCATCTGCGTGAACGGGGAGTGCGGGAAGGAGTTCTGGCTCTGGGCCGCCCTGGCGGACGGCGAGCTGAGGGCCGAGGCGAGGCGGAAGGGCGAAGAGGGGTGGTTCCCCCTGCCGCAGAAGTCGCCCACGGTCGGCTCGGTGAGCTGGAGCGCGGAGAGGAAGGCGTGGATGGTGAAGGCTGACGGGCGCCTCTGCGTCTACGGCGAGGACGGCAGGTTCGCCGAAGCCTAGGGGCTGTTACCCGAAATTGGCGGTTCTCGAAGTTGTCAGATTCGGGTAACACGCGGGTCTGCCCGAAGTGCGGCCGGCGGGGCTACGGTCCCTACACGAAGCGCCAGAGGGGGGAGCACTACGCCCAGTACTTCGTCCACCCATACGAGGAGGACGGGGTGAGGCGCCTGAGATGGCACTTCATCCCGAAGGGGAGGAGGTCAGCGGAGAGGAGGGAGAGGCTGGCGCGCCTGCTGGCGAGCGACGGATGGCGGGGGACGGGATACTTCGCGGGCCTGCTAGGGGTCTCTGAAAGTACGGTCCGGCGGGATCTGGACGTCCTAGCGGCGGATGGACGGGTAGTACGCAAGAAGTACGGTGGATACTTGGCCGACCTCTCAGGGACCCTTCTGAAGGACAAGCCCTGGATTGCCTGGAGCTAATGGCGGCAGTAGCACCCT
>JAJYKR010000037.1 GCA_021788415.1 archaeon
CCTGGACCAGCGCCTGACCTCGGCCCCGTCGACCCTCTCCACCGTCGCGTTCCTTACGAGGGCGGTGCTCACCATGGACTGCACCAGGTATGCGGCCATCAGGGCGACGATCACCCCTTCGATGCCGAGGTGGTAGACGTACAGCGCCCCGTAGGCTACCGACAGCTTCGCCAGCTCGGAGAATATCAGCGACGTCCCGTATACCGAGGGCCTGTATCCTGTGACTATGGAGCTGGCGGCGGCGTTGAAGTAGCTCAGCGGAACCAATAGGGCCCCAAGCAGAAAAGGGACGAACGAGGCGGATATTCTCGCATACGACAGGACGGCGAACGCGAAGTATATGCCGAGCCCGACCCCGCTCAGAAGGGCCCCGGAAACCAGGGCAGTCCTCCCCACCATCCTCCCCCGGGCGATGTCGCGCGTCGCCCAGTAGGCTACCGTCCCGACAGGGTACGACGCGAACGTCACGAAGGTCACAATGACCTCCCAGGTCCCGAACCCCGACGGGTTCAGCCACCGTGCTGCCATCACCGTGAACAGGAGCCCGGTGAATGCGCTGACCAGCCGCCCGGAGAAGACGATCAGGCCGGTCGACCTAAGGCCAAAGCTAGAGGACAACTTTGGATTTGATCCCGGCTCCATTCATGCCCTGCGCCTGCCACCCCTTCTGGCTTATTTTACCTCTCGCGAACCTTTTTCCCTCGCCCCGCGCGCCGTGATGAAGTTGGGGATCAAGATCCTCCACGTCTGGAACACCGCCGGTGTCGCCAGCGTAATAGCGAAGTTCGCAGACAGGGAGTTCGGAACCGAGAGCAGGGTGATCACCAGGAAGGCTGCGGACCGGGTGGGGCTGACCACCTATGGCACCGCCTATCCTGAGGGTGCGGCCAGGTTCTTTCTGAAGGGGATTCGTATGGCGTCCGCAGCAGACGTCGTGCACGTCCACTCCCTTGACAGGATAGTCCCCTGGGTCAAGCGCCTGTACGGCAAACCGGTGGTGATGCACTACCATGGGACTGACATCGAAGGGAGGTGGGACGAGAAGAGGTCCCGCTGGACCAGGGCCGACTTCATCGCGGTCTCCACGCCCAACCTCCTGGAGGGGGCTCCTTCCAACGTCTCACACGTCCCGAACCCTGTCGACACCGATTTCTTCAGGCCCACGGGCGAGGGGAGGGACCCCCTTTCTGCGGTCTCCTTCAGATACGGCATGGACGCGGAGACAGAGGCTTTAGCAATGAACCTCGGCCTGAAGTTGACGTGGCTGGACAGGTGGAGTGTCAGGCACGACGAGATGCCCGCCGTCATGTCCAAGTTCGCGTTCTACATCGACCTTAGAAGGCCGCCGGGGCATGCAGTCGCGAGGTCCGTGGGGAAGGCGGCGTTGGAGGCCCTTGCCTTGGGGTGCACGGTGGTCGACTGGACGGGGAACAAGCTGTCCGGCCTGCCTCCGGAGAACGACCCTCGGAGGGTGGCTGCAGTGTGGCACGGAGTCTACGAGGACCTGCTCAACCGGCCGCAAACCCGCCGTACAGCGCGTTGAGCCTCTGCTCCATTATCTCCCAGCTGAACGAAGTCACGAAGGCTTCGTAGGACGCCCTCGACAGCTCGTCATAGTATTGTCGGTCCTGCGAAAGCCGTTCTATGGCTCCTCTCACTTCGCCCGGGTTCATCCAGTCGACCACGACTCCGCACCTGTGTTTCTCCACAATCTCGGCCTGATATGTCCCGGCGGGGACCAGCGAGGGGATGGAAAGGGACATGGCTGTAAGCAGCTTCCCGGGGGTCGCTATCTGGGCGTTCTTGGTCTTCGGCTCGTAGAGCGAAGGTATCAGGTCCGCTTCGCTGATGACCGGATTCAGGGCCTCCATCTTCAGCCACCCGAGGAACCTGACCCCCGGGTTCTTCGAGGCTTCCTCCCGCACCATGCCTTCGAGCTCTCCCCGCCCCGCAAGGATCAGGGTCACCCCCCGGAGGCCCCTGACAGCTTCCAGGAGGAGCCTGACCCCGCGCTCTTCGCCCAACCAGCCATAGTAGAGGACGTTGAATCCATCCGAACGGCGCCTCGCGCTCCTTGCGCTGGCCGACGGAGGGGCGTTCATTATGACCACCAGCTTCTCCTTCTTGAACCCGATCCTGCCGAGGTGTGTCACGAACCTGTCGTTCACGACCAGGATGGCGTCCGCGAGCTTCCTGGCCGAGCCCAGGAAGATGGCCTGTGTCAGCCCGGTCAGGGGGAAGAACCTGAGAAACGCCTCGGGGAGGTCGTGCATGTCGTACACCAGTTTCGGCCTCCCGAACTTCAGGACCTTGGCGGCGAACCCTGCGGGGAGGGTGTCGACGTCATGGCAGTGGACCACATCTACCCTTGCTAGGACAAGGTGAGCGAGGCACCACCCGTAGAAAAGGAGGAGCTTGGGGACGGTGAGCACGGGGGTCCCGTGTCCTGCGCCGACTCTCATTCTCTTGATCACCAGGCCGTCGTCGCAGGCCGAGTCCAAGGCGGTCTCGAGGTCCCTGTCCCAGGCGAGGATTGTCACCGCGTTTCCAGCCCTGGCTAGGGTGTGGGCCTCCTTGAGCGGCCTCTGGTCGAAGGTGGCGGGGTTGGATAGCAGCATCACGACCCGCTTCCCTCCGGGGGTCTTGTCCCTAGTTCTCAACGGCCATCTTTCCGGCAGATGAGAGGAATTTCATGACCACCCGGACCACGTTTTCAGAAGCGTTTCCACGGCCGAAAATCTTCTTCGTGGCCCTGAATGACTCTGGCCTGACTTTCCTCGACATCGCGTACCCCCTCTTGATCTTTGTTGGCGCCGTGCCAACCAGGAACGCAGCGCCTGCTTTCACAATCTCTCCCCACTCGGTGCTCTCCCTCATGACAAGGACTGGCTTTCCGAGCCAGTAGGCCTCCTTCTGGAGCCCTCCGGAGTCGGTTATCACAAGCCTGGACCTGCCCGCCAGGGAGAGTGTCTCCAGGTATGGCAAAGGGTGCAGGAGCTTGAGGCCGGGGCCAGGCTCGATGCCGAAGGATCCCATGCGCTCCTGCGTCCTGGGGTGGACGCTGAACGCGACCGGAAGCCCGAGTGCGCCCACGGCTCCCAGGGCTGCCCCCAGGGCATGTGGGTCGTCGACGGTCTCGGCCCTGTGGAGGGTCATGAACGCGTAGGCGCCGTCCTCAAGCCCGTGCTTGGCGGCGGCGTCCAGCATCTCAAGGGTGGGGACGAACTTGAGCAGCGCGTCATACATCGTGTCTCCCACGTTGGCAACGGAGCGCGCAAGCACATGCTCTGAGCTCACGTTCTCTACGCAGGTCGACGTCGGGCAGAGCAGCACCTGGGACATGTGGTCCAGCAGGCGCCGGTTGATCTCTTCGGCCATCCTATAGTCTCCCGACCTGCACCCAGACTCCAGGTGGGCGATTGGAATCCCAGACTTCGAGCACGCCACCCCTGCCGCCAGTGCAGAGTTTGTGTCCCCGGGGACGATCGCAAGATCAGGCTTGGAGACCGAGAAGATCCGGTCCAGCCCCCCCACGATCTTGGACACCTGCTCCCCGGGGGTGCCTTGGCCGACGTTGAGGTCCGCGGAAGGGTCGGGGAGCTTCAGCTCTGTGAAGAACTGTCTGTTCATCTCGTAGTCATAGTGCTGGCCGGTGTTGATGATCTCGCACTCGACCCCCTTCTTGCTCAGCCGCTCGTACACTGGGGCGCTCTTGATTATCTGGGGCCTGGTCCCCAGGATTATCGACACCTTCAAGGGGTGCTCATCCGCCGCCCGGCTCAGATATCACTTCCAATATCTGTTTGTGGAGATCGGGGGTGGAAGATGCCACGAAGCTGAGTCTGTGGGTGAGGTCGAAGGTCGGGGTCACCTTCCCCCCCTCGGGCCCCGTGATCACCGCGCCAGCCTCGGAGGCTATGAGGTAGGCTGCTGCCAGGTCGGTGATCCTGATCCTCCCCCTGATGTCGACGAAGGCGTCGGTCTTCCCTTCGGCGGTGTAGCAGAGCTCCAGGGCAT
>JAJYKR010000038.1 GCA_021788415.1 archaeon
TCAGCCCCATGGGGACCTCGTCTCTCGCGTAGGCCCGCTTGAGAATCCCCAGCCCGTGGTGGTGCGAGATCGTGGCGTCGTGGGTGCTCGTTATCTTGGCCATGGCCTCCCAGATGGCCCAGTAGATGTCGGTGTTCGGCTCGAACAAGATCGTAAGGTAGAGGCACGCGCCCTGATCATAGATGTGGGATAGATGGGCTCCGACCCCGGCCACCCCATGGACGCCGCTCAGGGTGGTCATGATGTCGGCGTACATCTCGACGATTCTGCTCCACTTGGAGGCGACCTCAATCGTCTCCAACGTGTACCCCATCTTCTTCACGTTCTCGATGTCCTCCCTGAAGTTGAACCGCTTCTCGAGCCATCTGTCCACCAGGGCGGAATCCACTGCCATGGCGCTCGAACTGAGCTGGGCCGAAACCTCCTCCTTGATCAGTTCGAGGACCTTCGAGGAGTTCGCGTGGTAGATCAGCAGCAGGAGCGGCGTCGGGCCCTGAAACTGGAACGCCGATTCGACCTCGTTGTAGAGCCTGCAGACTGCGGGCTTCACGTCCAGCTCGAGGAGACCCTTCGCGGCTGCGACCCCGGACTCGAAGTTCCCCAGGGTGAAGGCGGCCTTCCAGACATGCTTCGGGAGCCTGTGGATCTTCAGCTCCGCCGCCGTGATGATGCCGAACGACCCCTCCGCCCCGATGAATAGCCTGCTCAGGTCGGGGCCTACTGATGACCTAGGAGCACCCCGCTTGCGGGTCCAGACCACCTCCCCGGTCGGCAGGACGACCTCGAGCCTCAGCACAGAGTCCTCCACTCCTCCGTAGAGGCTGCTGTACTGGCCGGTCCCCAAGGTCGAGATGTAGCCCCCCACCGTCACCAGCTCGAGAGACTGGGGGAACTGGAAGAGGGAGAACCCCTCGGCGCTCAGCTTCGCCTCCACCTGCTTGAGCTTCGCCCCTCCCTGGACCGTGACGGTTTTGTTGTCGGTGTCGAGATCGAGTATCTGGTTCATCCCCTGCATGTCTACGACGACCCCCTTGGTCGGGATCGAAGACCCGGTGACCGAACTCCCTCCGCCGTGGACGTAGAGCGGCACCTTGTGGGACGAGGCGAACTTGACGAGGGCTGCCACATGGTCGACGTTCGACGGCTTCACCGCGGCCACGGCGCTACCGAGGGGCTCGTCGCTTATCCAGGTCAGGGGCCACCAGTCCTTCAGGTACGGCGCGACTTCCCTGGTCACTCGGCCAGGTAGGATCCCTTCGAGCTCCTCAACAAGCCTGTCAGGTTCTTCCATTTCCCGTACCCCTCGTCAAGCTTAGCGTCCCCGGTCATGCTAAAGGCCTCCCTTTCTCTCTTGGCCCTAAGGAGCTCCTCGAGGGAGGACCTGCCTGTGGCTGCCAGCTGCAGCATAGCGATCCCCCTGGACGTCGCCTCGGTGTCCGCGTCTCTTTCTACCGTCACCCCCGTGGCCGCGGAGATGGTCTTCAGAAGGGCGTCGGACTTTGACAGGCCGCCGTCGGCTCTCAGTGTCTTCACGGACTCCCTTGACTGCTCCAGAACCAGCCTGACGTGAAAGGCAATCGACCTCAGCAAGCCTGAGACGATGGCCGCCCTGTCCGACCCGAGGGTGAGGCCGGCAATGACCCCTTTCGCGTCAGGGGCGCGCGGGACCTGGAGCCCTGTCAGTGCAGGGACGAAGACGACATCGCCACTCTGCCCGACCTCCAGGTCGGAATAATCCCTCAGCAGCCCCATGCCCAGCATTGTGTCGACCGCCCGTCCCGTGGTGGGGAGGTAACCCTCGACCCCAAACCAGACCTTCCCCCTGTGCTTGAGCAGGACCAGTGGGATCAGCTCCCCCCTCCGGGCGAAGCCTGTGGTGGGTATGTCGACGAACGTCCCCGTCCCGTTGGTGACCTTCCCGACCCCTCCATCGAGGGCCCATTCGGCGACGCTCGCGGCCTGCTGGTCGGCGATCAGGGCGTTGACCTCCATCCCCTGGTAGGACCCGATGCGCTCTGCGTTCTCCACCAGCTGCGGCGTCTCCATCCTGAGCTTGAAGAGGGACTTCACAACCCCGATCTCCTTCATCGTCCTCGGGTCGATGATGCCGCTGAGGCAGGCGTTGGTCGCGTCGGACACGAACTTTCCTGTGAGCCTGTAGGCGAGGTACGAGTCGACGGTCCAGAGCATGCACCCCTCTGGCAGGGAGGGGTTCAGCTCCCTGAGCCTCAGGAACTTCAGGACGGGGGAGTACGGGGATATGATCAGGTCGAAGGGAGGGATCTTCCCGAAGAGCTTGATGTAGGCGGGGAGGCGCCTGTAGGTCGCCGCCGAGCCTCTGTCGGTCCAAGTCACGATGGGCGTGAGAGGCTTCCCTTCCCTGTCCCAGGCGACAGTGGACGCCCTGTAGGTGGCGAGGCCGACGGAAGACGCCCCCAGCTCCTTGCCTCGGTCCACGAGATGCCTCACAGCCCGGAAGAGCGCCTCCGCGTCCTGCAGGCCGTCAGCCCGGACGGGCACGGTCAGGACGTCCGAGTTCTTTCTGCGCAGCTCTTCGTCGAAGACGCTGAGCTTGATGCTGGTGGTGCCGACGTCGACGCAAGCGTAGAGCCCTGTCACGCCTTTTCCCCCATGATCATCCCCGCGACGACTTCTGCGATAGCAGGTGCCGCAGTCAGGCCGGGCGACTCGATCCCCACCAGGTCGACAACCCTCCTCCCTCTGTCGAGCTCGATTATGAAGTCCTTCGTGGGCGACAGGGGCCTCACCCCTGTGTAGACCCTGACGAGCTTCCCCTCGGCCTTCAGGAGCGGGCCGAACTTCGCTCTGAGGAGCCCCAGGTCTTCGTCCGTGTACGTCCGGGACTCCTTCGAGTCTGCGATCCTCAGAGTAGGGCCGAAGATGGTGGTGCCGTCCGTCGCCGGGATTATCGCCCCACCTTTGGTCCTCGGCCCAGCGCTCAGCGGGAGAGGCGCGACGACGTTCTTCAGCCCAAGGCCCGAGTAGACTGCCATGACACCGAGCCCCGGCTCGAGCTTGCCCAGGTCCTTCCCCAGCATCCTTGAGACCTCGTCCGCGTAGAGCCCGGCCGCGTTCACGACGAACTTCGCTCTGATGCTCCCGCCATTGGTCGTCAGGATGTTCATCCCATCCCTCTGCTCGGCGCCTGTCAGCCCGGTGCCGAACCTGAAGACCACACCCATCTTCTCTGCCGATTCCTTCAGCCTCATGACCAGCGCCTGCGCGTCGACCGTCCCGTAGCCGTGGACGACCAACCCTCCTGAGACGTCATCGGCGAGCAGAGGCTCGATCTTCCTCAGTCCGCCGCCCCACATCAGCTGGACCCTGAACTCCCCCCGAAGCTCTAACCTGAGATACAGGTACACGAAGAAGAGGACCGGGAGCCTGAGCCAGCCCTTGACCACCAGCAGGGCAGGCATGCGGTCCAGCTTGACGCCGAGCTCCTTGCACAGGTCGTCGTACATGGCGTTCCCCTTCCTCGCCAGCTTGCTCTTAATGGAGCCGAAGGGGAGCTGCACCACGTGGATGACGTTCGCCTGGCCTGACGTCACACCTTTGCCCGGCTCGGCCTCCTTTTCGATCACCACGACGCGCTTGGAGACCTTCGAAAGACGGTAGGCGACTGCGAGTCCGACTACTCCCGCCCCGATGACGGCGACGTCCGCCTCTTCGGGACGCTGGGCCGAGAGCTCTACCCCCATGGTCGGGCGACCCAAGGCGTTTATACGACTTGAAAAGCGCGTTGGCTGGAGAGACCTTGGAGCTCCTTGAAGGGAAGGTCCTGAAGAAGCGGATGATCGAAAGCTACTCGAAGGACCCGAAGGGGTGGAGCTTCGTCGTGTCTCCGTCGCCGAGCTCAGGGTTCTTCGACGCGACCGTGTCAGGCCCGCGCGAGGCCTGGATGCTGAAGATTGACACCCTGTTCAAGCCGTCCCCCATTGTAATCGGCTCTGC
>JAJYKR010000039.1 GCA_021788415.1 archaeon
GATCTCGCCGGGAGGAGGATCAGGGTGGTCGCAGACGTCTTCTCCCCCCTCCTGATGCTCAACCCACCGTCTACTGTCTACAGCTTCCTCACCCAGCTCATGACGGAGGTCAAGCAGTACGACGCCGTCTTCCTCGCCACCCTTGAAGAAGGGATGCACGACCCACAGGTCATGACTGCCATGCAGTCGCTTTTCGACGGGGTCCTGGAACTGCGCGTCTACGACGAAGGAGGGCTCAGCTACGCGTCCCTCCTGAGGGTCCTCAAGATGACCGGAGTCCCGCCGCAGCCCGGCTACTTCAGATTCGCGTTCTCCAAGAACGGCATGGATGTGGAGGCCTATGTCAAGCGAGGTTGACCTGGCGGTCCTGGGGCTCAGCGCCGCCATAATCCTGGGCTACGGCTACGCTGCCTCCTCTGCGTTCCAGATAAGGCGGAGGCTGTCAGGCGATCTCTACAGGAAGCAGGGCCTTGGGATTAGCCTGGCAACGGTCCTCTTCGGAGCCTTCGCGCTCTCCACCGCCTTGGAGGCCCTGTACAAGACCTTCAACGCTCTCGAACTGATATCAACCTGGGCGATATTTTGGGGCGCGTTCTACTGGATCGACGCATCCATACGTGCCGCCCGGCTCTCCGACCCTCTCCTTCGGGACACATTCCACTGGAGACGGCTTGGGACGTTCCTTTGGGCATACACCCTTGGGGGACCTATTGCCGTCACCATCCTCGTGATAGCAGCCAAAGCCACCGGTTACAACATTGCCGCCAGTCAACAGTTCACAAATCCTGTCATATCGTTTTTGGGGTTGTATGGCGTTGTGTTCTCCCCGTTCTTGGTCGTCTTCTTCTCAGGCGTGTTCGTGCTCCCCCTGGTCGCGAGGAGGTCAGCCGACACCCAGCTGAAAAGGCACCTGTCCTGGTTCGTCCTCTACGCGGCGACTGTGCTGGCGCTCTTCGTCCTCAGCCCGTCCAATGCGACCACCGAGTTCAACCTCGACCAGAGCGCAGTCCTCGCCATCGCGGCCTACTTCCTCTACAAGAGCGCGAGGTCCCTTGTCCCAATCTACGCCGTCGACCGCCGCCGGTGAAGAACCGCTCCGGCTCGACGCGCTTGGAACAGTCCTTCCCCACTTTGGCAACTGTTGACCCGGGGGCGATTATCGGACCTCGGACCGAGGGTGACCGACGCCGAAAGGAGCTTCCTCACCAGATGGAAGAAGGGCGCGGGAGTGGATTAGGGACGCTGGGGGCGAGGGCCCGTCTCACGCAGAAGGCGGTCCAGGGCGCTCTCCCGAATGGAATAGGTTTATCATAGAAGACCCCTCTGTCAAGTGGCGCGCTTGGCTTCGAGCGGGATCCCCGCAATCGACAGACTCCTGGCAGACGGGTATCCCGACAAGTCGGCGGTCCTCGTAGTGGGCCCCCCTGGCATCGGGAAGGAGGCCCTCGGATACTGGTTCACCCAGAGCGGGCTGGCCCAGGGAGACTTCTGCCTGTACGTGACGAGGCTCCCCGTCCGGGAAGTGCTTCAGGACGTCAAAGGGTTCGGGGTGGACATGCAGCAGAAAGTCCCCCTCTGGCTATCGGGCGAAGGGGGCCAGATCAGGTTCGACGTCAACGACCTCGCAAGCCTTTCTTTCAACGTGAAGGAGGTGCTGAAGCAGAACGCGAACAGGCGCATACGCATCGTCGTCGACGCCCTCTCGTCCCTCCTGATGCTCAACCAGCCGGACACGATCTACAAGTTCCTCGCCCAGCTCCTGGACGAGGTCAAGAAGTACGACGCGGTGATCCTTGCCACCCTGGAAGACGGGATGCACAAGCTGGAGGTGCTCACCGCGATGCAGCAGCTCTTCGACGGGGTCCTCGAGCTCAGGCTCTACGAGGAGGGACTGAGGGTCCTCCCGCTGCTGAGGATAATGAAGATGAGGGGGACGCCGCCCCAGCCTGGCTACTTCAACTTCTCAATCACCAGCAAGGGGATGGAGGTGACCGCCTTCGGCAAATGAGCTGGCGACCGTAGGGCAACTGGCCATCATCACGACGACCTTGGTCTCTATACTGCTGGGCGTCTACGGCGCCTACTGGGCCTTCAGGATAAGAGGCGCCCTTCAGGTCCGAATCTACCGGGGCCAGGCCATGGGGATAGGCATGGTCTCACTAGCCTTCGCCAGCATATTGATCATGCTAGGACCGGTCCAGGGCCTATTTCCCAGCGTTCCCAAAATTTTGTTTCTGCTTCCATCGCTGTGGGTGACATCCTTGGTGCTGTTCTACTGGATCGACTTCTCGGTGAGGGCGGGGAGGAGGACAGACCCCCTGTTCAGGGACACGGGGCGTTGGTCCAAGATCAGGAGGGTGCTTTGGGCCTACGAGCTGACCTTGGTCGGGGCGGGAGTGGTGATCTTACTGGTCTCCCTCGCGACCACCGGAGGGCTCGCCCCTCCCAATAGCGCGCCCATCTACCAGCTGGCGGGCTTCCTCATCGTCTTCGGTCCTATCTTCGGCGGCGTGGTCTCTGGGGCTGTCCTGCTCCCCCTAGTCAGATCCAGGTCGGCCGACGAGGCGATGAAGGCCCATCTCAGATGGTTCTCGACGTTCTTCCTGTTGCTCCTCGTGGGACTGGCGGGCTCGATACTCCTCGGCTCCCTCTTCGGTGTCGACGGAGGGTACGTCCTAGGTCCGATCAGCGTCGGGTGGGCGTATTGCCTCTACAGGGGAGCGAAATCGCTGGCGCCTTTGAACAGGCTCGATCCCGGCGGCGCCCGCTCGCTGGCCCCCGTCAACAAGATCCCGGCAGACCGCTGAGGGCCGCTCCCCCGGCGAGAACTTGGTCCCGCCGACCTCGCTCTGCGTGGTCGAAACAACTATTCACCAATTTGTATCGCATTTGTTGACTCGGCCTGTGATTATCGGCGTGATAGTCATGGAACCTCGTATTTGTCCGCCCGTGCCCCACTGCGGGTTTTCGGTCTCGGCCGAGACGACTCCATCAAGCCAAAGCTGTCGTCCACCATCAAAGAGATCGAATACCACCGCAAGGAGCTCGAGAACCTCAGGGTGAAGCTGGAGCAGAGGAGGAAGTCCCTCTTCGACACCACCGTCAAGGCGATGATGACAAAAGACGAGTCGAAGGCCTCCATCTACGCCAACGAGTGGGCGGAGCTGAGGAAGGTGGGGAAGGTTGTCTACGCCAGCGAGCTGGCGCTCACGCAGGTGGTGCTCAGGCTGGAGAGCATAGTGGACGTCGGGGATGTCATGTCACACATGAGCTCCGCTTTCAAGGTGCTCAGCAAGGTGAACAAGACGGTGAGCGGGCTGGTCCCGTCCCTCGACCAGGCCTCCGAGGACATCAACGCCGCCCTCAGCGAGACCATGGTTGGCATGGGGAACATAGCGCCGACGGTGCAGCTGAACATCCAGGACGGGAGCGGGGAGGAGATAGTGGAGCAGGCCAGGAAGCTCGCCGAGCAGAGGGCCCAGGAGATGACCCGCACCCTCAAGGTCTCGCCGCGCCTGATCGAGCGCGAGGCCCCCGAGATACAGCAGAGGATCCCCATCCTCGCGGCCGGGGACGACGAGGACGAGGAAGCCCAGATACTCGGCACGGTCTACAGGCCGGCGCGCACCGACGACACCGAGGAGCGGGTGCTCCAGTACGCCGCCATCCACGACGGCAAGGTCGACGTGACCGACGCGTCTTCCGCGCTGAAGATGCCCTCGGACGACGTCGAGCAGGCGATGCTCACTCTGTTGGCCCAGGGGAAGGTGAAGCCTGGGGACCAGGGGGTCGGCGGTAAATGAGCGTAGTCGCCGCCAAGGAGCTGGAGGACGACGCCAAGAAGTACGCCTCCGAGGCGATCCGCCTCGACTCCCAGGGCGCCCACGGCATGGCGATCCAGGCCTATCAGAAGGCGATCT
>JAJYKR010000040.1 GCA_021788415.1 archaeon
CTGTCGAGGTTCTCGGTCGACAGTACGTAGAGGGTGACCGTCCGTATCCCTAGGTCGTTGCACCAGTCCAGTAGCTCCTCGGCCCTGTTCGCGCCTTCTTCGTGGCCTAGCCCCTGAGAGACTCCCTGGCCCTGGGCCCACCGCCTGTTCCCGTCGAGGATGATGCCGATATGCCCCGGGATCTCCTCACTCTCGACCTGAGCCCTCAGCCTCCCTTCGTACAGCCGATAGACTCCCAGATAACGGAGCGCAGACTCTAGCATGTGTTACTCGTTGTCGGGTACGGCCCTCGTCCTGACCCGCGGATAAATTGCACTGGTCAGGGCGAAAATCGCCGCCAGCCCGATCAGGACGTAAGACACGAGGAGGAACGTCGCCTGGGCGGTGCCGCTGACGAGGAACTGCGAGAACGTCAGCAGCGGGAGATAGAGGATCCCGAGCATCACGAGCACGAAGCCGTCCCTGCGCCACTTGATGCTGTCCCTGGCCAGATGAGACAGCAGCGCCCCCGCCGCGTAGATCGCCACCCCTCCCCACACGAGGTCCAGGCCACCCTCCATGAATCGCCCTGCCAGCACCGAGCCGTACACGAGGAGCTGCGCAGGCTCTGCTACGACCGCCGCTACCGCAACCGTCTCGGTCATCATGGTGCTATAGCCGGTGAAGATCCCGGCCAGTATAACGAGCGCCGCGGCGGTCATCGAGAACAGCCTGAGGTAACCGGTGTACCCCCGCTGGAGGAGCCCCGTGACGGTCCTGTCCACGTTGAACCCCCTGATCAGGAACGCCCCCCCGAGGACGAGCAGGGTCGCCAGCCCCGCTTCGAAAGACTTCCCGGCAAGGATCAGGATACCTGAAAGGACGAAGATCAGACCCGGGACGCCGAGGGCGTACTTCGAGTAGTGCGGGTCGAACACCAGCATCCTCAGATACCTCCCCAGCACTTCATAGGTCTCTTCGACGGTCTGGCTGTGCTTGACGGTCACCCTCTCCACCGAAGCGATCGGCGTCAAGCTCTGGATGATGGGGATGACCTGTTCGTCTTCGCCCCCGTCCGACACGAGGACCACGCCGGCGTACTGCCCTGAACCGAGGATCGAGGAGATCTGCTTGCCCACCCGCCTGTCAGCTTCGAAACCCCTGTCGGGGTCCCCGCAGACCACGGCCACTTCGCAAGGGTTGTGCGACTTCGTGAGGTCGTCGAACTTCTTCACGGCCGCGAAGATTGCGTTGGCGTCAGCTTCCTCCGGGTCAGCGAGAGCGAGCTTCATCCCTGCCTCTAGCACTGCGTCTCTCCCGACGACAGGCGCGCTCACCTTCGCCTTCGAACCCAAGTCGTCGTCTCTATCGACGCAGAGCACCAGGTATTTCTCGACAGCCTGAGGCATCTCGCTCGGATTCAGAACACTGCCCGTTTATACTTAAGCCTAGGACTCCGAACGCAGTCGTAGGGGATACGCTTAAGGCGCGTCGCTAGGTCCGAGGAGCCCTTGCAGCAGGATGCAGGGCGTCCATGGCTGAAGGCAGATGTGGGAGAAAGATACGGGCTCTCACCGCCCGAGCCGAAGCCGCTGTACTCGCTGCTCGTCGATTCAGCGAAAGACCACCCCTCCAACCGATGCATCCACTATCAGGGCCGCGACTTCACCTACTCCCAGGTCGACGAGATTTCATCTAGGTTCGCCTCGGCATTGGTCTCTCTAGGGTTGAAGAAGGGTGACAGGGTCGCCATCTTCCTCCCCAACGTCCCTCAACTCGTCTTCGCCTACTTCGGGACGTTGAAGGCGGGGGGCGTCGCCGTCATGTGCAACCCCATCTACAAGGAAAGGGAGCTGGAGTACCAGGTCAGGGACTCCGGCGCCGAGATAATCGTCGCGAGCAGGACCGTCGCCAAAGGGATGGACCTCTACAAGAGCCTGGAAGGGTGCAGGGACAGGCTCTCCCTCCGCCATGTCATCTCGACCCACATCGGGGACTACCTCCCCGGAATGAAGAAGCGGCTCGCCGGGCTTGCAGGGATAAAGGACGTGCCGAGAGCCGGGACCCTCGACTTCTCGAAGCTCGTGGAGTCTGCCTCTCCTATGAAGGACTACCCTGCCGTCGACCCTGTCAACGACGTGGCTGTCCTGCAGTACACCGGCGGCACCACGGGGGTCTCGAAGGGCGCGATGCTCACCCATCATAACCTGCTGTCCAACGCTCATTACGCCATGAAGCTCTTTCCAGTCACCGAGCGGGATGTTTCGCTCTGCGTCCTCCCTCTCTTCCACATCTATGGGCTCACCGTCACGATGAACGCCCCGCTCGCCGCGGGGGCCGCGATGGTGCTGCTCCCGAGCTTCCACGTCGACGAAGTGATGAAGACCATCCAGGGGCAGAAGGTGACTATATTCTCGGGCGCTCCCGCGATGTACATCGCCATCAACAGCAGGCCCGACGCCGGCAAGTTCGACCTCACCTCGGTCCGTGCCTGCCTGTCCGGGGGCTCGGCGCTCCCCCCTGCGGTCAGGAGGAAGTTCATCGAGCTGACGGGCGGTAACCTTGTCGAGGGGTACGGCCTGTCAGAGACCAGCCCGATAACGCACTGCAACCCGGTTAGCGGCGGGGTTGTCAAGGACGGGTCGATCGGACCGCCGTTCAGCGAGACCGACGCCAAGATAGTCGACGTCGGCGACAGGAGCAAGACCCTCCAGATTGGAGAGGTGGGAGAGCTGGCGGTCAAAGGGCCGCAGGTGATGAAAGGTTACTGGAACCAGAAGGCCGAGACCGACGCGGTCCTGAAAGACGGCTGGTTCCTCACCGGAGACATCGCGAAAATGGACCAGGACGGCTACTTCTATATCGTCGACAGGAAGAAGGACATGGTCAACGTCGGAGGGCTCAAGGTCTACCCGCGTGAAGTCGAGGACGTCCTCTTCGAACACCCGGACATAAAGGAGGTCGGGGTGATAGGGATCCCTGACGGGTTCAGCGGCGAGGCGGTCAAGGCGTTCGTGGTCCTGAAGGACCCGGCAAAGAAGACATCTGAGCAGGACGTCATCGCATTCTGCCAGCAGAAGCTCGCGAAGTTCAAGGTGCCGAAGGAGGTGGAGTTCGTCTCAGAGCTCCCCAAGACCCTGATTGGGAAGGTCCTCCGCAGAAAGCTGCGCGAGCTCAAGCCTCAAGGACCATAGACACGGCGTTACCGCCCCCAAGGCAGAGGGTCGCGAGCCCCGACTTCTTGCCCGTCCTCCTCATCCCGTAGACAAGGGTTGTGAGGACCCTGGCGCCGCTGCACCCTATGGGATGACCAAGGGCTACCGCCCCTCCCCACGCGTTGAACCGTGCGTCGTCCACCCCGAGGACGTTGCGGACAGCGATGGACGCCGTGGAATACGCCTCGTTGTGCTCGAACAGGTCGATGTCTTCCACCCCCATCTTCAGGCGCTTCAAGAGGGCACGGGTGGTGGGGATCGGGGCCTCCATCACCCTCGATGGCTCGAGTCCCCCGGTCGCGTACCCTCTGATCTTGGCCAGAGGTTTGACCCCGAGCTTGTCCGCCGCCTCCTGCGAGGCTACCACGACTGCGGAAGCGCCGTCGCTCAGCTGTGAAGAGTTCCCGGCGGTCAGGACTCCCCCCGCCTTGAACACAGGCTTCAGCTTCCCCAGCTTATCCATGGTCGTGTCTGCCCTGATGCACTCGTCCCGCTCGAATAGCACGACCTCTCCTTCCCGCTTGATCTTCACCTTTACCGTCTCGTCGTCGAAGTCGCCGGCATCAGATGCTTTCGCCGCCTTCATGTGGC
>JAJYKR010000041.1 GCA_021788415.1 archaeon
AGCGAGGGCGAGACCATGAGAAAGATGGCGATGATGATCAGGGACTCTGTTTCGCATTCCGTCGGCGGCGATGTCGTCTTCTGTTCGGTGAAGGTTCCCCTCCTGCTGGGAGACGCGCTCGACAGCGAGGGGGACGTGCTCGTCCACTTCGAAAACGCCAGCATAGTCGACTTCCCACCCGAACTCAAGGCCGAAGTCCTTGATGACGACCAGTCCACCCTGAAGCTCGCGCTGGACCCGAAGAAGTGCTTCACCTACTACAGGTTGCTGAAGGAGGTGGCGCTCAACCCTTCTGCCGCTTCTCCCGCCGCCGGTCCTTCCCAGGCGCCGTCCCCCGCCACCGCCGTCATCAACCCCGACCGTTTCATAGGGCGCTATCTGAACTTCGAAGCCAGGTACCCGGTCTCTTCCATGCTCGCCGAGGCCGCCGGCTGCACCCAGCGGCTGAGGTCGCTTGCCCTTGCGGAGTTCAGGAGGAGCGTCGCGAAAGCGAACGGCAGATCCCCCGAGACCCTTGCGATCGAATCGATCTATTTCTCGGACAGGGAGGTCTTCTGCTCCCTTCCCGCCGAAACCAGAAGCCGCGTGAGGGCGCTCGCGCTGAAGACAGCCGTCCTCCCCAGGGACAGAAGCTACGCCGGGGTCGAGGGGGTCCTGCTACCCAGCGAGCTGGGGCGCGACCCGCCGTCCGAGAGAGACGGATGGCAGGCAGCAACGGCGACAGCGGCTAGAGGAGGAGGCAGGTAGAGCAGACATGCCGCTCCAGCGGACAGAAACAGCTGAACTACCTATAGCCGAATGCGAGCCGTACCCCAAGGCCATGATGAGATTCGAGTATGGCCCCGAAGACCCCAACACCGCCGCCCTCGCCGAGAGCATACTCGCCCAAGACCAGCTCCAGAGGGGCAGGGCCGTCCCCAAGCCGGACGGCAAGGGGCACCAAGTCTACATCGGCACCAGGAGGTACTTCGCCATCAAGTCCCTTCAGGGAAAACCTGGCGCGCCCACGGTCTACCGCGCGGAGATAGACTACGGCCTGACCGAGGACGAGATCATCGTCAGGGCCCTCATGGAGAACGAGGAGGGGAAGGGGGAGAGGAAAGCGCTCTCGGTGGAAGAGGAGTTAGCCTACTACAGGGTCCTCCTCCAGGGCAGAAGCGAGGAGCAGGTCGTCTCGATAGGGACGAAGGCGGGGAAGGACACCGCGACGATGGCCAGGAAGATCAGGGTGGCGAGGACCCTCGAGAGCGAAAAGCTCAGGAGGCTCTACGAGGTCGAAAGGAAGAGCGGGTTCAAGTTCAAGCTGGGGCACGCCGAGCAGTTCGCAAAACTCCCCGACGCCAAGACTATGTTCGAGGTGGCCGCCGTCACCGCCAACGGAAGGTTCGACCCCGGAGAAGTAAAGCCAAAAGCGGCACAGGAGCTTGTGAAGAGCATAGCGTGGTATCGCGAGCTGTTTCCGGAGTATGCCGAGGGGGACTCCTCTTCTTCCGGCGATGGCGCAAAGAAGAAGGGCGGCCAGTCGAAGGTGGCCGAGCCGACCCTCACCTTCGTCCAGTGCCCATACTGCGGAGCACAGAACCCCTTCAAGCACAGGGAGAAAGTGACATTCACCTTCCTGGCCGGGCTGAAGAGCGACGGCAGGGTGCAGAAGAGGTCCGTCGAGCCTCTGGGCCTGTACGTCACCCCCGTCGAGTGCATCAACCCCGAGTGCGGCGGCGGGAAGAGGAAGGGGAGGAAGAAGGAGGAGGAATCGACGAGCCAGTTCTGGGCTGCGGTGTTCTTCAAGGACGAAGACGCGGACGGCGGTCAAGAGAAGGCGAGGAGGATTACCCTCATCCAGAGGTACGACTCCGAGGCGGGGGCCATGGCGGTCCTGTCCTCTCTCAGGGGGCGAGCAATGATGGGGGCCATGAGGTTCGACTCGAAGAGCGGGCGCTACATGATCCTTGACGAGAAAGACAGGCTCCTCGAGATGGACGAGCGCTACAGGTTCAGGAAGGCCGGGGACTCCAAAAAGCCACCTGGCGAAAAATAGCAGCATGCAGAGGAGGAAGGTCGAAAGCATGAAGGTGCCAGGCGAGACCAGCCAGACCGGCAAGGCGACGCGAGGTAGCGGGGCGTGCCTCAGAGCCGCTGCCCAGGCGATGCTCGTTTACGGAGGCAACCTGGAGGTCTTCAACCTGACCGACATCGTGACGATGGGGTACGCGGAGACGACCGCGAGGAGGGCGATAAGGGCCCTGCTTGACTGGGGGGCGGTGAGGCAGGCTGCTCCTCACACGTATCTAATCAGCCCGGAGATGAAGGCCGTGTACCTGAAGGAGGCCGCCGTGAGTCAGGCGAGGGCCAGGATACTGCTCTTCGAGGCGTTCGGCATGGAGAGGTGGGACGAAAGACGGGTGGATTCCTTCCTTGAAGGGTTCAAGGAGCTCTGGAAGAAGCGTGCCGCCGAAGGGGCGTCCGACGGAGGGACGGCACGCGTTTCGTCGCCGCCACATGCTGACTGCTAGAATCTTACCGCCACATGCTGGCGGCTCGAACAGAATGGGCGTTTCTCTCGACTTGGGGAGACACAGCCCTACCGGTCGACTTTCGGGCGAGGCTTTTATCGTCGGTGTGACACTCCTTGCATGTCCTTCGGGCCAACCGCGAGGTGCTTCTTCTGCGGGAGTCTCTATTACGTCGAGAAGCTGGCTTCGCACGAAATCATCTGCTCGATGAGGCCCAAGCGGCTCACCGTGAAGAGGGCAGTTGCGACGGCACTCGAGTCCCATCCTGGGGCTTCGAGGGACAGGGCGATGCTCGTCAGGCTGGTCTGGCAGGTCAGGGATGCCTACAGGACCGAGCAGCCCTTCGTCCACCTGACGGACCCAAGGCTGATTCTAGGGGTCCCTCTGCCTCGCAGGAAAAGGTAGCCCTCGTTATTATCCCGCAACCGCTTCCTGCCCATGCAATCCACCGAGAGCGAAGCCTCGGAAATCCCGGCCATGCTCGACAGGCTCGGCGTAGCCTCGCCCCGGGCCAGATGGGCGGCCTCGAACATCTACATCGGGGCCAGGAGCATCCGAGGGGAATCGCTCCGGGGGCTCCAGGCCGCGGCGGTCTACGCCTCTTGCAGGCTCCTCGGGGTCCCGAGGACCCTGAGGGAGGTGGGGTCGGCATGCGGAGTGAAGGCCGGGGAGGTGGCAAGGATCTACAGGAAGATCCTGCTGCTCGAGACGGACCTGATGGTGCCCGTCCCGGACCCCGCCTCGTTTGTCCCTGACATTGCGAAGAGGGCGATGCTGGGCTCGGACGTCGAGAAACGAGCCATCGAAATCCTGTCGGCCATGAAGGAAGCCCACGTCGGCGAGGGGAGGGCTCCGACGGTGGTCGCAGCGGCAGTCCTTTACCAGGCCTACTCTGAGTCGCACCCTTGGAATCCGAGCCTCCGAGCCGAGGGGCAGAAGAGCCAGAAGAGCATAGCGGACGCCGCCGGGGTGACCGACGTCTCGGTCAGGATCCAGCTCCGATGGATCCGCCTGCTGCTGGACGG
>JAJYKR010000042.1 GCA_021788415.1 archaeon
TCGTCGACTGCTTGAGGAGGGCCTTCAGCCTCTCCGGAGACACTATCTCGCCCCTCCTGCTGATCTCTTCCACCCCTATCCGGGCGATGGGGGTGAGCCCGTCGTACTCCACTAGCTTGACTTCGACGGCCCCGGCATGGATCTTCTCCACGACGTCCCCCGCGCCCGCCAGGTCGAAGTCGTCGTGGAAGATCATGCTCATCGCCTCTTCGTAGACTGGGGTGTCTCTCAGCGCTTCGACGATCCCCGAAATCGAGACGCTGGCGTAGTCTGCGTCCTTGGCTATCGCGCCGCACTTCTTTCCTGCGTGTATCAGCCGGCGCTTGAATATCCCGCTCCTCTCCACCGCCTTCTCCGTGGCCAGCTTCAGGTCCAGCTTGTGCAGCTCCTCGATGACGGAGAGGACGGTTGCCGGTGACACGTCGGCTTCGATCACGATCCTGTATGGGTCCTGATGGACCGCCACGGACTGCCCGATCCGCTCGGAGATCAGGTGACCGACGACCCTCGCCAGGAGCCTGTTTATCCTGTGGCCGAAGGCGGCCTGGATCACCAGGTAGCGGTCCCACTTTTCGATGGTGACCAGCCTCTCCGAAGGGATGGGCAGCTTGGCCGCGTACTGCTCCGCCACCTCCTTCAGGGCCTCTTCGAGGGCTCCGCGCGACGCGGGGTATGTCCTCACCAGCCCGTCGAGGAACTCCGACTCCGTCCCCTTCGCCAGCTCCTCCGCGTACCTCCTCCTGACGGCCCCGACCTCCGCGGCGACCTCCCTGGGGACTGGTATCTCGTCTCCTACCCAGTTGGGGACCGCCCCGGTCGGGTCCTCCTCAGCCTTGACGTACACCTTGTTCCCGTAGATCTGCTCCACCTTCCAGCATCTCCCTGCCTCGACGAACTTCACCCCGACCTCGCCGTACTCGGAGACGAAGGCTTCGTCCAGCGTGCCGACGAAGTTGTCCCCCTCGATTACGAGATACTGCTTCTCGTCCGGGATCATGGACAGGTTGTCGAAGTAGTACTGGAAGAGGGGCTTGACGTCCCTGGCCCGGAACACCTTCCCGTCCGACTCGCTGTAGTAAGCGAGCCGTGGGTACCTCTCCCGCATGTAGGTCAGCACCTTCTTCAGTCGTTCTGCGTCAAGGTCGGCATAGGCGTAGCTCCTCCTGAGCAGCGCCATCAGGTCGTCGAAGTTCCAGCTGGTCTGCTCTATCAGCAGCCCAGCCACCTGGTGTATCGCCACGTCGTAGGGCTTGAAGACCGGCTCCAGGGGCTCCAGCTCCCCCATCACGGACTTCCGGCTGAGGACGACGGCCTCGAGCGTGTCGTCGGAGTCCTGGGTGATGACGAGCCCGTTGGAGACCTGGCCTATCCTGTGGCCGCTCCTCCCGACCCTCTGGATCAGCCTGGTCACCTGCCTTGGGGAGTTGTACTGGACCACGTACTCAAGGAACCCTATGTCGATCCCGAGTTCGAGGCTGCTCGTGCAGATCACCCCGAGCAGCTTCCCTTCCTTCAGGCTCTTCTCTACCGCCTCCCTCGTCGCCTTCGAAAGGGAGCTGTGGTGCACTGCGATGGGGAAGGCTGGGTCCCACACCCTGAACCTGCTCGAGAGGGCCTCTGCCTCTGACCTCGTGTTGGTGAACACCAGCACGGAGCGGTACTTCTCGACCAGGTCCCTGACAGTCCTCAGCCGGGCCGCCACCTCGGGGTAGGAGTATATCGCGTCGGCCAGGATCTTGTCGTCCCCCGTTGCCGTCGGCGCCACCACCTTCAGCGAGAGGCTCTTCTCGACCGGGACCCTGACGACCTCGCACTTGCGCCCGCTCCCCACCAGGAACTGGGCCACCTTCTCCGGCGACCCGACTGTCGCCGAGAGACCCACTACCTGGAACTCCTTCTCGGCCACGTCCCTGAGCCTCTCCAGACCGACGCTGAGCTGGCTCCCCCTCTTGTCCTCCGAGAGTTCGTGCGCCTCGTCGACCACGACCCACCTCAGCTTCGAGAGGTTCTGCCTGATCCTCCGCCCCACCAGCAGTATCTGCAGGGTCTCCGGAGTCGTGATTAGGATGTCGGGCGGGGCGAAGCTCAGGTTCGTCCTCTCCGCCTGAGAGCTGTCCCCGTGCCTGACGCCGAGCCTGATGTCGAAGCGCTTGCACCACCACTGCATCCTGTCGAGCATGTCCCTGTTGAGGGCCCTCAATGGGGTGATGTACAGCAGCTTGGTCCCCTTCTCCCTGGGCTCCCCCTCCCTGACGATGGCGTCGAGGATGGGCAGCAGGGCCGCCTCGGTCTTCCCAGTCCCCGTCGGGGCCATCAGAAGCGCATTCTTCCCCTCCCTGACAATGGGAAGGAGCCTCTCCTGGGGGTCGGTCGGGGCGTCGAAGCCCCGCTCCTTCAGCGCCGCGACGAGCGGGGGCGACAGGAGCTGGAAGGCGTTCCGGGGTGTCAACGGCCGAGGCATCCCGCCTTGCCATTTCGAAGAAGCGTCAAGAAGAGACAGAAACAGGCCGGTCTCCTCCAATAAGTTTGCGGTAAAATCCCCCTGCCTCTGATGCCCGACTTGAAACTGAACGGCGCGCTCAAATCGGCTTAAATATCGGACTATAACATACGTTATCGAACGAAAATGTCCCGCCTGATCAGCCCCTACGAGATCGTCGCCAAGTCGGCCCTCCCTGCTCTCAGGGCGATGGTGGCGAAACGGCTGCAGGAGGAGTACGACCTGACCCAGCAGCAGGTCGCAAAGAGGCTGGGCGTCACACAGGCATCCGTGAGCAACTACGCCAGGAAGACCCGCGGGATGATGGTGAACCTCGAGAGCGACCCAACGGTGGCAAAGGCGGCTGACGTGATTGCGAAGGAGCTCGCCTCCGAACGGGCGGACGCCAGGGAGGCGCTGAAGTCGATGACCGAGGTCCTCGACTACATCAGATTCAACAAGATGATGTGCGTCCTGCACGGCGACCTTGAGCCTGGCTTCCAGGTGGAGGGGTGCTTCGCCTGCGAGGGCAACTTCTCCGGAAAGGATTTTGACCGGCTCAAGATACTAGTCGGCAGCTGAGCTTGCTAACTGGACCAAAGCCCGAGTGGCTGACGATAAGCCCTCCGAAGGGCGAAAGCTACGAAAGCCTGAAGTCGCTCTTCCAGAACCTGAACCTCCACACCGTCTGTGAGGAGGCCCACTGTCCCAACGTCCACGAGTGCTGGGGCGGGGGAACCGCGACGCTCATGCTGATGGGGGACGTCTGCTCCCGCGCTTGCCGCTTCTGCATGGTCACCCCCGGAAGACCCCAGGGTGCCCTCGACGAGCTAGAGCCCGAGAACGTTGCCTTCGCCCTTTCCCAGATGGGCCTGACCTACGTGGTGCTGACCTCGGTGGACAGAGACGACATCGCGGACGGGGGCGCCTCTCACATCGCAAGGACGATTAGACTTGTCAAGGAGA
>JAJYKR010000043.1 GCA_021788415.1 archaeon
AACCGGAGGATAGATGCCCTTCCTGAAGAGCTCCCGCCCGAGGAATATCTGGCCCTCGGTGATGTAGCCGGTGAGGTCAGGGATCGGGTGGGTCACGTCGTCGCTGGGCATGGAGAGGATAGGCATCTGTGTGATGCTCCCCTTCTTCCCTTTGATCCTGCCCGCCCTTTCGTAGTTGGTTGCGAGGTCAGTGTAGAGGTACCCTGGGAACCCCTTCCTGCCTGGCACTTCCTCCCTGGCGGCTGAGATTTCGCGGAGAGCTTCCGCGTAGTTGGTGATGTCTGTGATGATCACGAGGACGTGCATCCCCAGCTCGAATGCCAGGTACTCCGCCGCAGTGAGCGCTACCCTCGGGGTGATGATCCTCTCGATGGCTGGGTCGTCGGCCAAGTTCAGGTACAGGATGCTCCTCCTGATCGCGCCAGACTCGGCGAGCGTCCTCTGGAAGAACGAAGCTTCGCTGTGCGAGACTCCGACCGCGGCGAAGACCACCGCGAACTCCTCCCCTTCCCCCACCACCGTCGCCTGCCTGGCTATCTGTGCGGCGAGCATGTTGTGAGGCATCCCTGCCCCGGAGAAGATGGGGAGCTTCTGGCCCCTGACGAGGGTGAGCATGCCGTCGATGACGGACACCCCGGTCTGGATGAGGTCGGTCGGGTACTCCCTCCGTTCCGGGTTGATCGGTGCGCCGTTGACGTCGAGGAATGTCTTGGCCACAGGCTCGGGGAGCCCGTCCTGGGGGCGGCCGAGGCCGTCGAAGACCCTCCCCAGCAGTTGGTCAGAGACGGGGAGCTGCATGGTCTTGCCGAGGAAGCGCGCCCTGGTCCCGCTCACGGAGAGCCCGGAAGTCCCCTCGAAGACCTGCACGACGGCCTTTCCGAAGCCTGTCTCGAGGACCCTGGCGAGCCTCCGGCTCCCGGAGTTGTCTTCGATCTCGACCAGCTCGTCGAAGGCCGCCCTGTCGACCCCGTCTACGACGAGGAGCGGACCCCTGATTTCAGCGACCTTGCTGTACTCGAGTCCCGAGGAAGACTTGCTCAAGCCCGTACCTCCTGTACCCCGGAGATCGAGGAGAACTCGTCGAACATCTGCTTGGAAAGCGCCTCCAGCTTGCCGAGGTCGTCGCTCTTGATGGAGAACTTGGCTCGGAGCATAGGCGCCACCACCTGCATCCCTCTGAGCTTCGAAAGCGGGACCCCGTTCCTCACCGCCTTCAGCGCCTCCCTGTGGTACTGGACGAACATCTTCATCATCATGAACTGCTTCTGCGGGCTGCAGTAGGCGTCGGTGTCGTCGTAGGCGTTCTGCTGCAGGAAACCGATCTGGATCATCCTGGCAACGTCGAGGATGAGCTTCTCCTCGTCTGGGAGAGCCTCCGGCCCGAGCAGCCTGACGATTTCCTTGAGGGCGTCCTCCCTCTGAAGGATGCCGTAGGCCTCGTTCCTGATCGACAACCACTCCTTGTCGACCCTCTCGCCCCACCACTTCGACACAGACTCGATGTAGCCCGAGTAGGAGCTCATCCAGTTGATGGACGGATAGTGCCTCGAATAGGCGAGCCTCGCGTCGAGGGCCCAGAAGTTCTTGACGAAGCGGATGGTCTGCGACGTGACCGGCTCGGTGAAGTCTCCTCCCGCAGGAGAGACGGCCCCGATGAGCGTGATTGACCCCGTCCTCGCCGGGGTACCTAGGGCGTCGGCCCTGCCTGCCCTCTCATAGAACTCGGCGAGCCTTGAAGCGAGATACGACGGGTACCCTTCCTCCGCAGGCATCTCCTCCAGCCTGCCGCTGATCTCTCTGAGCGCTTCCGCCCATCTGCTGGTCGAGTCGGCTACAAGGACCGTGTCGTAGCCCATGTCCCTGTAGTACTCGGCCATGGTGACCCCGGTGTAGATGCTCGCCTCCCTGGCGGCCACCGGCATGTTGCTGACGTTTGCGATGAGGATGGTCCTCTCCATGAGAGGGCGGCCGCTCGCCGGGTCGATCAGCTCTGGGAACTCGACGAGGACCTCGGTCATCTCGTTGCCCCTCTCGCCGCAGCCGATGTGGAACACGACCTTGGCGTCGGCCCACTTTGCGACGCTGTGCAGGGTCACGGTCTTGCCAGTCCCGAAGGCTCCGGGGATCGCCCCCGTCCCCCCCTTGGACATCGGGAAGAAGGAATCCAGGACCCTCTGACCGGTGAGCAGCGGGATCTCCGGGTCGAGCCTCTCCCTGATGGGCCTGGGGGTCCTGACGGGCCATGTATGATACAGCATGAGCTCCTGCTTCTTGCCTGACTTGTCCTCGGCCGTCGCGACTACCTCCTGGACCTTGTACTTGCCTCCCTTGACGACGTCCTTGACCTTCGACTTGGGCGCCGTCGGAGGGACCAGGATGCGGTGCTCTATCAGTGGGGTCTCCTTGACCGTCCCGAGTATCGAGCCGCCTTCGAGCTCGTCTCCCTTCTTGACCGAGGGGACGAACTCCCACTCCTTGTCGAAGGGGATCGAGTTGGCGGTGACCCCCCTGGTGATGAAGGCGCCCGCCTTCTGAGCTATCACGTCCAGGGGCCGCTGCAGCCCGTCGTAGATCGTCCCTATCATGCCTGGCCCGAGGGTGGTGGAGAGGGGCTGCCCCGTACCGACTACCGGCTCCCCCGGCCTGAGGCCGCTGGTCGACTCGTAGACCTGGACGAAAGCTATGTCTCCCGTGAGCTTGATCACCTCTCCTACAAGCTTCTCCTCGCCGACCTGGGTGACTTCGTACATCTTTGAGGAAGCCATGCCAGAAGCCTTCACTGCCGGCCCGGAAATCCACTCGATCTTCCCTTTGACAGGCAAGAGAGAACTGTTCGACCGGCGAAATTGTCGGCCTTATAACGTTTAGAACCCGAAATCGTCCGACTGGTTGTTTCAGGACCCTGTGAGGATGGCGGCAGTTTCCTTCCTGAGGTCGGCCCTCATCCGCTCGAGCCTAGCCTCGAAGGTGTTGTCGAACCTTACAGAGCCGTCAGGGGTCGTGAGGACCACCCCTCCGGTTGCGTCTATTGGCTCCGCCGCGACGGTGACCTTGGCCCCACCGTCGAGCCTCTTGAGCGCCCCGGCCGCCGCCTTCCTGTCTTTGGCGGGGCAGTGGACGGTGGCCCGCGGACCTATCACGTCGAGGCCCTCTTGGATCAGCCCCGCGAGCGCCTTCTCATGGGCAGCCCCCTCCACCTCCGAGACCTGCTTCATGGCCGCGTCGAAGGCCTCGTTGACCCCCTTTTCGAGCGCTTTTAGTTGAGAGTTCCTGGCCTGGAGTTCAGCCGCTCCGATAATCTGCCTCTTCACCGATTCTGACTGCTTGACGCTGGTCTCCAGTATCTTGGCCACGGCCTCGGCGGTGTCCTTCCTCGCTGCCTCGACCCTGTCGAGGGTGTCCTTCCTCGCTGCCTCGAGGTCGGCCATTGCCTCCTTCTCA
>JAJYKR010000006.1 GCA_021788415.1 archaeon
AGTGAACGACCTCCTTGTCAAGGATGATCCCCTGGACCAGCTTCGTGTCCGTGAGGGCTCCACCGGGCTTCTTCTCGACCTTCACGTTGTCGATGTCCACCTTGAACCCGCCTTCGCGCTCCTCAGCTACCTGGAGGATGGCGTCCACAACCAACCCCGCCAGGTGCGGGGAGTCCTCGTTGACGAGCTTGGTGAGCATGCTCGTGTTGGCGACCTTCAGTATCTCCGACCTGTTCTCAGGGTCCACCTTCTCGGCGATCTCCTCCAGTATCGCCTGGGCCTTCTCAGCCGCCCTCGAGTAGCCGTCTACCACGACGACAGGGTGTACGTTCTTGTTGATCAGGTCCTCAGCCTTCTCGAGCAGCGCCCCGGCGACCACGACTGCGGATGTCGTCCCGTCCCCCACCTCGTTGTCGGTCGCCTTGCTGATCTCCACCATCATCTTCGCCGCAGGATGCTGGACGTCCAGCTCCTTCAGCATCGTCGCGCCGTCGTTGGTTATCGTCACGTCCCCCATGGAGTCCACGAGCATCTTGTCCATCCCCCTAGGTCCCAGAGATGTCCTCACGACCTCCGCGATAAGCTTCGCAGCGGAAATGTTGTTCCTCTGAGCCTCTCTCCCCCTGGACTCCCCGGAACCCTCTTTCAGAATGATGACTGGCTGTCCTGACGCTGACATTTCAGGGCCGGTATACAACCGTCGGTTTATAAGAATTATCGTGATTTGAGACGGTAGGGCCGACCGGAGCCGGAGGAGGCAATTCTTAAGTGGCCTCTCCTGTCGGTGCGCTCGGACGTTTTGTCTGCTTCAGTGAAGCTGTCAAGGAGACTTGCCGCCGAAGCCGTGGGGACCTTCGTGTTCGTCCTCGTGGGCGCGGGGTCTGCGGTCGGAACGGCCAGCCTTGCCAGCCCCGGATCCGGGTCTGCGCTCCTGATCGCCGCCTTCGCCAACGGCCTCGGGCTGGCCATGGCCGTCTCCGCCACGATGGGGGTGTCTGGAGGCTCCCTCAACCCTGCCGTCACCCTCGGGCTCTGGGCAGGGAAGAAGCTCAGTTCCAGGGACGTGGTCCCATACATCGCAGCCGAGCTCGCCGGGGCGATCGCAGCGGGCCTCGCCCTAGTCCTGTCGTTCCCAAGCGCCCTGGGCCAGGCGGTCAACTGGGGCTCCCCAGCCCTCAGCGGAGCGCTCAGCGTCGGGGAAGGCACAGCCATCGAAGCGCTGCTCACCTTCGTGCTGGTGATGGCGGTATACGGGACCGCAGTCGATTCCAGGGCTCCTAAGATCGGGGGCCTGGGGATAGGGATCGCGGTCCTCGCCGACGTCCTGGTGGCGGGGAACCTCACAGGGGCAGCGATGAACCCGGCCAGGGCCTTCGGCCCGATGCTCGCAGGAGGGTTCTATCCGGGGTACTGGTACGTCTACCTTATCGGCCCCGTGATAGGCGGAGTCGTTGCGGGCCTGGTCTACAGATACCTCATCGAGAGCCCCGGCTGAGAAGAGTCGGGAATAAATATCTCCAGTCGAGGGCGAATCGAGTCTTTGAAAACCGCCATGACGAGGCTGAGCAGGGAGCAGGCGAAGGAACTGCTGGTCAGGATCGATACAGCGGTCGGTGCTTCCAAGGGGAAGGCCGCGAGAGAGGCGATAGTGAAGGTCCTGAACTCCGCGGTCCAGTCATACACTTGGGTCGGAATCTACTCCGCCGAGGGGAAGGACCTCGTCCTTGACGCATGGTCCGGTCCTGCGGCCACGGAGCACACGCGGATCCCGATAGGCAAGGGCGTCTGCGGCTTCGCAGCCAAGGCCGGGAGGACCGAGATAGTCTCGGACGTCAGCAAAGACCCCCGGTACCTTCAGTGCTTCCTTTCGACGAAGTCTGAGATAGTCGTCCCAGTCCTGAGCCAGGGCACGGTCGTTGGGGAGATAGACATCGACGGCGACCAGCTCGACGCCTTCTCCTCGCTTGACAGGGAGTTCCTCGAGGCGGTCGCGAAGAAGGCAGCGAGCCACTGGACCGCATAGAATTCATAACATATGTTATGAGGCTTAAATAGAAGCCAAATTCGCGGCATATAGCAGATGAAGCTCGAAATCAGGGACCTCCACGCGTCGGTCGAAGGGAAGGAGATCCTCAAGGGGGTCAACCTGACGCTGGACCAGGGCGAGACCCACGCGCTCATGGGCCCGAACGGCTCCGGCAAGAGCACACTCGCCTACACCCTGATGGGGCATCCAAAGTACCAGGTGACCTCCGGCCAGGTGACCATCGACGGCGAGAGCCTTATCGGTCTCACTCCAGACAAGAGGGTGAAGAAGGGGCTCTTCCTGGCCTTCCAATATCCGGTGAGCGTCCAGGGGGTCAGCATGTTCTCATTCCTGAGGGCGGCCTACAACAGCTCGAGGCCGGCCGGGACGGAGCCTCCCACGATCTTCGAGTTCAGGGAGGCCGTAGCCGAGAAGCTCAAGATGCTCAGCATGGACGAGTCGTTCCTGAACCGCTACCTGAACGAGGGCTTCTCCGGCGGGGAGAAGAAGCGGGCCGAGATCCTGCAGATGGCTCTGATGCAGCCGAAGTTCGCGGTCCTCGATGAGACCGACTCGGGGCTAGACATCGACGCCCTCAGGATAGTCGCGGAGGGGATCAACAAGGTCTCCGGACCGGGCACCGGGGCCCTCCTGATAACCCACTACCAGAGGATACTCAAGTATGTGAAGCCCCAGTTCGTCCACGTCATGTTCCAAGGAAGGATAATCGAGTCAGGCGGGGAGGAGCTCTCCAGGCTGCTTGAAGAGAAGGGGTACACCTGGATCCAGGGCTACAAGGAGGAAGAGCAGGTCGCCCACCAGGCCCCATAACACTTTTAACGAGGAAAATAACCTATGTTATATTCGAGCGTGAAACAGGATTGAGCTCAAAGACAGACATCATAACCGACGACTACAAGGAGAAGTACGGGTTCAGCGACCCGGTCGAGTCCTACGCAGTCCAGGGGATCAAGGGGCTCAGCGAAAGGGTGGTCCAGGAGATCGTGCGGCTCCACGACGAGCCAGCTTGGATGGAGCAGATCAGGATGAGGGCCCTGAAGCACTTCTTCAGCTTGAAGCCTCCGGCCTGGGCTCCTGACCTCGCAGACATCGACTTCCAGAGCTTCTACTACTACGCCCGCCCGACCGCGAAGGCGGCCGACTCTTGGGACCAGCTCCCGGAGTACATCAAGAGGACCTACGACAAGCTCGGCATCACCGAGGCGGAGAAGAAGTTCCTCGCTGGGGTCGGCGCGGTCTACGAGAGCGAAGCGGTCTACCACAGCATACAGGGGGAGCTCGAGAAGCAGGGGGTCGTCTTCACCGACACCGTGACCGCGCTGAAGCAGTACCCTGACATCATGAAGAAGTACTTCGGCACAGTCGTGCCGTTCCAGGACAACTACATCGCCGCCCTGCAGACCGCGGTGTGGAGCGCAGGCTCCTTCGTCTACGTCCCGGAGGGGGTGAAGGTCCCGATGATCCTCCAGGCGTACTTCAGGATCAACGAGAGGAAGATGGGGCAGTTCGAAAGGACGCTGATCGTCGCCGAGCCATACAGCGAGGTGTCCTACAACGAAGGGTGCTCCGCCCCAGTCTATTCCGCCCAGTCACTCCACTCAGCCATAGTGGAGATAGTCGCTAGGAAGGGCTCGCTGGTGAAGTACACGACCCTGCAGAACTGGTCCAGGGACGTCCTCAACCTCGTGACGAAGAGGGCCCATGCCCACGAAGACGCTACGGTGTCATGGGTGGACTTCAACGGGGGCTCCCGGCTCACGAGGAAGTACCCTTCGGTCTACCTCGTCGGCCCCAGGGCGAAGGCGGACATCATCTCGGTCGCCTATGCCGGGCCGGGGCAGGTGCAGGACACGGGCGCGAAGGCCATCCACCTGGCAAAGGACACGACCTCGAAAATCATCTCCCGCTCGGTCTCCAAGGGGGGCGGGCACACCGCCTATCGGGGACTCCTTCACATCGCGAAGGGGGCGACGAACGTGAAGTCCACGGTCAGGTGCGACGCCCTCCTCGTGGACCCGATCAGCACGACGGCGACGTACCCGTACATGGAGATACAGGAAGACGACGCCACCGTGACCCACGAGGCCAGCGTCGGCAAGGTCGGCGAGGAGCAGCTCTTCTACCTGATGTCCAGAGGGATATCAGAAGGGGACGCGCTCAGCATGGTCGTCAACGGGTTCATGGAGCCCTTCGCGAAGGAGCTCCCCATGACGTACGCGGTAGAGTTCAACCGCCTTATGTCGCTGGAAATGACCAACGCAGTCGGCTAGGGTCGGCGCAGGGGCCAGAGCGAGCTTGTCAATGACTGCGGTGTCTTCGTTCGGCGAGGACCTGGTGAGGTCGATCTCTGCCTCCCTGGGCGAGCCGTCCTGGCTCGAAACCTCGAGGCTCGAGGCGTTCAAGCAGTTCGCGTCCCTCCCTCCGGAGAAGAACCCGCTCTACACCAAGTACGTGAGCGCCTTCTCCTTCCCCCTTGAGCGGTTCCGGATCGTCCCTGGAAGGTCCGCAGTCGACTTCAGGAGCTTCTTCAGCGGCTTCCTGACCGGCAAGGAGAGCAACATACTCCTCCAGGGCAACGAGACCCAGGTCCACGCGGAGCTCGAGGAGGACCTGGCTTCCCAGGGGGTCTCCCTCATGTCGTTCCACGAGGCCCTCAAGAGGGACGAAGCGGAGGTCAGGAGGCTCGTCGAGGGGAGGCTCGTGAAGTCCGAGGGGGACAAGTTCGCTGCCTTCGTGAACGCCTTCTACACCGGCGGCGCCTTCGTCCGCGTGCCTGCGGGTGTGACGCTCGACCGCCCTCTCAGAAGGATGACCCTGCTCGACTCCCCGAAGACTTCTGTCGTGGAGCAGACCTTCGTCATAGCCGGGGAGCAGTCGAGGCTCGTCTACCTCGAGGAGCTCTACTCGAAGGGGGAGCCGTCCCCAGCCTTCGTGGCTTCGAACTCCGAGGTCCTTGCTGGGCCTGGCTCCCACGTCGACTTCTCTTCCATCCAGCTGCTCGACGACCAGACCACCCACGTCTCCAACCGGGGGGTCGGGGTCTCGAACGACGCCAGGGCGACTGTGAGCTCCCTCTCCCTCGGCGCCGCAGTCTCCCGTTCGAGAATGAACTTCCACCTGAACGGAAGGGGTTCGCTGGCGGAAGGCTTCGAGATCTTCTTCACGGACGGGAAGCAGAGGTACGACCTCGAAACCAACCTCGTCCACAACTCCCCTGACTCGACCGGCTCGACCCAGGCGAGGGGTGTCCTGAAGGGGGAGTCGCAGTCGATATTCAAGGGGATGATCAAGATAGTCAACGCAGCCAAGAACTCAAAGTCCTACCTCGCCCACCACGCCATGATCCTCGAGCGGACGGCGAAGTCAGACGGCGTTCCGAGCCTCGAGATCGACAACAACGAGGTGAGGGCCACCCACTCGGCTTCGGTCGCCCAGATAGACGACGAGCAGCTGTTCTACCTGATGGCGAGGGGACTTTCGCCAGACGAGGCGAAGAAGATGGTCGTCCTCGGGTTCTTCGAGCCCGTCCTCTCGAGGGTTCCGATCGAGCAGACGAGAGAGGGGGCGAGGTTCATGATCGAGGGCAAGTGGTACGGCGAGAAGAGGCGCCTCGTCGACGCGGAGACGCTCCTCGCTGAGACTGGGGAGCTCATCCCTGAAGTCAAAGAGTCCGAAGACATCTTCGAAAGGCACTACAAGTACAGGTAACCGGCGTTGGGTGAATTCATCCCTGCCATGAAGGCCGCCGACCTAGGAGAGGGGACGATATCGACGGTCGACCTCAACGGGGTGCACCTGCTCCTGTCGAAGATCGGTGGCGAAGTCTACGCGGTGAGCGGGACGTGCACCCACGAGGAGACAGACCTCGGGCTTGGGTTTGTCATCGAGGACAGGATCGTGTGCCCCCTCCACCTTTCACAGTTCGAGCTCAAGACCGGGCAGGTCGTCAACCCCCCTGCCACAGTTCCCCTCCGGCGCTTCAACGTCAAGGTCTTAGGGGACACGATTTTTATCGAGGTATAGCGAGGTTGAGCTCCGGCTTGCTCAAGACAGAAGCGATCGATGTGGAAAGGATCCGGGAAGACTTCCCGATCCTGAAGAGGAAGGTCCACGGCAAGAGGCTGGTGTACCTCGACAACGCGGCCACGACGCAGAAGCCGAAGGCGGTGATAGACGCGCTCGTGGGCTACTACTCGATGTACAACTCCAACGTCCACCGCTCGGTCCACACGCTCGGGGAGGAGGCGACGGCTGCATACGAAGGCGCCAGGGAGAAGGCCGCGAGCTTCGTCGGGGCCCAGCCGAAGAGGCTGGTCTTCGTCAGGGGGACCACCGAGGCGACCAACCTGGTCCGGTTCGCCTGGGGCGAGAAGAACGTGAAGAAGGGGGACGTCCTGGTGACCACTCTGATGGAGCACCACAGCAACATCGTCCCGTGGCAGCTGCTCGCCAGGAGCAAGGGCGCCACCCTGAAGTTCGCAGGCTTGAATCCGGACGGGACCTTAGACATGGGGAGCTTCGAATCGCTGCTGAAAGAATCCCCCAGGCTGGTCGCTTTCACCCACTGCTCCAATGTCCTCGGCACGATAAACGACGTGAAGTCTCTGTGCTCGAAGGCCCACGCCGCCGGGGCCATCACCGTGGTCGACGGCGCCCAGTCCGTGCCGCACATGCCCGTCGACGTGGCGTCGATGGGGGCCGACTTCTTCGCCTATTCCGGCCACAAGATGCTCGGGCCCACTGGGATAGGGGCCCTAGTGGGCAGAAAGGACCTGCTCGATGATATGGACCCGTTCCAGGGCGGAGGGGAGATGATCCGGGAGGTGTTCCTCGACCATGCCACGTGGAACGACGTGCCGTACAAGTTCGAGGCGGGCACCGTGAACATAGCTGACGCCATCGGGCTCGGCGCAGCCGTCGACTACCTTACGTCGGTAGGGATGGGGAAGGTCAGGGAGCATGAAGTCCTCCTCCTGAAGTACGCCCTCGAGGTCCTCGCGAAGGTGAAGGGCTTCCATGCCTACGGGCCGGAGGACCCGGACAGGAGGGGAGGGGTGATCTCGTTCAACTACGCAGACGTCCACCCCCATGACCTCGCGACGATCCTCGACGAGGAAGGGATCGCCATCAGGTCAGGCCACCACTGCGCCCAGCCCCTGATGCGCTGGCTCGACGTCGCGGCCACGAGCAGGGCGAGCTTCCACGTCTACAACTCGTACGACGACATCGACGCCTTGAAGGCCGGGCTCCAGAAGGCAGGCGGGATATTCAAGGTATGAGCAGCGCGGACATCTACAGGGAGGTCATCCTGGACTACTACCGGAACCCGAGGAACTTCGGGAAGCTGGAGAAGTTCGACATCGACGCCCACGACACCAACCCGCTCTGCGGGGACGAGATCGAGATGCAGATCCGGGTGGGGGACGGCCAGAAGATCGAGGAGATCAAGTTCACCGGCAAGGGGTGCGCCATAAGCCAGGCGTCGGCCTCGATGCTCACCGAGCTGGCGAAAGGGAAGCAGCTCGACTGGGTCCGGGAGGTCGCGAAGGACGACGTGTTCAAGATGCTGGGGAACCCTGACCTTGGCCCGTCCAGGGTGAAGTGCGCGCTACTCGGCATGAAGGTCTTGAAGACAGGGGTGTACGGGTATCTGGGCGCCCACTACGAGGACTCCGAGTCCGGGGACTAGCTAGCCCGGGGGGAGCCGCACCTGCGGCGCCAGTCCCGCGACCACGAGCAGATAGTAGGCAGGGACGAGGATCACGGGCGCGAGGAGCGCGGCCCAGAACACCAACTTCAGGAGCGAGCGGGCCGCTGCTTCCGCCCCCACCATGCTCCTTGGGACGCGCGCAGCCAGCCAGGCGAGCGGGTTTCCGGTCAACTCTCCTACCTGCGAAGACGACGCCCGCGCGGGTTATAATTCTACCTAGGGCTCACTTCTGGGCCGCCGCCGCCTGCTGCGTCCAGACCTTCGCCCCCTCGGACCTCGGCGGCCTCCCCGACATCACGTGCCGCTTCAGGAGCTGTATCCCGAGGGCGGGGTCGACCCCCTTCGGGCACACCGCTGAGCAGGTCCCAGCGAAGTGGCACCTCCACACGCCGTGGACGGTGTCCAGCGCCTCGATCCTCTCCTTCCCTCCTTCGTCCCTCTCGTCCGCCAGGTACCTGTACGCCTGGGCGAGTGCCTGGGGGCCGGGGAAGAGCGAGTCCGTCCCCACAGTGGGGCAGGACGAGGTGCACAGGCCGCACTTTATGCAGTAAGTGAACTGCAGCACCTTCTCAAGCTCGTCAGGCTTCATCAGGTACTCGGCCGTCGGGTGGTCCAGCTCGTGCTTGTCTGACCTGAGGACGAACGGCATGAGCTCTCGGTGCTTCTCGAAGAACGACTCCAGGTCCGTGACGAGGTCTTTGATTATGGTGAAGTTGTCCAGCGGCTGAGCGAGCACCTCCTCTCCGCCCAGCTCATCCACCTGGGTGTAGCAGGCGAGCCTGGCCCTCCCGTTGATCTTCATGCCGCACGACCCGCAGGACGCCTGCCTGCATGAGAAGCGGACCGCGATCGAGTGGTCCAGATAGTCCCGGGCGTAGAGCAGCGCGTCGAGGACGGTCATCCCTGGCCTCTTGGGGACCTCGTATTCGGCGAGCCTCGGCCTCTCGTCCGCGGCGGGGTCGAACCTCTGCACGACCAGCTTGAAGTCGGTCACGCCCCTGCCACCCCGAACACGGCAAGCAGGACCGTCCTCGTGCCGTAGCCTACCGATACGACTATCGCCAGGACAGTCCCGACGTCGACCCACTTGCTCCAGGGAGCCGTCTGCCTCCACTCGTGGAGGATTATCCTCACGCCGTTGAACCCGTGCACAAGCACGACGACCAGGAGCGCCTCGAGGAAGATGGCATAGAACCCGTTCTGATAGACCGCGAGTATGTTCGAGAACGATATCGCGGTGGCGTAGTAGTTGAGCACCCCCTGCATCACCAGGTGTACCGAGACGAGGACGACTGCGAGGACGGCCGTGGCATACTGGACCAGCATCAGCTTGGACTCTCTCATAGCATCCCCTCGAAGATTATCAGGAACGCCCAGACCGCTGCGACCACTGCGGCCGCGATCCCCACCCAGATGAGGGACTGCTACCCCGAGCTCAGCGCCTTCGGCTTGTACGGATACTCGATCCTCGAGGGCTTCTTGAATATCAGCCCGAACTCAGCTAGGATGAGTCTGATCCCGTTCAGCCCGTGGAACACCACCACGAGGACGATGAGCACCAGTATCAGGTGCCCGAAGGAGTTCTCGAAGATGCCCGAGATGAACTCCCAGCCAGACGGGCTCGGCCCTGTCCCTGTCGGGCCGCCGACGAAGAAGCTCGTGTCTCCTAGGTGCCCGAGCACGTAGAGGAGGACTGCGACCCCGGTTATCCGCTGGAACGCGTAGGCCCACCTTTCCAGGTTGTGGTGATAGGGGTTGAGCCACCCCAAGACCCCACGTCTGTTCCCGGCTCTCTCCGAACCCTTCGTACTCGCGTTGGACATCCAGGCCACCCCGACGCTCTCAGTAGTGCCTCTCCGCAGGCTGGTACTTTGTAATCTTGACTGACGAGTACTCGAGCCTCGGCCCTTCGGGGCCAGGGAAGGCCAGGGTGTGCTTCAGCCAGTTCTTGTCGTCCCTGGAGGGGTAGTCCCTCCTGGCGTGGGACCCCCTCGACTCGGTCCTCGCCAGGGCTCCCGCGACCACCACTTCGGCCACGGTCAGCATGCTCTCGACTTCGAGCACGTCGCTCAGGTTCGTGTTGTAGACCCTGCTCTTGTCCTCGCAGTGGAGGAAGTCCTTCCTCTTCAGGTCTCTGATCGCCTTCAGCGCCTCGGTCAGCCCCGCCCCTGTCCTGTAGACGAAGGCGCCATTCGCCATTACCTTCTGGAGCGCGTCCCTCACCTCGTAGGGGTTCGTCCCCCCCTTCCCGTGGAATATCCCGTCATAGATCCTCTTCTCCTCCTGAGCCGCCTTGTCTCCAGGAGCCGAGGGCTGAGACCTCCCCTCCGCGTACTTCGCAGCCTCCGCCCCTGTTATCTTCCCCCAGACGAGGCACTCGGCAGTCGAGTTCGCCCCGAGCCTGTTGGCCCCGTTGATGCTCACGCAGGCCGCCTCCCCAGCCGACCACAGCCCCTTCAGCTTCGTCGCCCCGTCGATGTCTGTGTCGATCCCTCCCATGACGTAGTGGCAGACGGGCCTGACAGGGATCGGCTGCTCCACCGGGTCGATGCCCCTGAACTTTATGGCGATCTCCCTGATCTGCGAAAGCCTCTCCTTGATCTTCTCGCCCCCGATGGGCGAAAGGTCGAGGTGAAGGTAGTCCAGCCCTGACGCCTCGTCCTTGAACCCCCTCCCCTCTTCGATCTCCGTCATCATGCCCCTGGAAACCACGTCCCTCGAGGCCAAGTCGAGCTTGTTGGGTGCGTACTTCTTCATGAAGCGCTCCCCGTCCTTGTTCAGGAGGACCCCCCCTTCCCCCCTCACGGCCTCGGTGATCAGAATCCCTGAGGGGATCAGACCCGAGGGGTGGAACTGTATGAACTCCATGTCTTTCAGCGGGACCCCCGCCCGGTACGCCATCGCCATGCCGTCAGGGGTCGAGCTGTAGGCGTACGTCGCGAAGCTGTAGAGCCTCCCGGAGCCTCCCGTCGCCATGATCCCTGCCTTCCCGAGTATCTGGACGAAGTCCCCTGTCTTCCTTTCTATCGCCGTCACCCCCCTGAATTCCCCGTTTTCGGAGAGCACCGAGGTCGCGAACCACTCCTGGTAGTAGTGGATGTTGTCGTACTTCGTCGTCGTGTCGTAGAGGGTCTGCATCTCGAAGAAGCCGACCTTGTCCTCGGCGAACACCGCCCTCGGATAGCTGTAGCCCCCGAAGTTCCTCTGCGCTATCCTGCCGTCCTCTCTCCGGCTCCACGGGAGCCCCCAGTGCTCGAGCTGATAGATCTCGCTGGGCATCTCGTTCACGAACCTTTCGACGGCGTCCTGGTCTGCGAGGTAGTCCGACCCCTTCACAGTGTCGAACACGTGGGACTCGATCGAGTCTCCGAGCTCCGGGTACAGCACGGCTGCGGTCCCCCCCTCCGCGCTGACCGAGTGCGACCGCATAGCCTGCACCTTGGTGACTATCGCGATGTCCAGCTTCCCGTTGCTGACCCTGGCCGCCTCGATGGCAGCTCTCAGGCCTGCGATCCCAGAACCGACGATGACGACGTCGTGACGGTGAGTCTCGACCAATGCTCCGCCTGTGCGAGGGCTGATTTTTTGTTTTCTTAGGCCTTTCCCTAATAATCCAGGCCGACTCTGAAAACAGGCGAGGTCCTGGTCGCAAACAACCGTTTTCGGCCGGAATTTGGCCCGTTTCATTAAGGACACGTTTATAACCGCACCCACATTCGGCCGGGTCTACGAGAGGGGTAAAGTGCCTCACTACGGTTACAGTTTCGAGGGTTTCGACCCGGCGGTTCACGTCAGGGCTAGCGGGAGGGAGGTAAACGTCTCTCCGAAGGCGGCCAGGGAAATAGCGGTCACAATAAGGGGGATGTCGCTTTCAAAGGCCATCGACCTGCTCGAGCAGGTCGAAATCAAGAAGATGCCGATTGCTTTCAGGCGACACAAGCTCAAGGTGGGCCACAGGAGCGAGCTTCAGGGGTTCCCCACCGGTTCCTACCCTGTGAAGGCGGCGAAGGCGTATCTCGGCGTCCTGCACAACCTTGAGGGCAACTCGGAGTTCAAGGGGCTCGACCCGGAAAGGGTGAAGATCATCCACGCCGCGGGGTTCGCTGGCAGGACCCAGAAGGACTACGTCCCTCGTGCCTTCGGCCGGAGCTCCCCCAATTTCCACCAGCTGGTCCACATCGAAGTCGTAGGCAAGGAAGTATAGATGTCCGTCCAGCAGCGAACCTCCGTGAAGGCGATCCTGATGACGAGCAGGTCCTTCGCCGAGCTCGACGAGTTCTTCGAGAAGGAGCTCAGGGACGCAGGCTACGGCGGCCTCGAGGTGCAGAAGTCCCCCGTGGGGACGACACTGAAGGTCTACGTCGCCCGCCCCGGCCTCGCCATAGGGAGGCGGGGGACAGGGATCAAGGACCTGACCGACAAAGTTGCGGCGAAGTTCGGCTTCCCGAACCCCCAGATCGCGGTATCGGAAGTGGAGAACCCGGAGCTCAACGCGCGCATAATGGCAGGACGGATCGCCCAGATCGTGTCGAGGGGGACGGCGTTCAGGCGGGCCGCGCAGTGGTCTGTGAACAACATCATGAACGCGGGCGCCGAAGGGGTCGAGATATCGGTCGCAGGCAAGCTCAGGAGCGACAGGTCGCACGGGGAGAAGTACAGGGCGGGCATAGTCCCCAAGAGCGGGGACACCGCGGCGCGGTCGGTGAGCGAGGCCACCACCGACGTCCTCATGAAGCTGGGCCTCTACGGGATCAAGGTCAAGATCGCGCTGAAGGACGCACTTCCTCCCGACTTCCAGTTGAAGGAAGACGTCATACAGGAGAATAGAGAAGATGCCACAGCTCAAACCGCAGGAACTGAGGAAGCAGGACGCTGACAAGCTTAGGCAGACGCTCTTCGACCTCAGGTCGGAGCTCTCCAAGCTCGCCGGCGGCGCCCAACGCGGGGTCGTCAAGAAGGACATCGGCAACATCAGGAGGCTCAGGAGAGACATAGCGCGCATCGTGACCGTGATGCACGAGAAGGGGGTCTCGGAGTGAACGTCATCGGGGAGAGGATGAAGGTGCTCACGTCCGCCGACAGGACGAAGGAAGGCAAGGCAGGCCTGGTCCTGCTCGAGACAGCGAAGACCTTGGTCCTCGATTCGGGGGGCCGCACCGTGAGGGTCGAGAAGGCAGGGTCGGCGTTCCTCGTGCTCGGTTCAGGGAAGGTAGTCACGGGCTCGGACATCGCAGGCCGGCTCGAAGACAGGTGGGGCAGGTCCCCATGACGGCCGCCGGGCTCGACGTCGCGGCGCCGCGCAAGAAGTGCGACGACGAGAGGTGTCCCTTCCACGGGAAGATCAAGGTCAGGGGGAGGCTGCTCACAGGGCGGGCCGTGTCCACCTCAGGGAAGGGCTTCGTCGTCGCCGAGATGGAGTACCTCCACATGGTCCCGAAGTACATCAGAGGCGAGAGGAGGAGGAGCAGGGTGAGCGCCCACGTGCCTCCGTGCATCGAAGTTGGCGACGGCGACATGGTCACTCTAGGGGAGTGCAGGCCGCTCTCCAAGACGATATCGTTCGTCGTGGTCGAGTCGAAGAGGGGGAGTAAGTAGTGTCGACGAAGTCTCGTGCGGTCTCGGCGAAGGGGGTAGAGGAGTTCAAGAACTACATCACGAGGGCCATCCCTCTGTATGCGGTCATCACCTGCGCGGACAACACGGGCGCCAAGACCCTCAGGGTCGTCCAGGTGACGAAGGCGAAGGGGAGGCATAGCAGGATACCGGCGGCGTCAGTCGGCGACTCCATCGTCTGCGTCGTGAAGAAGGGGCCCCCGGAGCTGAAGAAGACGGTGTTCGGCGCAGTCATCGTCAGGCAGAAGTATCCTGTGCGCCGCGTGAGCGGGCAGCGGGTGGTCTTCGAGGACAACGCAGCCGTCATCATCACCCCGGAAGGGGACCTGAAAGGCACAGACATCAAGGGGCCGGTGGCGAGCGAGGCCGCAGAAAAGTGGCCAAGGATAGCCAACCTGGCTTCGATCATAGTATAGGTGATAGAGTGTGAAGTTCGGTTCTCGCCTGTCCTCGGAGCTGAGGGAGAAGCACGGAAAGCGCGCGGTGAAGCCTAGGGTCGGGGACACGGTCAAGATCATGCGAGGGGAGTTCAAGGACATCGAAGGCAAGGTAACCAGGGTCGACTCCAAGGTGGGGCTCGTCAACGTCGAAGGGGTGACGCGGGAGAAGCTGAAGGGGGGAACGTCCCCGGTCCCTATACACTCCTCCAACGTCGTCATCACATCCCTCGTCCTCGTCGACAAGGAGAGGAAGAAGAAGCTGGAGGTGACAGGGTAGATGGCCAAGAAAGGAGGGAGGAACAAGATGAAGAGGCTGGCTGCCCCGCGCAGCTGGGACATCTCCCGGAAGGGAGACAGGTTCGTCTTCAAGCCTCTGCCTGGGCCTTATCCCATAGCCGCGGCCTACCCGCTCGGCGTGGTGGTGAGGGACCTCGCCTCCATGGCGCATCTCTCGAAGGAGCTGAAGTTCATGCTGAAGACCGGCAAGGTGAAGGTGGACGGGACGGAGCGCCGGACGCCGAGGTTCCCGGTTGGCCTCTTCAACGTCGTCAGCGTCCCTGCCGAAGGGGTCGACTTCCGCCTTGTCCCCACCCCCAAGGGGCTCTCGCTCGCAAAGGTGGCGCAGTCAGAGGCGGCAAAGAAGCTCTGCAGCGTGAAAACGAAGACCAAGGTGAAGGGGGGGCACATCCAGTACGGGCTGCACGACGGAAGGTCAGTGGTGGACGACGGGCTCGGGCTCTCCCCAGGCGACGCAGTCCTCCTCGAGGTCCCATCGCAGAAGGTGCTCGGGCAGGCGAAGCTGGCGAAGGGTTCCATGGGCCTGGTCCTCACCGGGGAAAGGGCAGGGCAGCTAGGAAGGATAGCAGAGGTGAAGAAGGGGACGATCTCACGTGAGAAGATGATCAGGATATCCCTTCCCAGCGGGGAGGCCGAGATACCGTCGAGGCTCGTCTTCCCGGTCGGGACCGAGGCCCCGATGATAACCATAGGAGTCGGCAGCCAATGAGCCAGGCAGCTGTCCAGCAGAACTCGATGAGGAGGATAAAGGTCGGGAAGGTCGTGGTCAACATCGGCCTGGGCAAGTCCGGGGAGGCCATCGAGAGGGGGAAGAAGGTCCTCCTGCAGGTGACGGGGCAGGCTCCGACCCAGACGAGAGCCAAGCGTTCGGTAAGGGACTTTGGGATCCACAAGGGGGAGCCGATAGGGGTGCTCGTCACCGTGAGGGGGGACAAGACGGCTCCGCTCATCGAAAAGCTCCTCGCTGCCCGGGAAAAGAAGCTCCAGGATTCATGCTTCGACGAAAGGGGGTCGGTCTCTTTCGGCATCAAGGAGCACATCGAGATCCCAGGCATAAGGTACGACCCTGCGATCGGGATACTGGGGATGAACGTCTCGGTCCTGCTGGAAAGGCCCGGGTTCGCGGTCGGGAGGAGGGGCCGCAGGACCTCTCGGGTCGGCAAGGCCCACCGCATCTCGAGGGACGAGGCCCTCGAGTACTTCAGGGAGAACTTCGGAGTGACGGTCCAATGAAAGAAAGGCATCCAAAGGAGAGAAAGTACGGCAAGTCCACGCACTACTGCAAGCGTTGCGGACAGTACGGGGCGGTCATCAGGTCCTACGACCTCGTCCTATGCAGGCAGTGCTTCAGGGAGGTCGCCGAGAAGCTTGGCTTCAGGAAGTACGACTAGAGGTTAGAGCTATGCCAGCCACCAACATACTAGCGAACCTCTTCGCGAGCCTCCAGAACGCGGAGATGCGGAACAAGAAGGAGTGCGTCGTGATCCCCGCCTCGGGCCTGGCGAGCGAGGTCCTCAGGGTCCTCCAGAAGAAAAGGTACATCGGGGAGTTCGAGTTCATCGACGACGGCGTCGGCGGGAAGCTCAGGGTCCAGCTGCTCGGCAGGATAAACAAGTGCGGGGTCATATCTCCAAGGTTCCCCGTCAGGTCCCTAAGCCTGGTGGACTGGGAGCACAGGTATCTCCCGGCTGTCGGGGTCGGAACCCTGATCGTGTCAACCTCGCAGGGGGTCATGTCTCACGTGGAAGCCCAGGAGAAGAAGATAGGCGGGAGGCTCATCGGGTATGTCTTCTGAGGCCCTACAGCAGGCCGGAGTGGAGATGCCCGACGGGGTCACCGCCACACTCCAGGGGAGGGTCCTTTCGGTCAAGGGGAAGCTCGGGGAGGCGAAGAAGAACTTCGACAAGATCAACGTGAACATCGGCGTGGAGGGGAAGAAAGTCGTGGTCTCGCCGTTCTCTAAGAAGAAGAGGGACAACGTCATAATCAACACTGTCACAAGCATAATCAACAACATGGTGACCGGGGTCACGAAGGGGTACACCTACAAGGTGAAGGTGGTCTACGCCCACTTCCCCATAACAGTCAAGACCAAGGGGAGGCAGGTCCTCGTCGAGAACTTCGTGGGAGAGAGGTCCCCCAGGGTCTCCGAGATAGTCGGGGACACCAAGGTGACCGTGGAAGGGGACGACGTCATCGTGAAGGGGGTCTCAGTGGAAGACGTGGGACAGACCGCTGCCAACATAGAGCTGGCTACCAAGATAAAGCGGAAGGACCAGAGGGTGTTCCTCGACGGGCTGTACATATACCATAAGGAGGAGGGGTCGTAGAATCCATGGCGAAGGGCAAGCAGTCCGAAGAGAACAAGCTGAAGCAGCTGGTGGCCAAGCGGAAGCTGGTCGCCGACAAGAGGCCCGCCTTCGTCAGGCAGGAAAGCTGGCGCTACGTCAGGATACACCCCGAGTGGAGGAAGCCCAATGGGGTGGACAGCAAGATGCGACGCCAGGACAAGGGGTGGCCGGCTCTTGTCA
>JAJYKR010000044.1 GCA_021788415.1 archaeon
CCTTGTGACTTTCAACGGGGACGACTTCGACCTCAGGTACCTGCAGCACCGGGCGAAAAGGCTGGGCATAGCGGAGGAAGAGGACCCGATTCAGCTTGAGCGGGTCGCCGCGACTCTCAAGCACGGCATCCACATCGACCTGTACCAGTTCTTCAGGAACAGGTCGGTCCAGGTGTACGCGTTCAGCAACAAGTACACAGACCACACACTGGGGGGGATCTCGGAGTCGCTTCTCGGGAAGTCGAAGATAGACTTCGAAGGGGAAGTTGGCGACCTTCCCTTGAGGAAGCTCGGCGAGTACTGCCTCAACGACTCGCAGCTCACCTACGAGCTCACGAGCATGCGCGACTCGCTCGTGATGAAGCTCCTCCTGATGATATCAAGGATCGGCAAGATGCCCATGAACGACGTCTCGAGGTTGGGGATCTCGAACTGGATCAGGAGCATGCTGTTCTACGAGCACAGGAGGATTGGCGCGCTGATACCCCGGCAGGACGAGCTCGCCGACAAGGGCGGAGCCTCCTCCAAGGCGGCGATCAAGGGGAAGAAGTACAAGGGAGGCCTCGTCATCGACCCGGTCCCCGGGGTGTACTTCGACGTCTCTGTCCTCGACTTCGCAAGCCTCTACCCTTCGCTGATGAAGGTGCACAACCTCTCCTACGAGACCGTCAACTGCACGCATCCGGAGTGCCGCCCGAACAAGATCCCGGACACCGAGTCTTGGGAGTGCACGAAGAAGAAGGGCATCACCAGCCTCGTCATCGGCTCCCTGCGGGACCTCAGGGTCGGTCACTACAAGCAGCTCGCCAAGGACCAGACCCTCTCGAAGCAGGAAAGGGACCTGTACGGCGTAGTTTCCCAGAGCCTCAAGGTGTACCTGAACGGTGCCTACGGCTCGTTCGGGTTCGAGTCGTTCGCATTCTACTGCCTCCCGGTCGCGGAGGCCACGGCCGCTCTCGGCCGGGACGCCATCACGAGGACGATCGGGAAGTGCAAGGAGATGGGGGTCGAGGTGCTCTATAGCGACACAGACAGCCTCTTCCTGAAGAGCCCGTCCAGGGAGCAGATCTCGATAGTCACCAGCTGGGCCGAGAAGGACCTGGGGGTGGAGCTGGACCTTGACAAGGTGTACAGGTACGTGGCCTTCAGCAGCAGGAAGAAGAACTACTTCGGCGTCCTCCCCGACGGGACGGTCGACATCAAGGGACTGACGGGGAAGAAGTCCCAGACCCCGGAGTATCTCAAGAAGGTGTTCTACGAGACCCTGGACATCCTCAGCTCCGTCAAGAGCCCCGAGGACTTCGAACGGGCACGCGCCAGCACCAAGGAGCTCCTCGCCAAGATGCTGTCCGACCTGAAGGGGAAGAAGGTCCCCGTCCAGGACCTGGCGTTCACGGTGCTCATGGGCAAGCCGACTGACAACTACAAGGGGACGACCCCCCAGCACGTCAGGGCGGCGAAGCAGCTGGAGGAGAAGGGGGAGGAGATAAAGGCCGGCGAGATCATCGCCTACGTGAAGACCAAGAACCCCCCGTACGTGAAGCCCGCCAAGATGGCGAGGCCCGACGAGGTGGACGCCGACAAGTACATCGAGTACGCCCACTCCATGTTCGACCAGCTCCTGGACGCGCTGGACTTCTCCTTCGACGAGATAATGGGCGCGACCACGCTGGATCTTTTCTGGGGGAGCTAGACCCGCAGCTTCTTCTCGAGCCTGGCCCGCGCAGAGTGGTTCAGGATCGGGCCGGCCGAGAGGTTACCGTTCCCGATGACCGTGATGACGCCGTCCGCGGTCCTCAGCCAGGTGGTCCTCAGGGACAGCTTGACCACCTCTCCCCTCACCCCGCCCGGTCCCCCGTACTGGATGTCGTCCCCGAGGCGGATTATCCCGTCGTTGAGGAGGAGGACGCCGGCGATGATGTTGGTGAGCGTGTTCTGGAGCGCCAGGGAGACCGCGAGCCCCGCGATGCCTGATATCGTGAGGGTCGTGATGTCGGTGGACAGGCCCGTCAGGTACGCGACGCCGGCTACTATCCCGACTATGATGAGGACGCTCAGCCACTGCCTGGTGGCGTGGACCACCCCCCTGTGGGCGCCCGCCTTCAGCGCGACGGTGGTGATGAGCCGCGTGAACAGGGTGCCGACTATGGCGGCTACCGCGACGAAGATGACGACCTCCACGGCCGTGACCCAGACCGGCTTGCTCGCGCTCGTGACCTGCAGCAGGGCGGACGCGGCGTCCTGGAGGAGCGTGAATGTCGGGAGCATGTGGCCTGGACGTCCCGTGGCAGGCGCTGGAAAAACGTTTGCGGCGGACGGCTAACTTATTACATGACGGAGCCTCGCTGCGGATCGGTTGGCGCCCCCAGAGGTGACGTTCTCGAAAGCCCCGAAGCTGCTTGTGGCGTACGCCGAGCAGCGCGGGCCCTACTCGGGGGTCGGCGAGACCATGAAGCGCCTCAAGGAGTGGATCGACCAGGAGGGGGTCGAGCAGGTCGGATACCCGTTCTGCATGTTCTACGACAACCCCACTGAGACCCCTGCGGCCGAGCTGAGGAGCGACGCCTGCATCCCGGTGGCGAGGACGGTCGAGTCGCAGGGCGAGGTGAAGTTCAAGGAGCTTGGAGAGGTCGACATCGCGGAGACGAGGCACGAGGGCCCGCCGGAAGAGTTCGCGAGGACGTACGGCCCGTTCCTCGGGCGGCTCCTCGAACAGGGGTACCGCCTGGAGGGGCCGGCGAGGGAGTACTTCATGAGCGTGTCCGACGTCAAGGGCCCCGGCTCGGGGTTCGTGATACGGCAGCCGGTCTCGAAGAAGTAGCGCGCTGCGTTTGAATAGACGCGGGGTCGGGGACTGCCCGCTTGGCAACCCGCAAGGTCCGGCTCGGCATGGTGCAGATGTCCATGGGAGAAGACCGGGCGTCCAACGTCAGGAAGGCCACGTGGTTCGTGCGGGAAGCGGCGTCGCAGGGGGCGGACATCGTGTGCCTCCCGGAGCTCTTCACGTCCCTCTATTTCCCGACCTCCAGGTCGTCCAGACAGGCCGCTGAACCGGTCCCGGGCCCGACGAGCCGGGCACTCTCCGACGCGGCGAAGGAGAGCAAGGTAGTGCTCGTGGGGGGGTCGGTCTACGAGCAGGACGGCGGGTCGCGGTACAACACCTGCCTCGTGTTCGGCCAGAGCGGCGCGCAGCTCTCGAAGTACCGCAAGGTGCACATCCCGCAGGACGAGCACTACTACGAAAAGGACTACTTCGCCCCGGGGAAGCGCTATTCGGTAGCGAAGACCACGAAAGGGAAGCTCG
>JAJYKR010000045.1 GCA_021788415.1 archaeon
CAGCAGTTTCGTCCCCTTCTCTCTCGTCTCGCCCTCGCGGATGATGGCGTCAAGAATCGGAAGCAGGGCCGCTTCAGTCTTCCCAGTACCCGTCGGAGCCATGAGGAGCGCATTCTTTCCTTTCATCACTATGGGGAGGAGCTTCGCCTGGGGGTCGGTGGGGGAGTCGAATCCCCGTTCCTTCAAGGCCGCGAGCAGGGGAGGCGAAAGGAACTGGAAGACGTTCTGCCCTTGCACCGCTCACCGTCTCCTTGGGTCGTCTGGGCGCGGCGTCAAGAACTGTGGGAAACTCCTCGGCCTCCTCCAATAAGTTTGCGGTCGGCCAATCGTCAGAAAAGCGTCGGCTGCGAAAGTGAGTTGCGGCCTGAGTATCGCCTTAAATAACGGACTATAACATACGTTATTGAAAAGACGATGACCCGCCTCATCAGCCCCTATGAGATAGTCGCGAAGTCAGCCCTCCCCGCCCTGAGGGCCATGGTGGCGAGAAGGCTGCAGGAGGAGTACCGTCTCACCCAGCAGGAGGTCGCGAAGCGCCTTGGGGTCACCCAGGCCTCAGTGAGTAACTACGCGAGAAAGACGAGGGGGATCATGGTCAACCTCGAGGGCGACCCGACCGTGACGAAGGCCGCGGACAAGATAGCCAAGGAGCTCTCCTTGGACCATCCCGACACCAGGGAGGCGCTCCGGTCGATGACCGAGGTCCTCGACTACATCAGGTTCAACAAGATGATGTGCCTCCTGCACGGCGACCTTGAGCCCGACTTCAAGGTGGAAGGCTGCTACGCCTGCGAGGGCACCTTTTCCGTAAAGGATTTTGACAGGCTGAAGTTGCTCGTCAGCAGCTGAAATTGCTAGCCGATCTCAAGCCAAGTTGGCTCACTGTAAAACCTCCCATCGGGGAGAACTACGACGACCTGAAGGCCCTCTTCGGCCGCTTGAACCTGCACACGGTCTGCGAGGAAGCCCACTGTCCGAACGTCCACGAATGCTGGGGGGGCGGGACGGCCACCCTGATGCTGATGGGGGACGTCTGCTCGCGGGCATGCCGGTTCTGCATGGTCACCCCGGGGAAGCCCCAGGGGGTCCTGGACGAGCTCGAGCCAGAGAACGTCGCATTCGCCCTTTCCCAGATGGGCCTGACCTACGTAGTGCTGACCTCTGTAGACAGAGACGACCTGCCTGACGGCGGGGCTTCCCACATCGCCCGCACGGTCAAGCTCGTGAAGGAGGAGAACCCGGGGATGCTCGTCGAAGTCCTGATCCCAGACTTCCAGGGGGACCTCGACGGCCTGAGGGCTGTCGTCGAAGCGCGACCCGACGTCATAGCCCACAACATCGAGACCACTATTTCTCTCACCCACAGGGTGAGGGACCCGCGGGCGAACTACTGGCAGTCGCTCTCGGTCCTGCGGAACGTGAAGAAGCTGGACCCTGGCGTCTACACCAAGTCGTCCATAATGGTGGGCCTCGGGGAGTCAGAGGAGGAGGTATACCAGGCGATGACGCACCTGAGGCAGGCGGACGTGGACTTCCTCACGGTGGGACAGTACCTCCGCCCTTCCGCGCGCCACCTTAAAGTGGCCGATTACGTCGACCCCATACAGTTCGGACGATACAGAGCCATGGGTGAAGAACTCGGGTTCTTGTACGTCGCCTCGGGCCCGCTGGTGAGAAGCAGCTACCGCGCGGGGGAATTCTTCATCAGGACGGCCATCCAAAGGAACAGTAGAGCCCACCAATCTTATATGGGCGCCGGAATCAGAAAAAATCCTTGACCGAAGAAGATTCCATGAAGAGGTCTGGCACCGACGCGGTACCACGAATCTTCAGCGAGTCTGATTTCAAGTTCGCCACTCCCGAAGAGTTTCTCTTTCAGAGGCTATCCCCCGACGGAGGCATCCGCGGGAAGGACCCAAACCTCTCACCGGATACTCTGAAACGGATCTACGAGCAGCTTGTTTTCGGCCGCCTCTTCGACGACAAGGCGACCAACCTCTCGACCCTCAGGGAGATCGGGACCTATGCGCCCGGCAAGGGGCAGGAGGCGGCGCAGATTGGGCCGGTCAACGCCCTGGAGCGGGGAGATTGGTACGTCCCCATGTACAGAGACTCCGCGGGTATGCTGGCCTTCGGGATGCCCCCAGTCAAGCTGCTGCAGTACTGGGGCGGGGACGAGAGGGGGATGCAGACGCCCGGGGACCTGAACATGCTCCCGCTGGCCGTTCCAGTTGCCACCCAGCTCCCTCACGCCGCGGGGCTCGCGATGGCGAAGCGCCTGCAGGGGGAGAAGTCAGTTGTATTCGTGGTCACCGGGGACGGCGGCACCTCCAAGGCGGACTTCCACGAAGCGATGAACATAGCCGGGGTCTACGACCTGCCAGTCATATTCGGGGTGGAGAACAACCAGTGGGCCCTCTCCGTCAGGAGGGGCGCCCAGACGGCGTCGAAGACCATCGCCCAGAAGGCAGTCGCCTACGGCTTCGAAGGGATCCTCGTCGACGGCAACGACGTCATCGCGTCCTATGAGGCTACCAAGTACGCGGTCGACAAGGCAAGGAGGGGCGGGGGACCCACCCTGATCGAGTACTCTACCTACAGGCTCGGCCCGCACACGACCGCCGAGCTTGTCTCCAACAAGCTGAAGGCTCCGGATGAGGTCGCTGAATGGGAGCGGAGGAGCCCCATCGTCAGATTCGAGAAGTACCTGAGGTCGCGCGGCCTGCTGGACGACAAGACGAAGGAGGCTGTCGCTGCCGCCGCCCAGGACAAGATGAACGAGGCGATAGCTGCCTACAGGGCGACCCCCCCCGTGGACCCGGAGGCGATATTCGACTACACCTACTCCTCACTCACCCCAGTCCTCGCCATGGAGAAGGCCGAGTTCCTTGGGGGACAGTCTGGCCCAGCGGCTTCGGCGCCCGAGCCGTCGGCCATCGGCGGGAAGCCGGGGATAAACATCAGGAACGCGGTCAACATGGCCCTCAGGGAGGGCCTGCGGCGCGACAGCAGGCTGGTGATATTCGGGGAGGACGTGGCAAAGAACGGCGGCGTCTTCCAGGTGACGCGCGGGCTTTTTGACGAGTTCGGCCCCAGCAGGGTCTTCGACACCCCCCTGGCCGAGCTCAGCATAGCTGGCATATTCGTGGGCCTCTCTATCGGCGGCATGGTCCCCGTGGCTGAGTTCCAGTTTGACGGCTTCACT